>NZ_JBHIRA010000003.1:0-49542 GCF_042196825.1 Bartonella sp. AC10YNML | reverse complement strand
GACTGCGACTGCGACTGCGACTGCGACTGCGACTGCGACTGCGACTGCGACTGCGACTGCGACTGCGACTGCGACTGCGACTGAAAAAATGTGTTATTTCAAACTCATAAGCAAGAAAAAATAACTGATATCCCTCTTAAAATTAAGAAAAATTTGATCTTTTTTCTTCAAATACCCACGCTTCTGAAAACATTTCACCAAATTATTTCCTTTTAAAAACACTTTTTAAATATACAACTTAAATATACAATGCATTGATTTATAATGATAATGCTTCTTTCTTCATACTGAATACTCCCCAACATCGTAAGATTCTCTCATTTCAAATCCTTTGATCAAAATCATTCTCTTGCTCCATTACAAGTAAGGAAGATGGATAAAATGATTAAAGAAAAAACATCTCTTATAAACGCTCTCAAGGACTAAGAGCTTTCGTAAGATTAAGAGCTAAAATAATATAATGGTGCCAACCGGTACTTTATAAAATAAAGGTGGTACTCCCTAACGGCTTCTGCATTCATGAAAGCCCTTACATTATATTATTCACGGATAACATCGTAAAATGAATTCGAGCGTACTGAGAAACACTTACTTAAACAAGAAATGTAACAATACAATAATATTCTGTTTTGGTTGCTCTGCTTTGCATGAAAAACGCAACCCCATTAAAAAATGAGGGTAATAAAAGCGTGAAGAACTGGAACAGCTCCATGAAAAAAATATTGCTATGAACGCTTTTAAAACGATAAAATCAAATAAAAAGATGGTAACGATAGACGCTCATTTTTACCTTTACGCTCCAAAATGAATCTGTGTTCTCATCAAAGATAAATAAAGCAGATATAATATTTTTCACTCTAATTGGGTATAACATCAAAACGACTCGTACAGTACAAAAACATTTTATTTTCTGTTACATGCTGCTGTATGAGATTTGACTGTCAAACAACATCAAAAACACGATCTTCTTAAATCCACACCCTTCATTTTAATATTGCGCAGACTTTAGAAAAAGCTTTATGGATCGATATCAATTTGAACCAGAATAGAACTGAGCATTTTGGAGTATACCGCTAAGCATTGCCCCCTTATCCAAAGAATATTGCCCCTAAAATAAAAAAAGCAGCAAAAACTGAAAACGATAACGCCCCCGAACCAGAGCCAAAGGCGCTTCTGCTGGTCCCATAACAGAGATATTTTTTCCCGTGGCGCTGCTTAATGCAATGTACATATATCATATTTTGCTGCTTGGATGCTTATTCTGAATAATAAGAAGAGTTCAAGTAAAGCACCTTAAGCAAAAAGACCTTCGCTTTATGCGATACTGGTTTTAGAAAAAGCTTTGCGGATCAATATCAATTTGAACCCGAACGGAACTGGGCATTTTGGGTATACTACTAAGCATTACACGTATAAACCCTTGTATATCAAAAGAGCGCTGTCCTTTCAGCAAAAGCCGAAAACGATAACGCCCCCGAACCAAAGCCAAAGGCGCTTCTGCTGGTCCCATAACAGAGACATTTTTTTCCCGTGGTGCTACTTGACGCAATGCGCGCGCATAATGTTCTGCTGCTTGGCGCTGTTGTGCCGACACAATCAAAGAGGCAAGCCGCCCATAGGGGGGCAAATGATAATGCTGACGTGCTGCAATCTCACGTGTGTAAAAATCTTCTGGCTGGCATGCAAGTAAGGCTTTGATGACCGGATGATCTGGTTGATAAGTTTGCAATAATCCTAAACTCTTCAATCCCACACGCCCTGCTCTTCCGGTAACTTGAGAAAGCAGCTGATAGGTACGTTCACTTGCGCGTAAATCGCCATTGGCAAGACCAAGATCAGCATCAATAACACCAACCAGAGAGAGCTTGGGAAAATGATGTCCTTTAGCGACCAGCTGTGTTCCAATAATAATGTCTACATCGCCATTGGCAATGGCTTGCAATTCGCTTCGCAACTGCCCAATTCCCCCTTTAAGATCTGTTGAAAGGATCAATGATCGCGCTTGAGGAAAAAGCATCTGTGTTTCTTCGGCAATTCTTTCCACACCCGGTCCGCAAGCCACAAGATGATCTAAGGTTCCGCATTCAGGACAGGCTTCAGGAAGTGGTTCATGATATCCACAATGATGACATTTCAGTTGCCCTTGCGCGCGATGTTCTACCAACCAACTTGAACAATCGTTACAATGAAAACGATGTCCGCAAATTCGGCATAAAGTTAAAGGTGCATAACCACGGCGATTAAGAAAAAGAAGAGCTTGTTCACCCTTATCAAGCGTTTGTTTTAAAGCTCTTTCAAGAGCAAAGGAAATAAAGCGCCCCTTTTGCACCCCTCCTTGACGCATATCAACCACCCGCAACTGTGGAAGTGCGACTTCTTTAAAACGGGATGGTAAATGCACCTTTTGATAACGCCCTTTTAAAACATTGGCTTGGCTTTCAATCGACGGTGTGGCTGAGGATAAAATAACAGGAAAATGCTCAAAAGAGCCCCGAGCAACTGCCATATCACGCGCATGATAAAAAATGCGCTCTTCTTGTTTATAAGCGCTATCATGTTCTTCATCGACAACAATTAAGCCAAGCTCAGGAAAGGGAAGAAAAAGCGCCGAACGAGCCCCAGCCACAACACGCACCCGCCCTTCTGCGACTTGCCGCCAGACGCGTTCTCTACGACGTGGCGTCAAATCAGAATGCCATTCTGCTGCCGCAGCGCCAAAGCGCGCATAAAAACGATCTAAAAACTGCTGAGTTAAAGCAATTTCCGGCAATAAAATTAAAACCTGCTTATCGCCTTTGAAGGCTTGAGCAACCGCTTCAAAATAAACTTCTGTCTTTCCAGATCCAGTCACACCATCAAGCAAAAAAACTTGAAACTGAGAAGATAAAACACCTTCCCGCAATACTGTTGCTGCTTCATTTTGCGCTCCCTGCAACTGAGGAGGACAAAAATCAGGATCAGGCATTTCCACAAGGTCAGGAGCAGGAACCATAACATCTTCGAAAACTCCTAGAGCTTTTAAACCTTCAACAACAGAAACCGAAGTTCCAGCCGCATGTGCCAGACCAGAACGTGTCCATATCTTCTCATCACGCACCAATTCCAAAATCCGTGATCGCGCTGGTGTGAGACGTTCTACATTGCCACCACAATATCGCAAACCCAGCATCTGCGCTTCCGGCTCTAAAGCAGCCGGTACAGACAAAACCAATCGTGCAACAAGACCAAAAGGTGCCATTGTATAGCGACTAACAAAACGCAAAAATGTGATCATTTCTGCCTTTAATGGGGGGCAATCAAAAACATGAAGAAGAAAGCGTAATTTTTCACGCGCCACAGGTGCAGCCCCTTGCCCATCGGCTCTCTTTTCTTCAACGTCCACAACAAAACCGCAAAGTTCACGCCCCATCACCGGAACCCGAACAAAAGACCCAACGTTCACCTCCATAGAAGATGGAACTTTATAACTATAAGGGTGAGCAACAGGAAGAGGAACCAATACGGATACAATCTTTTCCTCCATCATGTTTGAATTCATCTTTTTAACCAATCTACAACCCCTCAAGCACCAACAGGTCTATACCTATCTTTAAATACTCTTAATTAAAATTCATTGCAGGATTCAATCTTTCCCCCCTATCACAGCACTTTTCTCACAAAAATTCTTTTAAACACTCATTCCATCATCAAAGCACCAACAAAAAACCAATCTCATCCTCTATAGCAAAAAAACCAGCGCCATTCTCCAGTGCAAATAAAGCCCATCTACTATAAACATTCAACATGATATCGTAAGTATACCCCTCCACAACACTATCCCATAGTGCAACTTATTCTTAACACAAAAACTTTTATTTTTTTTGCGCCTCATGTTTCAATTTAATCCTCAATAAACTGATTCATAAAGATAATTCACTTTTTGTATGTTGAATGAGAACCCCTCAATACGATAAATTTTTCTCATTTCAAACCCATCGAGGAACATTTGTAAATCTTTATTAATGAGAGAGAGTACGCCATGTTTTTGAGTACCGGTGGGATAATAGTGCGCAAAACCATCGCAATATTTGTCTTGGCAATATTTGTCTTGCTTCATGCCAAAGCGTGGAAACAATGCGTACATTTTTCAACCTAGTTGAAACTACGCAACAACAATACAAGCAATAAGCCGGTACCAACACACACCTTACCAGCTCGTGGATGTTGCCAACAAGCCCCTTGGCACTTAAAATGATTCATAAAAGGTATTTTCTCTTCTTTTTTGGACAGTTTCACTCTCCACGGCTTTTCCCGTTTATCACCCGCAAGAAAATGATTTTTATTGATTCAACATAAAACAGGCTTAGAACGAGAGAATCTACGATTTTCGGGGTTCTCATTCAACATACAAAAAGTGAATTATCTTTATGAATCAATGCAGTACAAAAGTATAGGGTTAAAAAATTGTTTATACAGATTTTTATTGTCAAAAGATCTTTCCAATGAAATTTTTAAGACATTAAACGCTATTTTAGCCCATTTTTCTCATCTTCTTATGGAACTTCCAATGACTATAAGTCATTGAGGGTCCTCGCCACATTTCAAAAATGAAGATTCTTAACCCCGCCGATCTATAAATAATGTCCTGTACATAATGTTTTGTAAATAATCCTGCTTCCTAAACGGACTTACAACTTCTTTATGTGATTCATATCTCCCTCCTAAAGTAAGCTAATTTATAAGATACAGCTCCTTTCTCTAAATATTTATCAAACTCTCATACAAATCCACGCCCTTTTCGCAACGCAAACCATGAATGGTATAATGATAAATCCACTGATCACCACCATCTTTACGCTTCACAAAGGAGTAAACCAGCACCATCACATACCTTGCCAGCTCATGAATGTTGCCCCCCCTTAGCACTTGAAACAATTCATAAGAAGCATCTTGAGTACTTTCTGAAATACTTATTCCCCACATTCCTGCCCCTCTTATGACGTGCAAACAAGTGATTTTAATTGATTCAATATAAAGCAAAATACGTGATGAGAAAATCTTTCTGTCTTTGGCGTTATAATTTAAGTTAAACAATTATTTATCATTATAAATCAATATGTTGACCATATAAAATATTTCATGCGTAAAATTTTACATGCCTTCTTCAATGGTGTTTTATTACGACACAATGAATCCATTCGTTTTCATCAAAAATAAGGTTAAACGTACCGAAGGTATCTTATGATGCACACTCAAATATCAAGAGCAATCGCAAATAAGAAATGAGCAAAGTGTGTGATAATGCTAGCCTATTTTCATAAGTATAAAAATACCGCTACGCAAAAATGTTGGTACACAATGAATTCTATACCTTATTACGAGCAACACTATGAAATGGGTGTGAAAACGATAAATCGTATTTCTTTACCGAAAACGAGTATATGATTAACATCATAGCATTCTTGTTCTTTACACAGATATTAATTCTTTCTCTTGCTTTTGCCGTCAACAATAGCGCATAACAAAAAATAGGATAAAAGCTAAAAAGAAGAGGTTAGATATGAAGTTTTTTGTGGATAGCGCCAATATCGAAGAAATTCAAGAGTTACAGAATTTAAGCCTTGTTGATGGTGTTACCACCAATCCCTCTCTTATCCTAAAATCAGGACGCAATATTCTTGATGTTACAAAAGAAATTTGTGCTCTCGTTAGCGGACCTGTTTCTGCTGAAGTTGCAGCAACTCAATTTGAAGACATGATGAAAGAAGCGGCTGTTTTAGCAAAGATTGCCGACAATATTTGTATCAAGCTTCCTTTAACACTTGATGGATTAAAAGCCTGTAAAGCCCTCACAGCAGCAGGACTAAAAACAAATCTCACCCTTTGTTTTTCTGCCAATCAAGCCTTATTAGCAGCCAAAGCAGGCGCGACATTCGTTTCACCTTTTATTGGGAGACTTGATGATTGCGGAAATAATGGAAGTGAACTGCTTCATGAAATACGCACAATTTATGATAACTATAACTTTGAAACACAAATCTTAGCCGCTTCAATCCGCACCGTTAATCATGTCAAAGAAGCAGCACTAAGCGGTGCTGACGTTGCAACAGTTCCACCAACAGTCTTAAAAGCCCTGGTCAAACATCCTCTCACCGATAAAGGGTTGCAAATATTCCTCGACGACTGGAAAAAAACAGGACAAAATATTGTTTAATGGCTAGAAATTTTATTGGAAAGATCTTTTGAAAGTAACAAAAAGATCTGTTCAGCCAACTCTTCCGCGACACGTTTTTTTGCATCTTCTTCTGCTTGCAGCGTTGCATATTCTTGACGAAGGCGTTCAAAAGATGCATTCATCATTGCTGTTCCTTTTGCAACAGGCATATTTTTCATATCCTGCAAAGTATAAGAAGCTCTGCTCATAACAGTTCCAACAGAAGGTCGTCCCTCTCTCTTTCTATCATAATCAACCTCTATCTGCATCGATTCTCTTGTAAATACGGATGTCTGCAATGCTAATCGATAAGCCGGTAGAGAAGATTTACCCCCATTCCCATACAAAAGAAACAGTAAATGATTGCGCACCATTTGACCAAAACGATCTGAAGGTTCTTCCACAACAATAGAGGCGAGCTTTTGCGCAAGCCCCAAAGAAGCTTGCCCAGAAGCAAATTTTCCATAAGAAGCAGAATTCATCGCCATTGAACTCTGCGACTCCTGACGGTAAAGCGGCTCAACTTTGCATCCACACAACAGTGTGAATACACCAGCTAAAACGACAAGCAGAAAATTTTTAAAGAACGACATTCACAATCCTTTTTGGAACAACAATGATTTTTTTCACGGGCTTTTCAATCAGCTGCGCCTGTACAAAATCTAAAGCCAAAACCGCTTCTTTAATCATCGCCTCATCGGCTGTTGCTGCAACAGTCACCTCACCACGTTTTTTACCATTAATTTGCACCGGCAAAGTGTAACATTCTTCAACGATTAATGCAGGATCATAAACAGGCCAAGCAAGCGTAGACATTAAAGTCTCTTCCCCTAAAGCTGCATGACATTCCTCTGCTAAATGAGGCATCATTGGGGCAATCATGGCAAGAAAAAAATCCATAGCTTGACGTAAAGAAGCTTTCATTTCATCGTCAACACTTTCTATCCTATTTAACAACGGTGCCATAATATTCAAGAATTCATAAAGGCGTGCAATAGCCCGATTAAAAGCGAATTTTTCCAAATCATCTTCTACAGCGTGGAGCGTACGATGGGCTGCTTTTGAGAGTTCCAAAGCCGCTCCCTGATGCCCTGCACAAGGGGATATATCCTTTAAAACAGAAGCACTCAAAGCCACATGGCGCCAAACACGCTGGACAAAGCGATGAGCCCCTTCAACACCAGATTCTGTCCAGATAACATCCCGCTCGGGGGGAGAATCTGACAACACAAACCAGCGCACAGTATCAGCACCATAAGATGCAATAATATCGTCAGGATCAACAACATTCTTTTTTGATTTAGACATCTTCTCAATCAAACCAATCGTCACTTCACTTTGATCGGTTAATTTATAAGCCTGACGCTTTCCATCTTTTTCAACAATCGAAATTTCTGCTGGAGAAACCCAACCCTGTTCATCCCTATAGGTTTCATGCACCACCATCCCTTGCGTAAAAAGCCCCTTAAAAGGCTCATCAACCGTCACATAACCTAACAATTTCATGGCACGCATAAAAAAGCGCGCATAAAGAAGATGCAAAATCGCGTGCTCAATTCCACCAATATATTGTTGCACAGGCAACCATTCAGCGGTTGCGTGTTTGTCAACCGGTTCTGATGCAAAAGGAGCCGTAAAGCGTGCATAATACCAAGAAGAGTCAACAAATGTATCCATGGTATCGGTTTCACGTTTGGCAGGTTGACCACAGGAAGGACAAGTAACATTTTGCCATGTTTCATGCCGCGCAAGAGGGTTACCCGGTTGATCAAAAGTAACATCATCCGGCAACACAACCGGCAAATTAGCACGCGGAACAGGAACAACCCCACAAGTTGTACAATGGATCATGGGAATGGGGCACCCCCAATAACGTTGCCGCGAAATCCCCCAATCACGCAAACGAAATTGCACTGTTTTCTTCCCTTGCGGTTGCCCATTGAACATTTGTTTCTCAAGCCTTTTGGCTGCTTCTTCAAAGGCTTGTTGGGGTGTTAAACCATCCAAAAATCTAGAATTAATCATCACCCCATCACCAACATAAGGCGCTTCAGGTGTGACAAAATCTTCTTTCTCAACTCCTAAAGGCAAAACCACCGGTTTTATTGGAAGGTCATATTTACACGCAAAATCGAAATCTCTCTGATCATGAGCAGGACAACCAAAAACAACCCCTGTTCCATAGTCCATAAGCACAAAATTAGCGATATAAACGGGAATATGCACCGTTGAATCGAAAGGATGAACAGCCAAAAGGGGCGTGAGAAACCCTTGTTTTTCAGCTGTTTCAAGAGCTGCCGTTGTCGTTCCACCACACCGACAATTTTCAATAAAATCACTCAACGCTTTGTCTTTTTTTGCCAAAGCTTGTGCAATAGGATGATCAACAGACAGCGCTAAAAAGGAAGCACCAAAAAGTGTATCAGGGCGCGTTGAATAACAAACAACCTCATCAAATTTTTCACAAACATCACCAGCATCACCTGTCGACTTTAAAGCCCAACGAATCAGCAAACCTTGTGATTTTCCAATCCAATTTTTTTGCATGGTGCGAACTTTTTCAGGCCATTGGTTCAGCTCTTCAAGCCCAGCCAAGAGATCTTCACTAAAGTCGCTAATTTTGAAAAACCACTGGGTCAACTCACGTTGTTCCACCAACGCACCAGAACGCCATCCCCGTCCATCAACAACCTGTTCATTGGCCAAAACAGTATGATCAACAGGGTCCCAATTCACCTTAGCCACTTTACGCGCCACCAATCCCTTTTGATAAAAATCCAGGAACAACATTTGTTGGCGGTGGTAATATTCCACATCACAAGTTGCAAATTCACGCGCCCAATCGAGTGAGAGCCCTAATTGTTTTAATTGCCCGCGCATGACCGCAATATTTTGATAAGTCCAAGTTTTAGGATGCACTTTATTTTGCATAGCAGCATTTTCAGCCGGCATCCCAAAAGCGTCCCACCCCATGGGATGAAGCACATTAAACCCCTTTGCGCGTTTATAGCGTGCAACCACATCTCCCATGGCATAATTGCGCACATGCCCCATGTGAATACGGCCAGAAGGGTAAGGAAACATCTCTAAAACATAATATTTTTCACGAGCATCTTCTTGGACAGTCTGAAAAATTTTCTTTTCATCCCAAATTTCTTGCCATTTTTTTTCTCTCGCACGTGGATTATAGCGTTCACCTATCTTATAATGCTCAATCGTCATTCCCATTATACTCTTTTAATAAAACAGAACCAAAAACTTGTTTTATTATGCTTGATCATGGATTAACCTCATCGTCAACATTTTCGTGAAATATTTCCCTAAGTATTTTATAAAACTTTAAAAAAAACGACCAACTCTTGAACAACAACGATAAAGCACAAACATATGAAGATACAAACTCCCCTTGATGCCCCTTCCATTGAATCATGGCAAAACCTTCAAAAAGATATTGCAGCAATATGCCAAGAGTTACAACGCCCTGTAGAAGAAATTGAACTTATCGCTGTTTCAAAAACTGTTTCTGCTATTGATATACGACCCCTTTTGCAAGCAGGACAATCTTTGTTTGCAGAAAACCGTGTACAAGAAGCAGTACAAAAATGGCCTGCTTTACGTCAACAATTTGAAAATATTAAACTTCATCTCATCGGCCCCCTACAGTCCAATAAAGCTGCTGAAGCTGTAAAGATTTTTGATGTCATTCAAACGGTTGATCGTGCAAAAATAGCCAAAGTTTTGATGGAGGAAATGCAAAAGCAAAAAAGGCATCTTCCCTGCTATGTTCAGGTTAACATTGGCTTAGAACCGCAAAAAAGTGGTATCGCACCACAAGAAGCTATATCTTTTGTCAACCAATGCAAAAACAACTATGGACTTGATATCATCGGACTTATGGGCATTCCCCCTGTCGATGAAAACCCCGGCCCCTATTTCGCGCTCTTAGCAAAATTAGCAAAACAAGCAGGTCTTCCAAAGCTTTCCATGGGTATGTCCAGTGACTTCAAAACCGCTCTACAGTTTGACTCTAACGTCCTTCGCATTGGCTCTGCTTTATTTGGAAAACGCCCTGTGTAAAGCAATTCCCTCTCATATAAATTCACTCCCCCTTCATATAAATTCCCATTGAAAATTCTACGAACAAGCCCAAAACAGCAGAAATGAGAAAAAATATTTCCTTCAATATCAATAAAAGAGCAATTCTAGCAAAAAAGATTCCAGTCCCTCTTTCATCCTGTTAGCAAAATAAGCAAAAAAGCTGGTCTTCTCAAATTTCTTACCGGCACATCCACAACACATACAATAGCTTCAAGATAGCGTTACAATTTGGCTCTCATATTCTCGCACATTAGCTCTACTTTACTCCCCTCTGACCGCCTCTCCAGCAAAAGCAACGTAAAAAATAAATCCTTATATAAAGGCAAAATGATAAGAGGGGCGTTGCGCATGAATGAAAAAACTGTCGCGAAATAAATAATTACAAAAGAATATTTAATAAGATCATCGCAATGATCTCCATTAAAAACCACGAATTCTCTTAACTTCCCCAACACGCGCACACAATTTCCCCATATGCCAATGGCGTAAAGTAGATAAAAAAAGCTTATGGCTGCATAATACAGTAACAAAACTCTTTCATGTAAGCCACTTGAGCAAAATAAACATCTCAAATACCCAATAGAGCACCAAGAACCGCGCTAAACAACATGATAGCAATCTATAAGGTCCAACGATAGCATAGAGACTTTCTATGCTCTACAAAGCGTAAAATACGGTCAATATCCGCCTGAAAAATAAAAGAACGAATCCCACGCATGTGCGCATAATACATGCAAGAAAAACAATAGCAACAAAGCAGATTTCAATAACGATATCTCTTTATATTTCTCGTAAACAAATAGAAAAACTTCAACTTTTCATATGCGCAATTTTTCTGATTTTAAACTTTAATTAAGGAAAAACAGGGAATATTTCTTATATTTTAAAATATTGTAAATAATATTATTATCTTCTTAAGAAGAATATTTCATGTATACATATTATAGTTATTATTTATACAGTATTTTTATTGTTATTTTTAAAGTTTATCTTTGACATTTCTCTAAAAATACGCGATAGCCATTTGAAATGTATCATTGTGATACTACTTTTAATGTAGATAATTAAGAAGAATTAATATGTTTGGTTCATTCAACACATTCGGTCATATGGCGACAAAGCCTTCTTTTGGTCATTCGCACAATTCAAGACCTACTCATGGAAATGCATGTAGTCCTGGTGCTTTTATGTCTCACATGAATGCACGTGGCAGCGAAGTAGGATTTCCGGCAGGAGTAGTTGGTGCAATTCAAGGTGGTATAACTGGTGGGGGACCAGTAGGTGCATTTACAGGTGGAATGGGAGCTTTGTCATTGGGATACATAGGAGGTGCTGCTTGGGGCTTTATAGAAAAAGGTCGTGAGTGTTGGTTCTAATTTATAGAGAATAGCGACAAAGATATCTCTGAAATTAATAGTTTTGTAAGTATACTTGAAAGAATATACCAAAGTTAAATATCTACATCTATGGATAAAATATTTTTCAGGGATATCTATTGCGGATCACCTCTTATAATCAGGATTTTGTTATAATGAATATTCTTTATGAAATCATAAGACTGTTTTGCATTCTCATTGTCGTTATCCCTATATATGCTATTGGTTTAAAAAAAATTGGTGGCTACAGTTGGAAACTATCTATAAAAATAGCCTCATTGTCAGTTATTGTATTTTTTATTCTTGATAGTTTGTGTAGATATTTCGGTTTATATTAATATTTATTGGATGAGTTCCAAGTACACTGAAAAAATAATTTTCAGAGGTATCTATTGATATCACATACTATAACTAGGATTTTGTTATAATGGATATTCACTATGAAATTATAAGAATGTTTTGCATGTTAATTATAATTACTCCTATAATTGCCATTTCTTTTAAAATATTCAATGGCGTAGGTTGGAGATTGTCTATTATAATGGCATTATCGTCATTTATTATGTTCTTTATTTCTAATTTTTTGCGTAGATATTTTGGTTTATATTAATATTTAGTAAATTTATTCTTTTAAAAAGCATTCTCATTCCCTCTCCTTTATAGGGGTATGTTTTTAATATCTTTATGCTTTTATAAAAAGCTCTATACCGCAATAGCCTTTGCCATATTTGAATATCCTAAAAGCATAAAATACTCTCTTAAAGACAAACGTATCAGATTTAAAAATTGACTATTCTAATCTTTGTCATTTAGTCTAACCTCATAATGAAAAGCTTTTGGGAAAACTCTGCCAAAATATAACCATACAAAAATACAGAGGCAGATTTTTCTAAACAATAAAATGAGGGAAACATGACCGAAAAAATTTATCCAATATCAGAAGAGATCAAAAAAAATACTTTACTCGATGAGGAAACTTATCAACAATGGTATCGAGAAAGCATCGATGATCCAGAAAGCTTCTGGGCAAAACATGGTCAACGCATTGAATGGTTTAAAGCTTTTACAAAAGTAAAAAACACTTCTTTTAACGGAGATGTATCGATTCAATGGTATGAAGATGGGATAACAAATGTAGCTTATAATTGCATTGATCGCCACCTGAAAACCCATGGAGACAAAATCGCGCTCATTTGGGAAGGGGATAATCCTTATCATGATAAAAAAATAACCTATAACGAACTTTATGAACACGTTTGTCGTTTTGCTAATCTTTTGAAAAGTCGTGGCATTAAGAAAGGCGATAAAGTAACCATTTATCTCCCCATGATACCCGAAGCAGCCTATGCCATGCTTGCCTGCGCCCGCATTGGAGCCATTCATTCGGTTATTTTTGCAGGCTTTTCTGCTGAAGCAATAGCAGGACGCCTTGTTGACTGTGAATCAACCTTTATGATTACCGCTGATCACGGCTTGCGTGGCGGCAAACGGATTAACTTAAAAGACAACGTTGACCATGCCATTGAGATAGCCGCGCGCCAAAATGTGCATGTGGACCAAGTCATGGTTATACGGCGAACTTGTGGCCCCATTCAATGGGTAGAGGGGCGTGATTTTTGGTACCACGAAGAGATAGCTCATACCCAAAGAGACTGTCCAGCAGAACCCATGAATGCTGAAGATCCACTTTTTATTCTTTATACTTCAGGCTCAACCGGCAAACCCAAAGGTGTTTTGCATACCACAGCAGGCTATCTTATTTTTGCCTCGATAACTCACCAATATGTTTTTGATTACCACCCCGATGAAGTTTACTGGTGCACAGCTGATATTGGTTGGATAACCGGTCATTCTTACTTGGTTTATGGACCTTTATGCAATGGTGCGACCACTTTAATGTTTGAAGGCACACCAACCTTTCCTGACAAAAGCAGATTCTGGGAAATTGTCGACAAGCATCAAGTCAATACACTCTATACCGCACCAACAGCTATCCGCGCCTTAATGGGAGCAGGAAATTCGTTTGTTGAACACTCAGACAGAACATCGTTGCGTCTTTTAGGCACAGTAGGAGAACCTATTAACCCAGAAGCATGGGAATGGTTTTATCATATAATTGGAAATGACCGTTGTCCGATTCTCGATACATGGTGGCAAACAGAAACAGGAGGGCATATGATCACGCCCCTGCCCGGTGCAACCCCCCTCAAAGCAGGATCGGCCACACGTCCTTTCTTTGGTGTTCAACCCCAAATTGTTGATGCCCAAGGCAATGTTTTAGAAGGTGAAGCAGAAGGCAATCTTTGTATCAGTGATTCATGGCCCGGACAAATGCGCACACTTTATAAGAATCATGAACGCTTTATTCAAACTTATTTTTCCTCCTATAAAGGAAAATATTTTTCAGGCGATAGCTGTAAGCGCGATAGTGACGGCTATTATTGGATCACAGGACGGGTTGATGACATACTCAATGTCTCGGGGCACAGGTTAGGAACCGCTGAAATTGAATCAGCCCTTGTTTCTCATCCCTCTGTATCAGAAGCAGCTATTGTGGGTTACCCGCATCCCATTAAAGGACAAGGAATTTATAGTTTTGTGACCCTCATGGAAGGAACAGCGCCAAGTGAAGAATTGCAAAAAGACCTTATCAAGCATGTGAGACAAGAAATAGGTTCTATTGCCATATTGGATAAAATTCAGTTTGCTCCGCAGCTTCCCAAAACACGATCAGGGAAAATTATGAGACGTATTTTACGAAAAATCGCTGAAAACGATTTTGATACTCTCGGAGATATTTCAACCCTTGCCGAACCACAAGTTGTTGAAGATCTGATTGCCAACCGACAAAACTAAAAAACACAACGAAATACAACATACGGTGGTTTTTGTTTTTTGCTAAAATTATCTCAGCATTATTACGAAAACCACCGAGGATAATAAAAAACAAAACAATTCATGAAAAGCTCAATCATTCTAACAACAAACGCTTTTCTTCATGAGAGGTAAGAAATAATTTAAGCCAAAACCTGAGGATTGGGATACGAACAAGAATAAGAAAGTAAGATAAAAAGAGCAATATAGCTTTTTAAAATCACCCAATGTCCACTCAGTGCAAAAAAGCCTCTGAGTAAGAAGGAAAAATAGTTCTGATGTTTATGCTAGAATCACTTTGAAATTCCTGCTAAAATCATAAACAAAGCTAAAAAAAGAAAGTATAAGTGATAATATTCTTGAGCAAAAATATTTATCTATAACGAGGGTGTATAAAAAATATTGAAAACCATGAAATCTAAAATAAGCAAGCTTACAACAAAAATCTAAAGCAATGAAAGTAAGAGTTCTTAGAATAAATGATGCAATATAAAATCAGGAGTAATAATAAAAAGTGATTCATTTTGAAAATGTCGGCCTACGCTATGGAATGGGCCCTGAGGTCCTTCGTGATATTAGCTTTCATATTCCTCCTGGATCATTTCAATTTCTCACAGGTGCCTCTGGAGCAGGGAAAACGTCGCTGATGCGTCTTATGTTTTTGGCACTCAAACCCACCCGCGGTCATATTGATCTCTTTGGAACAGACACAGCATTGCTCAAACGACAAGAGCTCCCTGCGCTACGACAACGTATCGGTGTAGTTTTTCAAGATTTTCGTCTCCTTGATCACATGACCACTTATGAAAATGTTTCCTTGCCTTTACGCATAAAAGGACAAGAAGAAGCAACCTATCGCAGTGAAGTGGAAGATCTTCTCTGTTGGGTAGGTCTGGGAGATCACATTCATGTTTTACCACCGGTTCTTTCCGGCGGAGAAAAACAAAGGGTAGCCATTGCACGCGCGCTCATTGACCAGCCTGAAATCCTCCTTGCGGATGAACCAACAGGAAATGTCGATCCCCCCTTGGCAAAACGCCTACTCCGTTTGTTTATTGAATTAAATCGTTTTGGAACAGCTGTTATCATTGCCACCCATGATATTGCCTTAATGGAACAAGTTGCAGCACGGCGTATGCTTCTCCATAATGGACGGATGACGATTCATGAATAAGTCTTTCCCCATTTTTACAAGTAATAAAAAAAACACAACAGCGATTATTCCCAGTAGCAATATTTCTGGAAAAGCGCTGGTTGCAGTGATTGCAATTATGACATTTCTCTCAAGTCTCACCTTAATCGGTGTTGATTTAGTCCAACATGCCGCCCAAAATTGGAGTAATCAGATTAGCTATGAAGCAACAATACAAATACGCCCCGTTGACAATGTTGATATCAACAAAGCACTCCGTGATGCCGTACAATTGGTTAAAACATTTTCTGGTGTACAAGATGCAAAAATTGTTGACCAAAAAGCTACAGAAAAATTACTAGAGCCATGGCTTGGAACAGGCTTCAATATCAATGAACTTCCCCTTCCCCGCCTCATCATTGTGACTCTGAAAAGAGATGAAAAAATCAATTTTGCTGCCATCAATCATGCCATTAAAACTCAAATTCCAGGCGGTCAATTTGATGATCACCGTGTTTGGGTCCATCGTTTTGCGACCATGGCATACACCACGGTTTTTATCGGTTTTTCAATTTTAGCATTGGTTCTAGGCTCTCTAATCCTCACCATCATTTTTGCCACCCGCAATGCATTGGCAGAAAATACCCATATTATTAATGTGCTATATTTTCTTGGCACTGAAACCCTTTTCATTGCGCGTCAATTTGATTGGCATTTTTTTAAAACGGCACTGCGCGGTGCTTTATATGGTGGTTTCACAAGCATCTTTCTGTTTTCAGCCTTTTGTCTCTGGACAAATTATAACTTGGGAAGAGCAGAAGCCAGCCAAATAACGGCTTTATTAGGACATATTTCCATAAGTTCCGTTCCTTATGGCAAAATCACTCTGCTTATTATTTTCGTTTCTTTTCTCACCACCCTTACAAATCGCATGACTATTTTAGCGCAACTGAAAAAAATCGATCAATGTGAAAACGGTTTATTTTAATTTATGACTCACAACACTTTCAACTCATTGACGCAAAACAATTTAGAACGTCCTCTTCCAAAACGGCCCCACTATAATAGTTGGTCTCCATGGCTTTTATTTCGCTATTTTCCACCAACAACCCTTACTCTTGCAATCACTGTTTTCATTTTCTGGGGCGGTTTTATTATTTTTTCTGAAAAAACCGAACGACTTGTCCCCCCAACGCCTCTCCCCAAAGCGGATGCCATTATCGTGCTTACAGGCGGAGAAAACCGAATAGAGACAGGACTTCATCTCTTACAAAAGGGGCTTGGTTCACGACTCCTCATCAGTGGTGTAAACACCACAACCAACCTGAAGAGTTTCATGCATAACATGCATATTACCCCACGGCTTATCTCCTGTTGTATTGACATTGGGCATCAAGCGATTAACACCAGAGGAAACGCCGAAGAAAGCGCCGCTTGGATCAAAAAGCATCACTATAAAACCCTTTATATCGTCACCCATGATTACCATGTGTGGCGCTCGATGCGTGAACTTAAATATCTCATGCCTGATATCCATTTCATTGCTTATCCTGTGAAGAAGAGCAAAGCTGAAAGCACAATACAACAGATCAGGCAAGCCCGCATTCTCATATTCCAATATATTAAAACACTGCAAGTCTATATCAGAACCGCCTTCTGACCTTTATTCTTGTGACTTTAAACCTTGCCACCCTCTGACTGCTTTACCCTTCTCTCCATACCTTTCCACACGAATTACCGCCATAAAAGCACGCCAGAACTTCTCCCCATACAAAGCACAACGCCCCGATACACGTGTCACTGTCTTGCACATTCACCAAAAAACATCTCTTACATCCCAAACTTGATCTCACAACACGTGATCTATCTAATGCCATCCCCAATATAGAAGACAGCTCTTGTAAATAGAGCCCCTAGACAGCCATAGGATCTACAGACTTGTCATAAAAATCTATTTATACCACTGTCTTACCCTTCATAAAAAATGCAAACCGCCCCACCCTATATTTTGCCGCCTCTCAAGTATTACGATTGCTCTTAAACCTCTTGGGATGATTGGTAAGAGGCATACATTACGCCTTTCTTAAACACGAACATACCAACCTCATATGACATGCAAGGCAGTCATTTTAAAAGCCTAAAAGTAAGAAAATTTATGATCCTTAGAATTCTTGTTCAAGAGAGAGAACGTTAAACAGTCATTATAAATCAATATATTAAAAACAATCTCTTCATTCTACAAAGCGTCTTCATAAAAGCATTTTAGATCACAGATAGGAATAAGTTCAAAACGAACACTGCCACGAACATCCCACACTTTTTATAGCAATATATTTTGCATAAATCATTTCGCTCTCTAAGATCACTTTTTGTCTGGTTTCCTCCCCAAAAAAGAACGAAAATTTTTAAACTCTATCGATCTGTAAACAATAACAATCCAGATTCTTGTCTAACGCGTTCTCCCTGCTCACTTCAATATCAGAACACCTCAAAGGACAGATTTCATGAAAATTGTCATGTCCTCTCAACATCTCAAAGGACGATGATTCCTATCAGCAACGATTTGTAAACAATCCACTTTCTCTGGACAAGTTCCTCTCAGCGTCCCCATTTATATGGTTTACTCACATAAAGCTCGACAAGAAAACCCTGCCTGAGAATATTCATCACTGCCGCTAAAGCTCATGCGTCATAATTTTAGCGACCTCACTGCCTAAGGTGCTTTATCACATATAACATATTGATTTATAATGAAAATTTATTACACTACAACTTGAATGAGAGCTCTCAATATCATCAGATTCTCTCATTTCAAATCTGCTCTCTATTGAATCAATCAAAACCATTTTCTTGCACATCACACAGGACTTGAACATCACAAAGGAAGAGAGCCTGCGCAGCGTAAAACTGTAAAAGAAAGACATGCCTCTTATGGACTTGTCTCAAGTGCCAAGGGCTGTCGCAATACCCACGAGCTGCTAAGGCGTGTAAGAGAGCCAGTTTGTGACAACTCAACACTTTTTTACCGCACAATGGATAATTTAACCTTTTCAGTTTCTCTCACTTCCAATTTTGGAAGGCTGCGCACAATTTTCATAGTTTCTAAACTTACCGTAATAACCCGCTGAAACAATTCCAATGGATAAGCTGGATTACCCACCGTTTCAACAGCATAGCGATTGGCATCATTAACAAGTCCGCTCGCTTTATCCGTTTTGACAACCTGCCGCTCCATAACCCATTCAAGAGCAGGCCTGCCATTGACCACATACTCATAAGCTTCAAGAGGAATATTCTGCATCGTGATATGCGCATTATAAACCACAGTGCTTTTATCAATAGCACCACGCTTACCAGCAAATTTCATCGCCTCAACACGATAAAAACTCTTCTCATCAGAAATCACCCAAGTTCTTGGATCACCCTGTTTATAGGTAACGGAATAGGGTTCAACCTCTTCATAATTCATATGCAAATTACCAAGCTTGCACCCCGCTGTCACAAAAGCCCAAAAATCCTCTACCTTTTTAACTGTTGGAATACGCGGCAATTGTTTAGATAAATTATGCGCATAACGAGCACGATAATCTTCAGAATGCAAAATCCCATAAACATAATAAAACAAATCATCCTTTGTTATCATTTCACCAGGATAAGCTGCCTTAAAATAAGCCAATCCTTCATCCGTAAGAGCATCACGCCGCTGCAGACCAGCTTTTTTGCTTTCCTCTACAAAATTTGCAAACAAATGAACCTGATTCTCCTCCTTTCTCAAGGATGCAATATCTTCATAAACATACCGTGGAAAACATTGACCAGTATCCATTGCATGAAGATTAGATAAATTCTTAGTCATTAGAACAGAAAATCCACTGCTTGCTCCAATTCCCGTAACTTGTATCACCTTATTTTCAGCCGCTTGTTCCAGAGGAAAAATACGTGGCATTTGTAAAACTCTATGGTTAAAAACACGATTGTAATAGAGCCACTGTTGTGTAAAAGGACGATAAAGGCTCTGAGTAATATACGTATCTTTAAATTTAAAAGCCTTTCCCCTTATTAATTCTTCTTTAAGGCTACTACTCCAACTAATCTTTCTAGAATCTGTATTGACAAAATCGTTCACAGCATTTGCACGTGCTTTGCGATCAGAATGTAGATACGCAGCATTAAAACGCTCTACTTCACTGTTATAAAAAGCAATCATATTGCTCATATTCTTTGCTAAAGCTTCACGACTTGAGTTATATGTCCAAGCATCACGACTAGTTTGTATACCGCCAGAAAAATTTTCAAAGAGCCTTTTATCACTGCCTTTCTTGTCACCTAAGGCTAGAAATTTTTCAAAATCATTATTGCGCTGATTCAGCCAATCGCCATGCTCATCAGGTGTAATCATCTGCCAGCTGTGTTCACGTGTGACACCACCAATACTCCCCAACCTCTGAAGTTCACGGAGCTTTTCTTTTGCTGTGAGATAATCTCCAATATCACGAAAATATATTTTCCCATGCTGTTGTGCATCTGGATTTTTAACCAAAATGGAAATCGCAATAGGTGCGCGAGACCCAGAACCAAAAATCTTTCCCCCCTCCTTTCGAGAGAGTTCTCCAGAAGTTCTTTGATTCCCCCGCAAATGGAAAATATAAAGGCTGCTAAATTCCTCGATTAAACATTTTCGTAAACCATCCGTAGAGTGACTACTGATAAAACCTGCATTTGTTACAAAGCCAATAACACCACAGTCTTTTATGCGATCACTTGCCCACCGAATGGCACGAATATAACTGTCATAAAGCCCATTAACATTGCTCGCTTTGGATTGAGCGGTATAGGTTTCACGAATGCGACGATCCAATTTAGGATAACCAATATTTTTCGCATTATCATTTTCACTTTTTTGCCCCGAAGAATAAGGGGGATTGCCAACAATAACACGAATATCCAGTTCCTTCTGGTGCGCCCGACGTGTACTGTTATCCACCAGCAAATCACTGATCAGGTCTTTTTCTTGCTCATAAAGCTGGAATGTATCGGTTAAACAAATTCCCTCAAAAGGAATATAATCGCCCCCCATCAGACCATGATAAGTTGTCTCAATATTAATGGCTGCAATATAATAGGCTAAAAGAACGATTTCATTGGCATGAATTTCATGACAAAATTTATGCTTCATCTCTTCTGGTTTTATCAAACCCGATTGTAAAAGCCGCGTGATAAAAGTACCCGTTCCAGTAAAAGGATCCATGATGTGCACACCCGATGAGCCAAGCGTTTGCCCAAATTCTTGCTCTAAGACATCATTGACAGAGTGCAAAATAAAATCCACAACCTCGACGGGGGTATAAACAATGCCTAGTTTTTCTACAGTGCGTGGAAAAGCGTAACGAAAAAACTTATCATAAAGCTCTACAATCAACCTCTGTTTTGCTTTTGGGTCCGTAATGCCACTGGCTCGTAATTTTACACTTGCATAAAATTTCTCAAGATCTTTAGATTCCTTATCAAGATTCGCCTCATCAAGCACATCAAGCATACGCTGCATAGCACACGAGACAGGGTTCTCACGTGTGAACTGATACCCCTCAAATAACACCTGAAAGACAGGACGCGTAATAATATGCTGTGCCAACATCTCAATCGCATCAGCTTCTGTAACAGCATTATTTAAATCATCACGCAGTTCTGCCACAAACCTGTCAAAGGCTTGACGCGCCTCAGTATCTGGCTTTGCCAGAATACCTGTTAAGCGTGCAATATGATTCTTAGCAATTTCCGCAATATTGCTCGCCCAATCCTCCCAATAATCTCGTGTCCCACACTTTTTGACAATCTTTGCCATGATGGCACGCGAAATCTCATCCACAGGGAAAGCAAGCTCCCCTTGTTCATCTGTAAAAAGGACATCACGCTCCGCTGTACCAATGCCCAATCGTGCTGGTTGTGCGCGTAGTGGAAGATTGTCTACAACAGCCGTAATAGCCTTTAATTCAGTGCTCTGTGTGACACCAATAATCTCAATCACATTGCTAATATCTTGCCCGAGGGATGCCTTATTAATCGTTGCATCAAAACGATCATCATGTGCACGCAAAGCATTTAAAATTTGCCAGATAACCCGATATTTATCATTGTTGTTCAAAGCCTGTTCCGCTGGAGTATCAAGAGGAATACCAATTGGCAAAATGACATATCCCATCTTTTTACCCTCAGAGCGACGCATCACCCGCCCAACCGCTTGCACAACATCAATCTGGCTCTTGCGTGGATTTAAAAACATGATCGCATCAAGAGCCGGAACATCCACCCCCTCAGACAAACACCTTGCATTGGTTAAAATACGACAAATATCATCCCCACTATCAGCTTTCAGCCAATCAAGTAATGCACCACGATCCTTTGCATTGAAAGTGCCATCAACATGCTCAATTTCACACTTCAGAAAATGTTCATTTTCTGTATCCTCTTTCGTATAATCAAGATATTCTCTAACAACCGCAGAAAACTCATCACGAACGAGTTTAGAACTTTGAATAGTTTTACAAAACGCTAAAGCACGATGCATAGGATATGAATCCGTACCAACATCGGCCTTCATATTTTGTTTTGTCAAAGCCTTATAACAGCCAATAATCTTCGTTGCATCATCAAGAATAAGCTCAGAATCGCTATCACTAAGGCGCTTCTGAACAGCGGAACTGACCAATTTTTCATCCATTGCTAAGACAATAACCTTATAATCTGTTAAAAGATCATTTTGTACTGCCCATGAAAAACCCCGATAAAAAAGTGTTTTACCAAAAAGCTTTTCATCATCCATCGAAGCAAGAACAGCATTAACTTCATTCGCGCGACTTTTTGCGTTATCACCAAAAATACGTGGTGTCGCTGTCATATAAAGGCGCTTCTTGGCGCGAATAACATCATTGGAATGCACCTTAACAAAATTGGATTCATCCTCTCCCACCAGCGTTGCCCCTGTTGTACGGTGCGCTTCATCACAAATGATAAGATCAAATGTTGGCAAACCATAGTTTTTCTGAGCATCAGCAATCACCTGAATGGATTGATAGGTTGCAAACACAACGGTCATCTTATCTGCAACACTCTTCCCCACCTGATCTGCAAGTTTAGCCGCATTAGTTGTCGCCGGAAAAGCAAGATCAAACACATCAATTTCAGCAACATCATCACTATTTTTACGACGCTTTCCCACTTGTGTATCAGAACAGACAGCAAAGGATCTCAATCCAATTCCTGCATCCGTTGTCCATTCACGCACCGTCTGTGACATCAGCGCCAAAGAAGGAACAAGAAACAAAACAAACTTGCCTTCACCTGCCAAATCCTCAGCAATTTTAAGACTGGTAAATGTCTTACCAGTCCCACAAGCCATAATGAGCTTACCCCGATCTGCTTGAGCAAGCCCAGCACGCACATCACGCAATGCCTCCAGCTGATGTGGACGCAGCTTCTTTTTATCCTCCAAAACAACTTTGCCCTGGGCTGCAAAAGTTTCCCAACGGATCGGACTTTGTTGTATATCGGAAAGATTAATCCGTATAACAGGAATATCCTGCCCCCGTATCATTATTTCAGCGTTATCACTCCAAGCACGTTCAGTACTATCTATAATAACACGCCGCTTGAACGGAGCTTTTCCTGATGCCGAAATAAAACTATCAATATCTGCTTTTCTAATTCGATATGCTGCATCATAAAATTTACATTGGATTGCTGCAAACCCCTCTTCATCACGCATCTTTGCCACAAGATCAATACCAGTATCCCGACCATCCCAACCATTTTCATGCGCCCAATCTTTAAAGGTTTGAACTTTTTCATAACACCCAAACTGAAGAGGATCATGTGTCAGATAAGCAAGAGCAAAACGCTCAAAATACGTTCCTTTATCTCGTTCGGTACGCGCTTGATCACGATAGGTCTGTAAAAGCGATTGCAGCGTCATGCTTCCACCCCAATGAAAAATACCTTCAACTATCGAATCTAAACCAATTCGTCAATGCCTCTTGTTCTACCCAAAAAACTTAAAAAAAGCTTAAAATTGCTTGATTTTAAAACATTTCTTCTATGTTTAATTAAACCAACAAGAGAAAATCTTTTGATCCTTTTGAGTATCCCCCAAATCATATGATGCATTTACTGATGTCTATATCCCTATGGAAATAAACGGTAAGGCGTGATGATTTTGAAAATATTTTTTGCCTTTTGTAAGAATACAAAATAAAGTGCACAATAATTTTAGGATTTAGCTTAAGAATGAGAGGGGGGAAATGGATACGACACCTGCGAACACACAAGACACCAAGGAAGAAACTCCACACACAAAACAGCGCATTTTACGAACGATCATGCATATAATTTCCCTATAATATGCAAAATATTAGTCGTGATATTCAAAATATTGATTTTTGAAATATTTCTTTGCCTTTTGTTCTTTCGTAGACTAATTATTCGCTTCTTATACTTTATAGCGGGTGGTTTTAGAATTCTTTTTTATCTGTATCGGACTTGTAGCAGGAGGAAGAATACCATACCAACTAGACATACCATTGCTCATCACTAGCGCCATTATGTTCTTTAGCAACATAACTGCAGCTTGGTATTACGATGTTCTCTTACTTCATCTCACACCTGCTGAATATGAGCTTATTCTTTTTCAATAAATGAAAGCCCCTTTCATTCATACATCATTCAACATAAGAAGCCATCCGCCTCTCAAACTTTTTGTCGTCCTCACCAAACTCATGAAATCAAACCCGCATCTCACGGTATTAGTTCTTAAGATCACGCCCCCTACCGAGTATCTGACGGCATCCTTACCCTAGAAACTCAAATGGCTTGTTTATCCTTCAGCTCCAAAATCATGAGATATGGCAGAAAAAAGCGATGCCTTAAACAAAATATTCTAAAGAAGCTAAGCTACTCGTATAAAGGAACAGAAAATGGCTGTGTCTTAGATCACATTTTAAAACTTAAGCACGATCATAATTTATTTGCATAAACCTAAACACCTATAATTTGCACCACCCTCTGCAAAACTAGAAGTGAGAAATCCTCATAACCTCTTTTCCGAAAATCTTAAAAATACTAAACGAAACCTCTTAAACTGCTCAGCTATCTCGATACCAGTTCATTTTTTTGGAAGAACGGAGGTTTAAGCTGTTTTTGGCATCAACCTTCTTTTTTGTTCTTTTGTTTGTTAGCAGATATACTATTCATTTCCCCCGCCTCTTTTTAAATTAAATCTTAAGAATCGTCGCACCATATATTTCATTTGTCCTCCTCTTCACATTTCAGAAGAGGAGGGTTTTTAACAAAATTCAGTCTGCAAGCAATCTCGTTTTAACGGGTTCCATTTAACTTCTCCTTAATAGGATTTACTTCCATAAGACTCGACAAGAAAGATTTAAAATATTCATCATGCATTCTCAAAACATTTAATGCCTCAAGAAGGCTTATATGCCTACCATATCTCACATGATGTGGTGCGCTATAAAACGCTTACCTCTAGTGATACGCTCCACTTAATGAACAAAGCGTTTTCTAAAATAGAGCAGCAAATAATACTAAACTTTTCCCATTCATTTTTTGCTTCATAAACGCTTCATCTAAGTATAAAGCATCTCCACAAACATGCCCAAATTAATAAAGCTTAATCGCGTGAAAGAGCGACAACAGGGTCAAGCCGTGAAGCTTGCCGCGCTGGAGAAAAGCCAAAACATATTCCTATGAGGGTTGAAAAAGTAAGAGACATAATGATCGATTCAATAGTATAAACCAAATGGATAGGTGCCTTAAACAGAAGAAACAAGCCACCGATAGAAAGTCCAAGCAAGATTCCCAAACCACCACCAATCACACAAACCAAAATCGCCTCAATGAGAAATTGCTGTAAAATATCACTTTGTCGTGCACCAACTGCCATACGCACGCCGATTTCATTGATCCGCTCAGAAACAGTGACCAACATAATATTCATCACCCCTATACCCCCCACAACCAGGGAAATAGCTGCAATTGAAGAAATTAAAAGTGTTAAAATATTTGTACTCTCCATGATACGTTCACGGAAAAATTCAGAATTTCTAATGAAAAAATCCTCCCCGCCATGCCGCATAATGAGAAAACGTTTTATCATAGTCTCCGCTAAATGTGAATCAATATCATCAGCAATCCTAACGGTAATTGCACGAACTTCTGTTGTACCAAGAAAACGCGTCTGCACTGTTGTATAGGGTAAATAAAGCTGTAAGGTATTTGATGTATCTCCACTTGCATTATTTTGCGAATCAACAACACCAATAATACGCGCTGGAACATTACCCACATGCACCACCTTTCCAAGGGGGCTTTCATGGCTATGGGGGAAAAGAACAGACAACGCTTCTTTCTCGATCACGAGATCAACCGCCCGATCATGGACACTCTTGTGATCAAAAAACTGTCCTTTGAAAACTTTGAGCCCCTGTGTCTGAAAAAATTGTTCTCCCACCCCCGCAATGACAGCATTGACTTCAACTGCACCAAAACGTACTTTCGAGCTTGCTGAAATCTGTGGTGTTACACCAGAAACATAAGGTAATCCAGATAAAGCTTCTGCATCAGCTTCAACCAAACTGGTTATTTTTTCTGCTTGTGGATCAGAAAAACTTTTGCCAGGAAAAATGGTTAATGTATTAGCACCTAAACTTTTAAAATTTTCCAGAATTTTCTCTCGTGTACCATTCCCTAAAGCTACCATAGCAATAATCGCCCCAATACCGATAATCACCCCAAGCATTGTTAGAAAAGTCCGCATGCGATGTGCATTCATGGCCAACAAAGCCATCACAAACGCCTCACGGAATCGCTCAACAAAAGAACGAAAAAAGCCCAGTTTTTGTTGGCCTTTTAGATTTTGTTGTTCCTGAAGAGATTTTCTACCAACTTTTGTTTTTCCAACCCTTGACCGCTTATCAGCAATAATTTCCCCATCACTGATTTCGATAATACGCTCTGCTCTTTCAGCTACCTGCATATCATGGGTTACAATGATAATAGTACGCCCTTCTTGATGAAGTTCATCCAAAATATGCAATACTTCTTGCCCACTCTTTTTGTCCAATGCACCAGTTGGTTCATCTGCAAGAATGACCTCCGCATTATTCATGAGCGCCCGAGCAATAGAAACACGTTGTTGCTGACCACCAGAAAGCTGATTTGGACGATGATTTATCCGATCACCCATGCCCAAACGCGTTAAAAGATCCTGTGCCCGCTGTTTCCTTGCTTCCACAGCACATCCTGCATAAATAGCCGGAATTTCAACATTACCAAGAGCTGTCAGTTCATTCAACAAATGGTAACGCTGAAAAATAAAACCAAAATGATTACGTCGCAAAGCCGACAATTCATCCGCAGAAAGGGAAGCTGTTTCTTTACCAGAGATCCAATAACGGCCAGAAGTTGGACGGTCAAGACAGCCTAAAATATTCATCAAGGTAGATTTACCTGAACCGGAAGCACCTACAATTGCCACCATTTCACCACGTTTAATGGTAAGATTGATGTTTTTCAAAACGGTAACAAACGCTTCGCCGGCAGGAAATTTGCGCACAATATTTTCCAAGACGAAGACGGCATCTGCTTGATTTGTGCTCATGCTTTAACTCTCGTCTTCGCTATGCATGTTAGAAGACTCTGGCATCACTCCATCAGACGAACTGGTGACGACGACATCACCCTCGTTAAGTCCTGAAACAATCTCTGCCATAACCTTATTATTCAACCCAACGCTCACCTGTTTAGTAACCACCTTATTTTCCCCCACTAAAACAGAAACCCATGCTTTACGCTCTCTTGTCTCATCGCGTAAAGCATCACTTGGAACCAACAAGACATTCTGCGCGCGCCCTAAGATAATATGAACTTGAGCAGTCATATAGGTTCGCAAAAAATTATCTGCATTATCAACATGTAGAATTCCATTGTAATAGATCGCTGATGATATTAAAGCACTAGAACCACTCACCATACCAGGATTAATACTCACATCAGCACGAATTGCTTCAGGAGCCGGCTCTACTTTTTCTAAAACGCCTTCATAACGACGCTGTGAATTACCTAAAACTGTAAAATAAAGTGGTTGTCCAGCTCGGACTTTAAGAATATCTGCTTCTGAGATTTGCGCCTTGATCGTCATCTTTGATAAATCACCCAAAATAACAATTGTTGGCGCCGACTGAACCGCATTCACATTCTGCCCTTCTTCCACAACTGTTGCCAAAACCGTTCCTGCTGAAGGGGCAGTGATGCGTGTATAACCTAAATTAACCTCTGCACTCTCCACATCAATTTGTGCTTGCACAATCTGTTGACGAAGTTGTTCAATTTGCGCCTCGCGTATTTTCACCTGTGTCGCAGCCTCATCGAGGTTCGCCCGTGAAATCGCTCGTGTTTCGATCATTTTTTTCTGACGCTCTAAATTTTTTTGTGCAAGAGAAAGATAGGCTTCTTGTTCTACCAAACTCGCATAATAATGCGATAATGCTGCTTTTTTTCTTTTTAAATCATTTTCCTGATCTGTAGGATCAATTTCTGCCAAGAGATCGCCTTCTTTCACAACACTCCCAGGGGAAACATGCATTGACACCACACGCCCTGTTGCTCGCGCACCAACAGCCACCAACCGGTAAGGACGTACAAGACCAGAAGCTAAAACACTTTCCTCAATATCCCCACGTTTCACCACCGCGGTTATATAAGTTGGAGTAGATGTTCCAAAAAAAACAGAACGTAACCATAACAACAAGAAAATGAGAAATATAGCAGTTAAAAAGAAGGAAAGTTTTTTGTGTTTTGTAATGAAATTTTTGAGTAAGTTTTTTTTCATTTCCCTACCTTTGCACGCGAACGAGGTGCATTATCAACGACTTCTGGACGCGATACATCAACAACGCCATCCCAGCCCCCCCCCAACGCTTTCATCAACGTGATATATTGCGTAACCAAAGAAACACGGCTATCTTTAAGCGCCATTTGTGCAGAATAATAAGAGCGATCAGCATTTAACAATTCAAGAAAACTAGTATTTCCATTCTCAAAAAGGCTCCGTGAAAGTTTTAAGGAATGAAGAGAAGCTTTATTCGCAACGATTAACTTTTCTAAGCGTTGATGTTCCTTCGTCAATCTTACAAGGGCATTTTCTACATCTTCTAAAGCCTCCAACACAGCAGCTCGATAAGTAATAAAAGCTTGATCACGCTGCGCGCGCGCTACCGCAATAGAAGCCTCGACCTGACCTCCATTAAAAAGAGGAAAACGAAGACCAGGTCCAAAAGACCAGCCAATCGTTGAATTTTTCCATAACTGATCAATTGCCGTTGCTGCTGTCGAAATATTACCTGTTAAAGTAAGTGATGGATAACGATCTGCTTCACGTTGACCAATCCGTGCTGTCGCTTGCGCATATTGACGCTCTGCCCGTCGTAAATCTGGACGTGTTAACAAAATATCGGCTGGAATTCCTGCTGGTATCGGCCAGCGTGGTTGTGGAATCTTTGCATGCTTAGCATTTTTTTGTAAAAGATCCTTCAATGCCGTAGGCACACGACCAGTTAAGACAGAAAGGCGATGAACGCTCATTGCTAAATTCGCTTCCATCTGTGATATATCTGCTTCTGTATTTGCCATTTGTGCTTGCGCATTTGAAACATCAAGCTCAGAAACATCACCAGCTGTTAATCTAGCGCGCATCAATTCATAAGTTTTACGTTGTGATACAGCAATTTGCCGCACAATAAACAACTTTTGTTGCCAACCACGCATTTGCACATAATTTGTTGCCACATCTCCTAGTAATGTCACCATGGTAGCGCGCATATCTTCCACAGCCGCATCAAGGCCATAACGCGCTGCTTCAACCGCACGTTTATGCCCACCAAAAAAATCAAGCTCCCAGCTTGCATCAAAACCACTACTATACTGGTTGAATAATGCATCAGACTGTCCAGAACGACTACGGGTTCCTGAAATTGAATTGGACACATTTGGCAAAAGAGTTCCCACAACCTGTCCTAAACCCGCACGCGCCTCACGTACCCGAGCTTTAGCAACAGCAACATTATTATTTCCAGAAATCGCGTAATCCATTAACGCATCTAGAACAGGATCATTCAAATGCCGCCACCATCCGGCAAGCGCAACGGACTGCCCTGCAGTCTGTGCAGATTTTTCTCCCCAAACTGCTGGAACACGAAAAGATGTTTTCTGGTAATTAGGACCAACCATACATCCTGACAAAAGCAAACACAACAAGACACTAAAAAATAATCCACGAGAAGCGCCCCATTTGAGATTTCTGATATACATCCAGTCTCCCGCATTCTTTCAGAATCATTATTTAATATTAATACTTTATTTACCTCTTATTTCAAACTTGACGTGAAAAATCAAATACAGTTTGCACAGGAATATGATCTGAAGGACGTTCCCATCCGCGCGCATCACGAAAAATCGAAAGATCTACAACAAAAGGGGCTAAATCTTGAGAAGACCAAACATGGTCAAGCCGCCGTCCATAATCGGTAAATGCCCAATCGCGAGCACGATAACTCCACCATGTGTAAAGCTTAGTAGGAACAGGAATATGCAACCGCATCAGATCAACCCATCCACCTTGACAACACAAATCCTGCAAACGCTCGGTTTCAATGGGAGTATGGCTTACAACCTTCAACAATTGTTGATGAGACCAAACATCCTCTGCCAAAGGAGCAATATTTAAATCGCCCACCAAAAGAGAAGAAAGACCATCGCCTTGGTCCGCACGAATGGAGGACATTTCTTCTAAAAAATCAAGCTTATGACGAAACTTTTCATTCACATCAGCATTAGGGATATCTCCCCCAGCAGGAACATAAAAATTATGAATCCGCAAGCTTCTCCCATGGGCTTCCACAATAACTGAGATATAACGGCAATCTTGGTTTTGACAAAAAAAACGTTTTTCTACCTTTTTAAAAGGCAAACGAGAAACAATAGCCACCCCATTATAAGATTTTTGTCCACTCAATGCGATATGCTTATAACCCGCTGCTTCAAAAGCCTCCACTGGAAATAAAGCATCTGGACATTTTGTTTCCTGTAGACACAATACATCTGCGGAAAAGAGTTCCAAATACTGAAAAACCTGTGCAAGACGCAAACGAATAGAATTAATATTCCAAGTCGCAATACGAAAGAACATTTGTTTTAATCCCAATGACGTAACACTCTTTCTTCATTTCTTCGAAGGAAGTGTGAACATCCCATTAGCGAACCGGACGTCTGTCCGCACATTCATAATCTGCACAGTAGTTTCCAAATTTTGTTGGTCAACAATTGTCCACTGTCGCAAAGCAGAGCCTTTAGAATCAAAAACCATCCTTATTTGCCCTGCCCCAATCGTCTGATCACGCAAAACAATCGTCACGGCCCCAGGATCTTCGCGAAAGGCCAACAAACGCCCAGAAGATACATCAATTTTATCATCCAACAGAAATTTCATTGGCGTTTGCGAAAGTTGTGAAAAGTTCCAAGTATTCAAAGCTCGATTGTTAATGCCCACAAATTGACCATCTGCAATAATCTGTAAAGGCATTTTCTTGTAAATAAAACGAATTTTCCCTGGACGCTCTAGATAAAACGTTCCTTGAGTCATCTTTCCCTTTGGACTAAATTGAATAAAATCACCTGTCATTGTTTTGATTGCCGCAAAATGGTTCACAACATTCTGCGCCTTTGCCACTTTATTAGAGGCTTGCGAAAAAGCAGGAAAAGTTAAACACCAAAAGACAATAATCCCCACAAACCCAAAGACTCTTCTTTGCGACAAAAAAGACGTTTTCATAAAAAATGCTCCCAAGCAATACTTAATTGGCTTTATAATTCATAACTTAAGTAATCAACGACGAATAAATACCCTTCTTTATAAGATAAAGATATTGTTTGAAAAAAATATCAAAAGATTTTTAAAAGTATTCTTCTTCGACAATCTCCAAAACTTTTCGCTTACCCATATCATTCGCTGGACTAATAATGATGCCTTCTTCTTCTATCCTTTCGATCAATGTGGCGGTGCGGTTATAACCAATGCCTAAACGACATTGAATATAAGAAGTTGAAGCCTTACGATCACGAAGCATAATAGCAACAGCTTGACAATAGGAATCATCTGCTAAAGAAAAAGCTAAAGAAACATCCTTTTTTATTTCTTGCGATATCGTTTCCAAATAATCAGTCTGCGTTTAAGTTTCCGAAAGCATCCAATTTTCCCGCTTTTCTAAACGCATAATATATTCTTTTCCACCCCTAATCTATGAAGCAACATAAATTATAGTCAAGACATAATGGATTAAGGACTAAACATATTACTCGCAAACCTGAAAGCTCTTTTAAGTATCAAAAATACTTTTTTGACTTCCTTCTCGCCCAAAAGAATAAAAAATTTCATCAGAACCGCTCTGTAAACAGTTTGGAGTTTAGCAAATTTCACTTAGCTTCCCACCCCATATAATTCATTTATATTAAAACTCGAGAGATCAGCCTTGCCCTAAATATTTAGAGCGCACTTAAAAAGACACTAAAATATCAAGTCTTACATGCTTTTACACCCCTATACTCGCAATAACATTATTTTATACCAAGATATTGATTTATAATAATTTATCTTTTTAACTTAAATCATAACGCCAAATACAATAAGATTCTTTCATCACATACTCTCTCATATTGAATCAATTCAAATCATTTTCTTGCACGTTACAAGCAAGGTTGGTGTATGGATAAAAGTTATATAAAATAAAGATCCCCTTATAAGGAGTCTCAAGTACCAAAGAGCTATCGCAAATTGAGAGCTGGTATATGAAAATGCAGACTTTCTACGATACAATAGGATAAACACTTGTTTTACAAGGTATTATAAAAAACAACTATCAAGATTTTTCAAAAGCGCTCTTCTTCAGCAGGCACTAAAATTTCTCGTTTCCCTGCGTGATTTGCTGGACTAATGATACCTTCTTCTTCCATCCTCTCAATCAATGTCGCAGCACGGTTATAACCAATGCCTAAACGGCGTTGAATATAAGAGGTCGAGGCCTTACGATCACGAAGCACAATAGCAACAGCTTGACTATAGGGATCATCTTCTGAAGGAGAAGACAAAGAAACATCAGCACCATCCTCTTCAACTTCTTGCGTAATTGTTTCTAAATAATCAGGTCGTGCTTGCGCTTTGAGATGCGCAACAACCTGCTCCACTTCATTATCCGCAACAAAAGGCCCATGCACACGCTGAATACGTCCTCCTCCCATCATAAAGAGCATATCTCCTTGTCCCAATAATTGCTCAGCTCCCTGTTCGCCTAAAATTGTTCGGCTATCAATTTTGGAACTCACAGAAAAAGAAATGCGTGTAGGAAAATTGGCTTTGATCGTACCAGTAATAACATCGACGGAAGGACGCTGTGTCGCCATAATTACATGGATACCGGCAGCACGTGCCATTTGTGCTAAACGTTGAACCGCTCCTTCAATATCTTTCCCAGCAACCATCATCAAATCAGCCATTTCATCAATAATGACAACAATATAGGGCATAGGACTAAAATCAAGTGTTTCCGTTTCATAAAGAGGCTCACCGGTCTCGCGATCAAATCCAACTTGAATTGTCCGCACCATTGTCTCTCCCTGACTTGCAGCTTCTCTAAGACGCGCATTAAACCCATCAATATTACGAACGCCTAGTTTTGACATTTTACTATAGCGCTCTTCCATTTCACGAACAGCCCACTTTAAAGCAATGACGGCTTTTTTAGGATCTGTCACCACCGGTGTTAATAAATGAGGAATGCCATCATAAACCGAAAGTTCAAGCATTTTTGGATCCACCATAATGAGACGACATTGCTCAGGTGTCATCCGATAAAGCAGAGATAAAATCATTGTATTGATAGCAACAGACTTTCCCGATCCTGTTGTACCAGCAACCAAAAGATGAGGCATTTTTGCTAAATCTGCAATAACAGCTTCTCCCCCGATTGTCTTACCCAAAGCAAGTCCTAGCTTTGCTTTGCTGTCAATAAATTCTTGCGCCTGCAACATTTCTCGTAAATAAACCATCTCACGCTTTGCATTAGGCAGTTCTATTCCAATAACATTACGTCCTGGAACCACCGCAACACGCGCCGAAATCGCACGCATCGAGCGTGCAATATCATCTGCCAAACCAATGATACGGGAAGACTTAATGCCAGCAGCCGGTTCAAATTCATACAAAGTTACTACCGGTCCAGGACAAGCATCTATAATTTTTCCTTTTACCCCAAAATCTAACAAAACCCCTTCAAGCTCCTGAGAATTTGCTCTTAAAACAGCAGGAGAAAGTTTTGCATCCCTAACAGACGGTGGTGGAACCGAAAGATAATCTACAAGTGGAAGAACAAAGCCACCATTTGAAGAAGCTGTTAAAGACTTTCGATTTTTAACAGGAGAAACATAAGCTTTATTTTGATTTTCCTCACGCTTTACTTTTTCACCTAAAAAAGTTGGCTCAATCCGATCAAATGGCTTTCCTTGCCCTTTACTCTGAAAACGCCTTTTGAAACAGAATAAACGAAAAAAACGCGCTTGTAAAAAATAAAAAAGATGCAAAAGAGCGCCACAAGTTGTCGCAAAAAAACCATGATTTTCACGATCCTCCTCTGCGGCATATTCCGTATCTTCTTCCAACTCAAAGACTGGATTAATGATTTCGTCTTTTGGAATGTTTTTTTCTTTTCTTTTCTTTGTTCGACGCCGCCATATTACATTACCAGCAAAAGCAGCGGTGAAAAAACCTAAAAGAATAAAAACAACACTGAAAAACACCGTGTAAGGAGGAGAAAGAAAAAGAGGAAAGACTGAAGAAGCAACACTTAAAACTTTATCTCCTAAAACCCCTCCCAATCCCATTGGCAATGGCCAATAAGTAAAAGAAGCAATAGGTGACATAAGAGCAAAAGCAATTAAAAAACAAATCGTTGATAGCACCCATAAAAAAAAGCGCAAAGTCAAATTGTAGATATTCTTTTGCGCCAACAAGAGAAAAGACCAAAATAACGGTGGCAACAAAACAGAAAGACTTGCCAAGCCAAAAAACTGCATAATAAAATCTGAAAAAATTGCCCCCATCCACCCCATAAGGTTTGTAACCTCATTTGTACTTGCATGAGTTAAAGATGGGTCCGCAACATTCCACGTCGCCAAAGCAAACACACAAAAAATAATAAAGCCCAAAAGCCCGAGCCCAATAAATACTCCTATCTGACGCAAAAACATCTCAATAAGACGCGAACCTTGAGAATTTCGCACTTCTAATGAATCATAAGGAGAAGAACTTCGGTGCATCTATCAATTCCAAATACAAAACTTTCATATTTTAAAGAGTTATAACTCCCTCTCTCTCTTAAAAAAGGATGAAGCTTAAACTCTGTACCAATTTGTAAACAAATAGCCTGTAAACAATCCGACTTCTTATCTAGCGCGTTCTACCTTCTAACCACTTCATATCATTCATATACCACCACCCTAAGAGATAATCCTTCATAAGGCGCACAAAAAGCTCTCCCTGAATATTTATCACACGATCAACCAAAAAACACCTTATGTGTAAAGTGTTACATGGGTGCTATAGGCACCTTCTTAAAAAAATAATATTTTTTACGCTACATCATGATAATGGCGAAATATGAATACTGTTTTAACCATCACGAATGACCACAATTTTTATCTATTTTTATCTATCATACTAACGAAATGTCCCCCTTCAGGACAAGCATACTGAAGTAACTCACACAACTTAAAAAAATACACGACCATCTTTGTTTATTTTTAGTTTTCTTTTTTATCAACCAAGTGTAAAAAGAATTGAAGAAGATATTTAAAAAAGCTTATCCGATAAATCTGTAAGATGAATCACATAAATGATTAAGCAGAAAAACTCTGAAAAACCAATCTGTTATCAGATTGGCGTTAAAAAGAAATCTCGTTTTTGTAAAGCAGAGAGAAAAGTAAAAGTTAAGATATTTTAGGCAATGTAAAAAGATATTCTTTTTAAAAGAAAGCAAACTATAAACAATGGAAGAAGTATTGTGTGTTCTAATCGCAATAAAAATGTACAACCCAATAAAAAAATTAAATCTCATAAAACTAAACAATGTGATCTGCTCATTGCAGGAGGGGCTGCTGTCGGTTTAGCCCTAGCGATAGCACTCAAGCAAACAGCCCCTAATCTGAAAATAAAAATCGTTGATGCTGCTCCACAAGGAGATACCCCTGCTTCTAACATACGAACCATTGCCCTTGCTGCTGCTTCTATTCGTATGTTAAAACAATTACAATGTTGGAAATCTGTAAAACCCTATGCGCAACCCATTCATTCAATGATCATCACAGATACAAGCACAAATGATCCGGTCAAACCCACTCTTTTAACCTTTGAAGGCGACATTAATCCCGGTGAGCCCTTTGCTGCCATGGTAGAGCATAGAGAACTCATCAATACTTTAAAAAAACGTGTCAAAGATCTCAATATCCCTGTTATTACAAACACACGTGTCATTGATTTTCATCAAGAAGACCAACATACAACCGTCACTTTAAATAATGAAGAGGTTTGGCAAACAAAATTGCTTATTGCAGCTGACGGAGCCCATTCGAAATTACGCCAAAAAGCAGGTCTTAAAAACTTTTCTCATCCCTATAAACAAACAGCAATCATCTGCACAGTTGAACATGAAAAACCCCATAATGGTCAAGCAATTCAACATTTTTTACCTGCCGGTCCTTTTGCTCTTCTCCCTCTTAAAGGCAACCGATCCGCCATTGTGTGGAATGAAGATCATAAAACTGCGCAATATTATCTCAAAGCGGATGCACTTATTTTTGAAACAGAACTCGAAAGACGTATTGGCCATCGATTAGGCAAACTCTCTTGGAATGGCGAACGTCAAGCTTTTCCTTTGAGCCTTTCTTTAACACGTCAATGCGTTAAACCACGTTTTGCTCTCGTTGGCGATGCCGCCCATACAATCCACCCCATTGCAGGACAAGGACTCAATTTAGGATTACGCGATAGCGCTGCGCTGGCTGAAGTGATTATTGAAACAGCACGACTAGGTCTTGACATTGGCTCTCTCACAGCTTTAGAGCGCTATCAAAGCTGGAGACGTTTTGAAATTGTCCGTATGGCTTTAAGCAATGATTGGCTTAATAAACTCTTTTCTAATGATAGCCTTCTTTTACGGATGCTCCGCGATACCGGCCTTGGAATCATTAATCAAGCGCCAAAAATAAAAAAATACTTCATTCAAGAAGCTGCCGGACTCACTCCAAATGCCCCACGTCTTCTACACGGCTTCCCACTTTAAGCGAAAATTCATACTATTTCACTTTTTTTACAACCTTTGCCTTCCTCCTTTAAAAAACAAAAAATTCCTATCTCATCCAATCTGTTTACAAACCGGATTTCTGTCGAGTAATTTTTTCTTGACTTCCTCCCCCCATATTTCACTCAACATAAGACTCGACAAGCAAGCTACATTCTAAGAATATTCACCATGCACTGAAAAAAACGTTTAATGTCTCAAAGAGGTTACCTTATATCACCACTTAAAAGAAGCCATTTCACGGCATAACAAAATAAACAAGACTTTTTAATACACAACACCTTTATTTATAATAATAAATTCATTGTTCTCATATTGAGTGAAAAGTCTAAAGATCATAAAATACCCTTATTTCAAATCTCTCTCATGTTGAAGCAATCAAAATCATTCGCTTGCACATCACAAGTGAGAGTATCGTATAAATAAAAACAATTAAACAAAGTAATACAAGGACTCCCTCTCTCAAGGACTAAGGACTTTAGCAACATTGGAGGCGAGTAAAGTGTATAATGGCACCGGCATACACTTTTTATCGAAGTAAAAATGGTGGTGTACAATGGATTTTATATGATCATAGGGACTTTTACGTTATACTATTCAAGAAAAGCGCCATAAAATAAGCTTAATTGCATTGAAAAATTTTTCTTTTAAAAAAGCACGTAAATTGGAAACATAAATGTATTCGGTTTGGGACATTCTGCTTCTCAGACAAACTCTTTAACTTATTGTGGAATGCCACACGACTTTAGAAAAAATATTCCAATATATAAAAAGTGTTCCGTACACTATACCGTCACACACAATTGTAAACCTGCATATCACCCTCTATTTCACACCATAAAAGAAGATAAACCGCAATAGAAATGATCCAATCCTTTTATTTTCAAATACGCTCTTTATTCATTATTCATAAACGCTCATAAATGAATTTTAATCACAAACGCTCAGAAATATGTCATAAATTCTATAAAACCCATAACAGCCATAAAAATTTTCCATTTTTCTACATACTCACTCATCTCAACTAAACGAACGATAAATAAAGTAAATGCCTCATATATAATCTTACAGAAAAAGACCAAACAAAATCTATAACATCAGGCTTGTTCTAAAAAACAGTATTTCAAAAATATAAGTATGCTAATTTATTAACATATTAATTGCTAAAATTATCATTTTACATATTGAGTTAAAATCCCTATGCAATAAATTATTGTCATTTCGACCATTTTTGTAAAGAATCAATAAAACTATAAAAAGAAGTAAAATATCCCGCTCTCTCAAATGCCAAAAGCAATTACAATATTCCTAATCTGGCATCATCATTATGCTTGCCAGATTATAATAACAAGACTTTTTGCATTTAAATAAACTTTTTCACGCTCCCTATCATTGTATTTTGTAACTCAATACTTTAATATATTCGTTCAGTATGTTTATACAATCAAATTACCCAAAAAAGCATACTTCTTGCATTTACATTCCTTGGTATTCCCTTATCTTATAAATATCGCATACGTGTTACGTTACTTCGAGTTCATCAAGTGTATACCCATTCTCCAACCACTCTTTAATCCACTTAGGTCTACGTCCACGCCCATTCCATAATTCCCATTGGTTATTGGGATTTCTATAATGGCGCTCTTTGCTCACAAGATCAGCGATATCAATTCCATGGGCATTAGCAATTTCAAGAATTTTTCGTCGCGCATTTTGCTTTTCCTTTGCTTGCCGTTTTTTTAATTCCACATCGATTTGTGTACGCATCTCTTGTAGTTCATCAAAATTCATATTTTTGAGATCATTCACCTTAATTACTCCCCTTGCAAAAAAAGAATTTCTTTTTGTCATATTTTAAACACAATTATAGACAATTTCTGTCCATTTATTATCGAAATTAAAATTACGATACATATATCATTTTGACGGAGATGTGCTTTGAGCCACAAAGAACTGTTTATTGGTATATCAATTACCGCCACTGCATCTTTTTTCAGTTCAGTTATTGGAACTACTAAATGCAGTGCTCAAACACCATCGCACCTCTCTGACTCTTATGAATCAGTAGTCAAAAGTAAATATAAATCGTCACTCTATAAGTTATGGCAATGCGCAACAAAGAACAAGCCCTCTCTGTATAATGATAGTGTAGTTCATTATGACAGGAAAACCTCCCCTCATACACAACGGCTTTTTACTTCGTATAAATTTTTTTTGAAAAGATTTTTGCAACTAGAGAATTATATAAAACAAGCAGCTTCAATACAGTATCAAAGATTATTATTTTTTAAAAGCAACGCCTTTCTTCGTGATTCCAATAATATTGGTTGGCGTAATGTGCTCTATTTTATTCCACACTTTTATCTTGTTAGTTGGATATTCGCATATATTAGAAATATTCTTAGAAGAGAACAAAGCAATAATCACAAGGAATATTCTGAGCTAAACAATCTCATTCTGCAAATTTATAAAATCAAAAGACAACGAGAAAAAGCACAACACAGAATTAGCATTTGTATTAATAAAATTCTTCATAATAAGGTGTATTGCTAATGATTGTTCCAGATTTCACATTTTTTGCTGCTGCATACATATCCAATATGCCTCCCATGACATTTTCAGTTGTTGCCGAACAAGAAACGCGGGACAATATCTATGTAACAGATGATAAAGATAACTTGTTCTATCAATCATCTCAGTTTAAGGAAACAATCGCAACAGTTAAACAGAGCGAACATAATTTTAACATAATTTTAGGGCAAATTGATGTTGGAAATGTGAAATTGTTTTCTCTTTTTGATGCGTTTGATTTTTGCAGAAATATTACAGCTGTACAAAGCGCTTTAACTTACTGCTATGAACAAACAACATCAAAGTGCATCTTTGAAAAAGCGACTTTGCAGTCTGTGCTGAATTTTTACGATACAGAAAACTCAAACCATACCCGTATGCAAAAAATTACTTCATATATTGGAGTAAAAGCTGCTGTACGAGGAAATCAAGGCTTGCAGGAGCCTATAAAGCTTAAAAAAGAAGAACCAGAACAGACAACTAAAGTAGATTCTCTTCCTCTCTCTTCAAAAGGAGAGGAAGATGCATTTACACATAAAGAAAGTAGCGCCCACGATGCTTTTTCAGCTGAAGATTTTTCTTCATCGAGAAGATCGCTGAGTGATGACTGATATTTTCACGAAACCCCAGAATTTTGATAGGATATTATAATGAAAAGTAGATAAGAAAATGTTAAAGCTCTAATTAGTAAGATTGAACAAAATCTCTTCTAATTGAGGGCAAAGATAATGAAAATGATAGAACAAAACAGCGTTGATATAGCATTTAGTCAAAAAGCAGCACGTGAGATTACAGTCGTGATGCTTTCAGAAAGAGAATGGTATTTCACGTTTATTTCCGATGATCCAATCACCGGAAAGCCAAATAAATATACGTTACTTACACAAAGAGGAAAACTAAGAACTTGGGCTGATCCAAAATATCTTTTTAAGTTTCTTCATGAACGAGGGGTCATTTGTGGGAGTTTTAATCTTAATCAGGATAAAGAACATGAAACAATTAAATATTCTTCACACAACAGCTCGTAATAAAATTGTTGCATTGTCTGCAGCTTTAACTGTATTTTTTATGACCAATTCCACATATGCCCAAGCAGCGGGTTTAGATCCTGCAAAAAAGGCTTTAGAGGGACTCCAAACAGATTTAAAAACGATTATCCCTATCGCTGCTGCAGTTATACTTTTGTGCTTAGCAATTGGTTATGCAGGACGCTACATCGGAAAAGACACATTTGTACGGTGGGCAATCGGTGTCGTTATCGCGGGTTCAGCAGCTGAACTTGCAAATTTATTATTTAAGCCTACCTGATAAATCCATTAAACACGAAGTATTTCTTTCATGAAAAAAGAATTTTAGACTTTAATACTTTTATTCCACATCAATTCAATGAAATTATCCCTATTTCATGGAAAAACTACTTGCGCCAAATACAATTTTATAAGGTTGAACGATATGAAAAAATTAATCAATTTTCAATTGAACGATAATAACAAAATTACCGCAACCTCTGCAGTTTTAACTGTATTTTTTATGAACAATCCCGTATGGGCTCAAGCAGCACAAGGTTTGAAAAACGCAGATACAGCTTTAAACGCGCTCCAAAAAGACTTGAAAGAAATTATTCCTATCGCTGCAGCCGTGATACTGTTGTGCTTAGCAATTGCTTATGCAGGGCGCTATATCGGAAGAGATACATTTGTACGATGGGCAATTGGTGTCGTTATCGCTGGTTCAGCAACTGAACTTGCTAATTTGTTATTTAAAAACGCCTGATAAATCTTATTAAACACTAAGTGTGTCTATTATAAAAAGAAACTTAGATTTCTGTATTTTTATTTAGTGAAATAACAAACTATATCAAAAAAAGAACTTATTTATACCAACTGTAATCTAAATTGGAATAAACAATATGAAACAATTAAAAACTCTTCAAACAATAATTTGGAATAAAGCTACTAAAACCTTTGCAGCTTTAACTGTATTTTTCATGTCCAATCCTGTTTTAGCCCAAGCAGTAGTTCTACAGCCTGCAAATAACGCTTTAACTGCACTCCAAACAGACTTAAAAACGCTTATCCCTATTGCTGCTGCCGTTATACTTTTATGTTTAGCAATTGGTTATGCAGGGCGTTACATCGGAAAAGATACATTTGTAAGATGGGGGATCGGAGTCGTTATCGCGGGTTCAGCAGCTGAACTTGCAAATATGTTATTCAAAAGCGCGTAATAAAAATGACTATTAAAGTCATGCTGTGTAAAATATCTTTTTATCCTAAAACGAAATCTAAATTGAGATAAACAATATGAAACAATCAAAAGTTCTTCAAACAATAATTCGAAATAAAGCGACTAAAACCTCTGCAGCTTTAACTGTATTTTTCATGTCCAATCCTGTGTACGCTCAACAATTAACAACTGCAAAAGGTGCTTTAGAAAAACTCCGTGATGACTTAAAGTTGCTTATCCCTCTCGCTGCTGCTGTTATACTATTATGCTTAGCAATTGGTTATGCAGGACGCTACATCGGAAAAGACACATTTGTACGGTGGGCAATTGGTGTCGTTATCGCGGGTTCAGCAGCTGAACTTGCTGGTTTATTATTTAAACCTAACTGATAAATCTTTTGGAATAAGAAATATTTTTTGTAAAAGAAACTTTGGATTTCAATGCTTTCATTATACATCAATGAAATTGTTTCTTATTTCGTAGAAAAAATATTTATGATAAATCAATGAAGCTAAATATGAGAAACTTAACTAATTTCCAGAAAAATAATAATGAAATTATAACAATTTCTGCAGCTTTAACTGTACTTTTTATTAGCAATCCTGCATATGCAGTGCAATTAAAAAATGCAAAAAAAGCTCTAGACACTTTGCAAGATGATCTTGTTAAAAATATTATTCCTATTGCTGCTGCTGTTATACTTTTATGCCTAGCCATTCTCTATGCAGGGCGTTACATCGAAAAGGATACATTTATACGATGGGCAATCGGCGTTGTCATCGCGGGATCAGCAACCCAACTTGCAAGCCTGTTATTCACAGGTGTAGTTAATTAAAATTAAAGATGACAGATATAATACAAAATGTTTTTAAAATCTTAATGAGAGAAATATGCGAAAATTAATTAACCTCCAGCCAAAAAGTAACAACAAAGTTGCAGCAATTTCTGCTGCTGTAACTATATTTTTTATGAGAAATCCTGCATGTGCAGCAATAGAACCTGCGAACAAAGCTTTAAAAGCTCTACAAACAGATCTTACTACTAATATTATTCCTGTCGCTGCTGCTGTTATACTTTTATGCCTAGCCATTCTCTATGCAGGGCGTTACATCGAAAAGGATACATTTATACGATGGGCAATCGGCGTTGTTATCGCTGGCTCAGCAACCCAACTTGCGAACTTGTTATTTAAAGGTTCAGTTAATTAAAGTTTAAAGATGAAAACTATAATACAAAATGTTGTCTATAATCTTAGTGAGAGAAATATGCAGAAATTAATTAGTTTCCAATCAAAGAACAATAAAAAAATCATCACACTTTCTGCGGCTATAACTGTATTTTTTATAACACATCCCGTATGGGCCCAAGCAAAAGGTTTAGCTCCTGCAAAAACAGCTTTAGAAGAACTCCAAAAAGATCTTAATACTAATATTATTCCTGTCGCTGCTGCTGTTATACTTTTATGCTTAGCAATTGGTTATGCGGGACGCTACATCGGAAAAGATACATTTGTACGGTGGGCGATCGGCGTTGTCATCGCTGGCTCAGCAACCCAGCTTGCTCAGCTATTATTCAAAGGTGCAGTTAGTTAAAATTAAAGATGACAACTATAATACAAAATGTTATTTAAAGTCTTAATGAGAGAAATATGCGAAAATTAATTAGTTTCCAATCAAAGAACAATAACAAAATTATTACACTTTCTACGGCTATAACTGTATTTTTTATAACACATCCCGTATGGGCCCAAGTACAAGGTTTAGCTCCTGCAAAAACAGCTTTAGAAGAACTCCAAAAAGATCTTAATGCTAATATTATTCCTGTCGCTGCTGCTGTTATACTTTTATGCTTAGCAATTGGTTACGCAGGCCGCTACATAGAAAAGGATACATTTGTACGCTGGGCAATCGGCGTTGTCATCGCTGGCTCAGCAACTCAACTTGCGAGCCTGTTATTCAAGGGGCAAGCGTAAGTCTATATAACGCATAATATTTTTATCATAAGGTTTTATATCTAATTATTATACACATATGAGAATCTCATATATTTTATAATAATAAATACAAAATATTAATAAGAGCATTAATTAAGAGTAAAATATGAAAAAATTAATTGATTTCCGATTAAAAAATAACAACAGAATCACAGCAATTTCTTTGGCTATAAGTGTATTTTTTATAGTACATCCTGCGTATGCAAAACTAAAAGCTGAAGATGCTTTAAAAACTCTGCAAACAGATCTTACTACTAATATTATTCCTGTTGCTGCTGCCGTTATTCTTTTATGCTTAGCAATTGGTTATGCTGGACGCTACATCGGAAAAGATACATTTGTACGGTGGGCGATTGGCGTTGTCGTCGCTGGCTCAGCAACCCAACTTGCGAGCCTGTTATTCAAGGGGCAGGTGTGAGTCTTTATAATACATAATGTTTATAATGTGAGAGTTTATGTTTGATAAATTTAAACATATTATGTGATATTTCGTTTATATTCAGAATATACAAAGTATTGATAAGAGTAAAATATGAAAAAATTAATTAATCTCAAATTAAAAAATAATAACAAAATTATCGTAATTTCTGCAGCTCTAAGTGCCTTTTTTATAATGAATCCTGCATATGCAAATGTAAAATTAGATCCTGCAAAAAAGGCGTTAGATGCACTCCAAAATGACTTAAAAACGATTATCCCTCTCGCCGCTGCTGTTATACTTTTGTGTTTAGCAATTGCTTATGCAGGGCGCTACATTGGAAAAGATACGTTTGTACGATGGGCGATCGGCGTTGTCATCGCTGGCTCAGCAACACAGCTTTCTACACTGTTATTTACAGGTAACTAATGAACTGATATAATCCATAATGTTTTTTAAATTAAGAGTTTATATTTGCTAATTGTAATATATAAAGATAGTAATTTGTTTATTTTAAAAAATATAAAATATTCATGAAAGTAAGATATGCGAAACTTAATTAATGTCCAAACACAAAATAACAACAGAATCATAGTAATTTCTACAGCTATAATTGCATTTTTTATAACACAGTCTGCATATGCAAATGCAAAATTAGCTCCTGCTGAAAAAGCTTTAAGTGCTCTAAAAACAGATCTTATTGATCACATTATTCCTGTTGCTGCTGCCGTGATACTTTTGTGCTTAGCAATTGGTTACGCAGGCCGCTACATAGGAAAAGATACGTTTGTACGGTGGGCAATCGGCGTTGTCATTGCTGGCTCGGCAACCCAACTTGCTAAATTGCTATTTACAGGTCAAGCATAAATTAGTATAATACGTAATGTTTTTAATGTTCGTTGATTATAGATTTTTACCAGTAATAATATCGCTCACACTACGAAAAAAGGAATATTATTTATAGCAACTTTAATTAAAAGGGGATAAAAGATATGAAACAATTAAATACACTTCAATCAAAAATATGTAAGATTAGTGATATTTTTATAACTTTTATTATGTTATTAATAACTCAATCTGCATATGCTCAGACGGAAACAAAGAGTCTAGATGTTTTCATAGGGATGCAATATGGATTAAGTATAATTATTCCTATCGTTGCTGCTATCATTCTTTTATTACTTTTGCTTATTTATATATTTCGCATTATCGCAAAAGCTACATTTATGCGATGGGCATTCAGTGTCATTATTGCTGGTGCAGCTTTTTATATCAGCCACATATTATTTCACCTCCAGTGACGAGAACATTTCATGAAATCGCAAGAAAAAAAAGAATTCCCCCTATTCAAGGGAGCAACACGTGTTCCAACGATATGGGGTGTCCCCATGATGCCATTTATCATTATGGTTATGGGGGTTGCTGTTATTGCTATGACAGTAAGTATCTTTTTGTGGATTATAGCACCTCCATTATGGTTTATTATGGTGCAAATTACTAAAAACGATGATAAGGCGTTTCGTATCTGGTGGTTATGGATCGATACTAAATTTCGCAATCGCAACAAAAGTTTTTGGGGCGCATCAAGTTATAGTCCCTCTGATTATAGTAAAAGGAGATAAACATGACAGCTGTTGAAAGCAGCAAACGCCTTGCATCAGAGGCACCTGTAAGCCTGTTTCTGCCTTATTCACATCATATTACAGATACGATTATTTCTACTAAAAATGCGGAATATTTGTCAATTTGGAAAATTGACGGGCGTTCGCATCAAAGCGCTTCAGAAGAAGATATTTTTCAATGGATAAAAGAGCTTAACAATACTCTACGGGGGCTTGCATCGGCCAATTTATCATTTTGGGCACATATTGTGCGCCGCCGTGTTTATGAATATCCTGATTCAACATTTGATCAAATGTTTTGTTATCAGCTTGATGAAAAATATCGACAAAGCTTTACTGGTTATAATTTGATGGTCAATGATTTATATCTGACTGTCATTTTTCAACCGATAGCGGATAAAATTATGTCGTTCTTTTCTAAGCATGAACGTGAAACGCTTGATCAAAAAAAGATGCGACAAGACACATGTATAAAAGAACTCAATGACATCAATCGTACTTTAGGTCAATCTTTAAACCGTTACGGTGCAGAACTTCTTGGTGCTTATGAAAAAAATGGGCATGCTTATTCTTCTGCACTTGAATTCCTTGGAATGCTTGTCAATGGTGAATATCGCCCTATGCCAATTTGCCATGACCGTTTTGCTGACTATATGTCTGTCAATCGACCTTTTTTCTCAAAATGGGGCGCTCTTGGTGAACTGCGAACAACCAGTGGAATGCGTCGATTTGGAATGCTGGAAATTAAAGAATATGATGCAACAACCAAACCAGGACAATTGAATGTTTTGTTGGAAAGTGACTTCGAGTTCGTATTGACGCAGAGCTTTTCAGTTCTCTCCCGACATGCTGCTAAAGATTATTTACAACGGCATCAGCGTAATCTGATTGATGCACGAGATGTGGCAACGAGCCAAATTGAACAAATTGACGAAGCACTAAACCAGCTTATCAGTGGGCATTTTGTCATGGGAGAACATCACTGCACATTGACGATCTATGGTGATACAATTCAACAAGTTCGCGACCATATGGCCAAAGCAAGTGCAGCATTACTAGACGTTGCGGTACTGCCCAAACCTGTAGACTTAGCAATAGAGGCTGGCTATTGGGCACAACTTCCTGGCAATTGGAAATGGAGACCGCGTCCTGCTCCGATTACATCATTGAACTTTTTATCATTTTCATCTTTTCATAATTTTATGTCAGGAAAACCCACTGGCAACCCATGGGGACCAGCCGTCACAATTCTTAAAACAACCAGTAAAACGCCGCTTTATTTCAATTTTCATGCCTCCAAACTTGAAGAGGACTCGACAGATAAGCGTTTACTTGGTAATACCGCGCTTATCGGACAATCTGGTTCGGGTAAAACCGTGTTACTCGGCTTTTTGTTAGCACAAGCACAAAAATTTAAGCCGACAACTGTTGTTTTTGATAAAGATCGTGGTATGGAAATTGCCATTCGGGCGATGGGTGGAAAATATTTAACATTCAAGCCAGGCAGAAAAAGTGGTTTCAATCCTTTCCAACTCCCACCCACACAAGAAAATCTTATTTTTCTGAAACAATTTGTTAAAAAATTGGCAGAAGCTGGTGGTGAAGTCACGCATCACGACGAAGAAGAAATTAACAAAGCAGTTATGTCTGTTATGAGTGCTAACATTGACCGATCACTCCGTCGTTTGTCCTTTCTAGTACAATTTTTACCAAATCCACGTTTAAGTGATTATAATGCTCACCCATCTGTTCATGCTCGCTTACTAAAATGGTGTGAAGGTGGTGATTATGGGTGGTTGTTTGATAATCCCCATGATGCTCTTGATCTCTCAACACATCAAATTTACGGCTTTGATATCACGGAATTCTTAGATAATTTTGAAACTCGCACTCCAGTGATGATGTATTTGCTTTACCGCACAGAAGGCATGATTAGCGGACAGCGATTTATGTATATCTTTGACGAGTTTTGGAAGCCTTTGCAAGATCCGTACTTTGAAGATTTAGCGAAAAATAAACAAAAGACTATCCGTAAACAAAATGGTATTTTTGTTTATGCAACACAAGAGCCTAGCGATGCCTTGGAAAGTAATATTGCCAAAACACTCATTCAACAGTGTGCAACTTACATTTTTCTAGCCAATCCCAAAGCAAATTATGAAGATTATACTAAAGGCTTTAAACTAACAGATGCCGAATTTGAACTCGTTAAAGGACTTGGTGAGTTTAGTCGCCAATTCCTCATTAAGCAGGGTGATCAATCTGCGCTTGCAGAACTGAATCTTGGTAAATTCCATCTGACACGCGATGGAAAAACCATCGAACACGATTTTAGTGACGAGCTCTTGGTGTTATCAGGAACGCCTGATAACGCAGAGTTAGCCGAAAGCATTATCGCAGAAGTTGGTGATGATCCAGCAATATGGTTGCCAATTTTTTTACAGCACGCAAAAAATGACAGGAGGGAAACATGAAAAAAAAGGTCATTTCAATAGTAGTTGTAATAACTTTAGGGATTTCAAACCCAGCGATGGCTTGGGTTTGGGGCGCTGGGGCGGCGGATTTGGGAGCATCAGTCCCAACGACGTGGCCCAATTTTTTTGGAAAGTCATCTTCAAATAGATCAAAGCCTAAAAAAACTCCACAGGAAAAGAAAGCGCCACCTGATGCCCAACTTCTCGATATGCTAAAAAAACAACTTGAGGAAACAAAAAAGATACACGAATCTATAACGGGAAGCCAAAAATTCGACACTAAAAAGCTTAAAAATGTACAAACAGATCACAGTAGCTTTTTTCTCAAAAATCCAGAGAATCTCTACAATAGAAATAAAACTTCTGCTTTATCTACATCACTTGAAAATATTTTAAAAGAAGAAGAAATTCCTGTAACTATCCATGAATCTAGCAGTTTTATCAACAAGCGCATCCAATATGCAGCCATCACTGATAAAGCCGTAAGTTTAAAAACTTTTCAAGAAGCAAACAATCGTTTTCAGCAAATTGAAGAACTATTAAAAGAAATCACGACAACAAAAGATCTAAAAAGTATTGCCGAGTTACAAGCACATATAATTGGAATGCTTGCTATGCTACAAAATGAAACAGCAAAACTACAAATGGTTACACATTTACGCAATGCTGAACATACACTTATCAAACAACAGAAAGATAAGCATAACATAAAAATTTTGAATAGTAAAAACACGAAAATGCCTACCATAAGATTTATTAGGTAAAGCTTTTATAATAACATTTTGTATATTATTTCCCTGTATGCTCGTAAAAAGAAAAAGTTAATGCGTAATACTCAATTCTCTCTCATAGATCAAAAAGGTCTACGAAGTTTAATTTTATCCTTAAAAAGTTCAACGAAAAATGCTTAAAAATCATATAAAAAGTTGAAAATTCATTAAAGAGGAATTCCATGAACTTCACTATGTTCACGCAACTTTTCGATAAAATTAACCAGATGACACAAACATATGTCACGGGTATTTCCTCAAAAGCAATTGTTACAATTACACCTTTCGTTTCAATTGGAATCACGATCGCTTTCATCATCTATGGATG
>NZ_JBHIRA010000002.1:0-279470 GCF_042196825.1 Bartonella sp. AC10YNML | reverse complement strand
GCCAACGAAAACACGACTATCAATCTCTATGGACCAGCCTTTAATGTTTTAGTTGCATCCGGTCTGTTAGGTTATGTGAGTGATAGCAAACAGACCACTATTGGCTTTGATGGGCATAGATACAATTATTTGGGTTAAAAATGGCGCGCTTACAGGAGAAAAAATTCAACCAAAGCCAAGTGCATAATTTCCCAATGGATTTTTCCAGCTGTTTAATGAATCGCGTGAAGCGATAACGCATGTAACAGGGTTATCAGCTGAGTTTATCGGAACACGGGAGGTTAACCAAGCCAATGTGCTGGAAAATACACGCCGGCAATCAACGCTTAATTTGCTTGCGGGGCTGTTTGACAATCTCAAGCTTTATCGGTGTAGGCAGGAAAAGATTATTCTCTATCTTATTCAAAATTATCTCTCTGATGGGCGTTTGGTACGTATTTCTGGACAAGAGAATGCCCAATATGTGCCGTTGACGCGTGAAGCTGTCACAACGCTTGAGTACGACATTATTGTTGATGATTCACCGACAAGCCCCAATGAAAAAGAGAAAACTTTTGCAGCAATTACGCAGATGTTGCCGCTGCTTGGTGGTTTCTTAACACCGGAGATGATTCCAGATCTTTTAAAGCTTTCCCCACTACCGGCAACATTGGTAGCAAATTTAACGGCAAAAGCACAGCAGGAACAACAAGAACAGCAGCAACAGCAGATGATGCAACAAAGCCAAGGAGCACAATTAACTCCAGAGCAACAAGCAAAGATTGCTGTTTTACAGCAAGAAGCGCAAGCAAAGAGCACACTCTATCAACTTGATGCGCAGCAGAAACAAACGGCATTGCAGCAGAAAAATATCGAACTTTTCTTGAAACAAGAACAAGCGCGTATGCAGCTCGAACTTCAACAGGCAAAAAATGAGATAGCGCAGCGTGATTTAGAACGCAAAGCTTTACAGGCACAGTTGGAACACTATCGAGTTTTGACAAAAAATATAATAACACATTGAAGGGACAGAATATGGAAGAAGAGTTTACGCCTGAAGAACAAGCAATCTATGATGAACATTTTGCCAGTGATAATGCTGTTAAGTTGGTCGAGCCAGAACCAGTTGAGGAAGTTTTTGATGCAGAGGAAAGTTCTGAACAGCCAGCTGTAGAACCACTTCAGGAGCAGCCAAATTCTGATGTAATAGAATCTGATAAACTAGAGCAAGAGCGGCAAGCACGCCAAAAGGCAGAACAAAGCGCCATTGAAGCGCGTGAATTGGCTATTGAACTTACGCAAAAATATGCCGCAATGCAGGAAGAAATCACGCGCCGCCGTGAGGAAAATGTTCCCTCCCTAGAAGACGATCCACAAGCACATTTTGTATGGCTTAGTCATAAGGTACAGGAACAACAGAAATTGCTTGATGAGTTTTCTCATATGAGAGAGAGTCAAGAGCGCATGAGTCAAGAGGAATATGAACGCCAAAAGTTAGGGGATTATTCCGAGGAAGCCAAAGCGCAGGTACAAGACAAATATCAGATCTTGTTCAAAAAGTTATAGGTAGCACGTTAAGCTCTCAAGAAGGCTATAGAACACTACTTAAAAGGCTTAATTGGGGGGATTATGAAGCGGTACCAACCGAATTGCAGAAAAATGGACCAAAGCGGGAGGCAAACGTTTACAAGGTCTTGTACACCGGCGTGTAGCAGAGGCAGGGTTGTGGGCGAAAGGAGTTTATGTTTCTTCTAATTATCAAATAGTAGAAACGCAAGCACCAACGGGGGGGCAAAGCAGAAGCATTGGCACCGATTATTGGTTCTTTCTCAGGTCTTGGTGGATTTTAGTGGGCAATGGACCCATTCAATGGGCTTTAGCGGCCATTATGGTTTTAGCCGCATGTATTGGCATTTTCTTTGTTGCTAAACGCTTTCAGGAGCACCGCCTATGATCTTATGGATGAAAAGAAACTTGTTGGTAACAGGTGCGGCTTTAGCCGCTTTTTTTATTGCCTTAGCAAGAGCTTTTACTCTTGGGAAAAAAGCAGAGCAACAAAAGCAAACAGAAAAAGCTTTAAAAGCAGCCACAACACGGCTTGAGGTAGAAAATGAAATTAATCAAAAAAGTGATGCTGATGTGCGTGCTGCTCTCTCTGACTGGTTGCACGACAAATAAATATGCTTCTTCTTGTGTTGGTTGGTTGCCAATTTATTTAAGCCGGCAAGATCTGAACGCCATCAGTTTCAATTTAGCGAGAGAGATCTTAAAGCACAATAATCTAGGTGAACGCTTGTGTGGGTGGCAACATGGTAAGAAAAAAAGCTGAAAAACATACAGAGCTTACAGAAGCAGAAAAAGAAATGCTTCAAGAAATGATCATCACCTATCAAAGCGTGAAAATGATGTATCACTTGATGAAGTGGATAGCATTTTTTCTTTTTTTGCTTATCCTTGATTTTGCGCGCCTTATGGATGCGATAGATAATATCTTCGCACATTTAAAGCAGTGGTTTTCAAAGAATTAGAAAAACTGTTATAAAAGCAAAAACTTCTAAAAATTCTTTTTACTATGAATTGAAGATCCAATCATAAGCGTAGTTCAGAATGCAAACCAAGTCATAAGAGCTCTAGTGTTGTGGTATCTGGCTTTCGATAGATCAAAACTAAATCTGGCTTGATATGACAATCACGACAATTGCGCCATTAACCTGTTAGCGCATGATCTCTCCAATGCGCTTTTAGCGGTTTATTCTCCGCTAACGCTTTGACCACAAGCAGCAAATCCTTCTCTAGTGTATTAGCATACCTACCTTTGCTTTCACGTTTAAGATCAGACCGGAATGAACGCGTATAGACAATATAGCAAGCTTAGGTCTGCTTGTCAGATTTACGCATTTCGGTTCTATCTTCGCGTATCATGGTCCTTAAGCTGTCTAAAGATGTACGTTCGACGCGTCCCATTTCGGCATTCTCGATAGCTCGTAATGTTTCCGGATTTAGTTGAAATAGATCCAAGCGGTAATGTACGATCTCTAGCAATGCGGGTCATAAACATGCGTACTGCATCCGATACAGTTAAACCCATAGACTTAATAACTGCACTTGCAGTTTCTTGCACTTGATCAGGTATGGGGGCTTGAATTTTTTCCATTGCTAAATCCCCTATTCAATTGTAGTACAATGTACTGCACGTTAAGTTTATGTCAAGAGTTTCAACAATAGCTTTTCACAAGAGAACTTAACAAAGTTCAAAAAATTATTAGAGAAAGTTAGCAGAATAAGATATATTTTGTAGAAGAATATTGGAAAATCCTATTCCCTAACCTTTATTTATGAACCCCATACTTTTAAAAAATATATAAATCAATGTGATATATGAATGAAAAAGAGCATAATATCACTAAAAGAGTGTTATAGAAATGATGTGTCATGACGATTCTACCACTCAATAGCGCTTCGATAAAAGAGGCAATAGCGCTTCTTGAACAAGGGAAGTTAGTAGCGTTACCAACGGAAACTGTTTATGGATTAGCAGGCGATGCGACCAATGGGAGGGCAATTTCTTCTATTTATTCTACAAAGGGTCGTCCGCAAATTAATCCTCTTATTGCGCATGTCAGCGGCATCGAAATGGCGGAACGTTATGTTAAAATCGACTTTCTTTCACGCCAATTAATGGAGGAATTTTGGCCAGGACCTTTGACATTGGTTTTGCCTTTAAAGGAACAGCATAATATCCATCCTTTAACGACTGCCGGTTTGAATACATTGGCTATTCGTTTTCCAGACAGTCGTTTTGCGGAAGTTGTACAATATTTTGGACGCCCACTTGCTGCTCCTAGTGCGAATCAATCAGGACGTCTTAGTCCTACTTCCGCTGAGGCTGTTTTTGCATCTTTGGGGGAATCTGTTTCTTTGATATTGGATGGAGGATTTTCTAGAATAGGGCTTGAATCAACGATTATTAAGATTTGTGGTGAAAATATTTATCTTTTGCGTCCAGGGGGGCTTGCGGCTGATGAAATTGAAGAAGTTGTGGGGAAGCCTTTAAAACGGATAGATCAAAGGGCGGCAATTGAAGCTCCTGGGATGTTAAAGTCGCATTATGCTCCCAATGCCACGGTTCGTTTGAATGTAGAAAAGGTGGAAAGTGGTGAAGCGCTTTTAGCATTTGGTTCAAAGCGTGTTATGGGGGCTGAAAATGCTGTTTCTATTTTAAACCTTAGCGAAGATGGAAAATTGGAAGAGGCAGCCTCTCATTTATTTCAATATATGAAGGAATTAGATTCATTTAAAGTGAGATGTATCGCAGTAGAACCTATTCCATCATACGGATTAGGAGAGGCTATCAATGATCGTCTTATACGGGCTGCGGCTCCAAAGGAGAAATGAATATGGAGCAGGAATTAATTGAGGGGTTTAGGGAAATTGTTGGAGCCAAGCATGCTGTAACAGATCAGACGTTGATTGCACCGTATTTGCTTGAAGAGCGTGGGCTTTTTCATGGAAAAACACCTTTACTTTTACGTCCATCTTCTTGCGCAGAGGTCTCATCGATTATGCAGTTAGCGAGCAAAACGCACACACCGATTGTACCACAGGGGGGGAATACAGGGCTTGTGGGGGGACAGCAACCAGATGAAAGAGGAGAGGGCGTTCTTTTATCCATGGAGCGATTAAATAAGATTAGAGCTATAAATCTTGAAGGAAATTTTGTTGTTGTAGAGGCTGGTGTTATTTTACAGGATTTGCAGAAAAAAGTGGATGAATCAGGTCGTTTTTTCCCTCTTTCTTTGGCATCTGAAGGTTCTTGCCAAGTAGGGGGAAATCTTTCGTCAAACGCTGGAGGGACAGCTGTTTTGGCTTATGGCAATATGCGTGATCTTTGTCTTGGTTTGGAAGTTGTTTTACCGGACGGGCGTATTTTAGATGATTTGCGTTTTGTTAAAAAAGACAATAGCGGTTACGATTTAAAAAATCTTTTTATTGGTGCAGAAGGCACATTGGGTGTTATAACCGCAGCCGTTTTGAAGATTTTTCCAAAAATAAAAGGAAAAGCAGTTGCCTTGGTGGGATTATATAGTCCGGCGAAAGCTTTAGAGTTTTTATCTCTGGCTCAAGAATATGGAGGAGGGATGTTGACAGGTTTTGAGCTTATGTCAAAGCTCAGTTTGCAAATGGCTTTAGATTATAAGATGTGTGAGAAGCCTCCTCTCCAGCAGAAACATGAATGGTATGTATTAATGAACATTTCATCGTTGCAAGGCAATGATGAGGCGTTATCGGTATTGAGTAGTATTTTAGAAGAAGCTTTAAAGAATGCGGTGATAGAAGATGCAGTTATTGCGCAATCTTTAAAACAGCAAGATTTTTTTTGGCAATTACGAGAAAGTATATCATCGGCACAAAAGTTGGCGGGAGGATCTATTAAGCACGATATTGCAGTACCGCTTGCTTCCATTCCTGATTTTATTGCTGAAGCTGCACTTATTGTTGAAGATATTTCTCCAGGAGCAAGGGTGGTTTGTTTTGGACACATGGGTGATGGAAATTTGCATTATAATGTTACACAACCTGTAGGGGCTGATACGACAGTATTTTTGCAGTTATGGTCAACAATGAACCATCGCATTCATAGTTTAGTGATGAATTATAAAGGTGCATTTTCTGCTGAGCATGGAATTGGTCAGCTTAAGCGCGAAGAACTTCGTTCTTTTAAATCGCCTGTCGCATTGGATATTATGCAAGGGATTAAAAAAACGCTCGATCCTTTAGGGATAATGAATCCTGGAAAAGTATTATAATTCAAGAATGGTGATCATGCATTTTTGTTTAGATTTTAATAACCAAAAAAGAAACCAGTTGTTTTTTATTCAAACTTTTAATAATCCAATGAGAAAAAGCTGCTAAAGGGTGTATGTTATTTAAGATAAATTGGGATAATGTATATGGCTAATCAATGCTTTAATCAGGCAAAAGCGGTGCTTGAATTTCGGTTAGATCCGTGCCATTTGCCACAAACTACGACATATTTTTCATCCAAAACGGGCAATAAGGTAATTTGTTCGTTAAATGAGCGTGGTGTTTCTTTTAAAACGGATATGCCTTCAAGCTTATCGCATTTAATACCTCCTTATCATTTTCAAGGAATTGCAGCACGTACCGTAAAAACGCGTTCAGGAGAAAGAGCTGTTGCATTAGAATTACTTCATGCAGATGAGGAAGCTTGTATACCGCTTTTGGTTTCCAGAGATTTGAATAATGTTCTTCTGGATTGGCGGTTATGGGCGGATACTTATGGCCTTCCCATGCTTATGATCAATGAAGATAATCGCATTCTGGTTGTAAAAGATCGTTCTGATTTACATCGATTTTTTGGTACAACATCGTATTCTAGACAAAAGCGTTTTTTACTTCGTTATAGCAATCCGTTCGGCTTGCGTTTGGTGATTGCGAATCGAATCGCACTCCAGTGATATTAATATGCATTCATTGTTGTACTACCATCAGCATTTATCTTGTTGTGCCGTAAAACATCGTTGTTTGGGGCGGTAACATAAGGGGTGTAAACTTCACACATGAAGTGTTTTTAGAAGATATGGCGAATATTCTTAAGTTTGCTTGTAGGTCTTTGTGTAAGTGCAGCATATGAGTGGGAAGCAAGAGGACCCCGCTCAATGAGAATCCAGACTTTTACAGACGGGATTTGGTGTGACTTTTGGTTCTTGAAAACAAAGAGGAAGTCAATGATTGTAAATGAGAGTTTTTTGACACCATACATTGGCAGCAGGAATCTATTATGTAAAACGCTTTTTTCGGAGAGGTGAAAACGGCTTTTGTACCAATAGAAACTGTTTTTTGCGGTATAATTTTGGGTTTTTGCCACATTATTAAAACATCAGAAAATTACTGGAAGTGTTTTTAAATTTTTTTTAATAAATCATTTCTCCATTTTGAATGAGAGCTTTGAATATTGCAGAACATTCTTATTTCATCTCTCTTTTATAATCAAAATCATTTAGATAGAAAGGGTTATCGTAATATTGAGAGTTGGAAAATACAAAGATGGTATCGGTTTTTATCTTTATTCCAGAAAGATGGCAGAATGGATTTATACTATTTGCAGGTAGTGTCGTAAAATGGGAGTGATGAGCATGAGAGATATTGTTTAAGAATTTGTATGTGAATAACATAACTATCTTTTTTGGGCATTTTATTTTTCGTAAAAGCGGAATTTCATTAAAAAACGCGATAGATAAAAGAAATGATAGTATATATGTTTTTCTTCAGGATTTTATAAGAAAGAAAGTGTTTATAAAAATGATGAGAAAATACGTTTAAAGTAAAGATAACAGTAAAATGATCATTTTATATTATATTCTCAGATTCAGAATTTTTTCCTATTTCATCATGAGTAGGTATCCTATTTACAATATTTGATTGTTCAAAGGAAAGCACACTCATTTTTTCAAAATTATGGTCAACGTAAAACAGTGAGAAAATTTGTGTATCATGCTCTTACGTGAAATCATCAAATCGTAAAAAAGAATAGTCAAAGGATTTAGTTTTTTCGCGCAATAGCTCGCCATCCGATATCGCGACGAACAAAACCCTCTGGCCAATCAATATAATCAACGGCTTCATAAGCACGTTTTTGTGCTTGCGTAATCGTTTTTCCTGTTGCTGTTATATTGAGAACACGTCCACCATTTGCAATGAGTTGTCCATTTCGTAATGCTGTACCAGCTTGAAAAACTTTCACATCGGGAAGAGTATCTATTTTATCAACGTTACGAATAACAGTCCCTTTTTGGGGAGAGTCTGGATAACCATTAGCAGCCATAACAACGGTGAGAGCAGTCTTTTCAGACCACTGAAGAGGTTTATTTTCAAGATTTCCTTGAGCTGCGGCAAGAAAAATTGGTAGAATATCATCTTTAAGGCGCATCATTAAAACTTGACATTCAGGATCACCGAATCGTACGTTAAATTCAATTAATTCGGGTCCTTTTTGCGTTATCATCAAGCCGACGAAGAGAATACCTCTAAAGGGGGCGCCCATTTCGTTCATGCTTTTTAAAGCTGGTTCAACAATTTCTTTAAGGGTACGATTCACTATTTCTTGGGTCATGATGGGTGCTGGTGAATAAGCACCCATACCACCGGTGTTTGCTCCAGTATCTCCATCTCCTACACGCTTATGATCTTGAGCAGATCCAAAGGGAAGAGCAACTTTACCATCACAAAGGCAGAAGAAGCTTGCTTCTTCACCTTCCAGAAAAGATTCTACAACAATTTTGTTTCCTGCATCCCCAAATGCACTTTTGAAGCAGGCATCAACAGCGTTAAATGCTTCTTCTATAGTTGTTGCAACCACGACACCTTTGCCGGCAGCTAAGCCATCAGCTTTAATAACAATGGGAACACCTTGTTGATGAATGTAAGCTTTGGCTCTAGCGGCATCATTAAAGCATTGGTAACTTGCTGTAGGAATGTTATTCTTATGACATAAATCTTTTGTAAAAGCTTTTGAACCTTCTAGTTGAGCAGCTTTTTGAGTAGGACCAAATACACAGATGTTAGCGCTATTAAGAGAATCTGTTATACCTGCAACCAATGGTGCTTCTGGTCCTACAATCACAAGATCAATAGAATGTGCTTTACAAAAATCAATAATAAGGGGGTGATCATCAATGTCTAAATTAATATTTTCACCAAATTCTGTTGTTGCAGGATTTCCAGGAGCACAATATAACTTTGTTAGCAGTGGTGATGCTGCTATTTTCCATGCTAAAGCATGTTCTCGTCCACCTGAGCCAATAAGAAGAATATTCATTGCTTGCTCCTCTCATAGAAGATGATTAATTTCATCTCCTTCTCATAAGAATGAAATGTCTCTATCGCAAGACTAAAGGTAAATCATTTGATGAAAAAAAATAAAAATATCGCACCTGTTCAGTCCTATAATAGCCAAGGACGGGTTATGGATGCATCTTCCAAACAATGGGTCTATAGTTTACTTCCCTGTTCTTTATGGTTTTATGCGCAATTGGCGCGTTGGGATCGGCCTATCGGATGGCAATTGTTGATGTGGCCTTGTTTTTGGTCAACAACAATGGCTTTTCTCTCTTATGAAATGCATTATGATACTCTTTCATCAATGTTGCTTCATTGGGTTTGGTATCTTTTTCTTTTTTTTCTAGGATCCATCGCTATGCGAGGGGCAGGATGTACTTGGAATGATCTTATTGACCATAAAATCGATTCTCAGGTAGAAAGAACACGTTCTCGCCCATTGCCGACAGGTCATGTGAGTCGGTTTCAAGCAAAAGTTTTTATACTTGTGCAATGTTTGGTTGGTTTAGGCGTTTTATCACAATTTAATAGGTTTAGTTTTTTTCTCGGTATTTCGTCATTGATAGCTGTTGCATTTTATCCTTTTATGAAACGCGTAACATATTGGCCGCAGTTTTTTTTAGGCGTTGCATTTAATTGGGGGGCATTAATGGGGTGGGCTGTTGTCTTTGGAAGTTTAAGCTGGTCACCGATTTTGCTTTATGTGGGATCAATCTTGTGGACCATAGGATATGATACAATCTACGCCCATCAAGATAAAGAAGATGACGCTACGGTTGGTGTGCGTTCTACAGCACTTCTCTTCGGTAAAGAAACCAAGCGTGCTTTAGTATTTTTGTATGGTGGTTTTGTACTGTTCGTGAGTTTAGCATTTTATTTAGCTGAAGTCCCTGTTCTTAGTTTTTTTGGGGTTTTTGTGGCAAGTATCCATATGTTTATTCAAATTAAAGTTATTGATATAGATGACAGTGCGCAATGCCTCAGGCTTTTCAAATCTAATTCGCTTATTGGTCTTGTGATTTTTGCTGGTTTAGTATGTGGTGGTATATGGATGATGTTTTATCCTGCAGCCTAACAATGAATTAGATAAAATCATATATTCTGATGATGAGGAGAGGAATGAAAATACAAAGATACTTTCATTAATTTTAAAGTGTATTATTTTTTCATGTTCAAAGCTTTTTGTATTTTATGATTAGTTTTATTCCAGATCTTTCTGGTTTGAAATAACGATTTTTTCAAATTTTATTGAAATAAAAATAGACTTTAGGAGGAATGAACAACTTTTTTAATTGAAAGTGCACTTTCTCTTATCAGAAATTACAAAAATAAAATCATAATTTTTGTTGAATATCGTGTTTTCTCTTAAAAAAGCTTGTTGCGCATCTATTGTCTTCAAGCAATGCAGTAGGAGATATTATCAACCAACTTTTATAGTGAAAATAAAACTTTTCTATTGAAAGGAAACTAATCATTTTGTTTTAGAAATTTGCAAATAGAAAATAGTCATTGAACCCTTAGGAAGACAAAGTCTTCATAACGATAAAGCTTGAAGGATTAAGGATAAAGTTTTTGTTTTTTCCAATTGCTGTGTTCAACACAATCACGCGTAAAAAGCAGACGATCATGTAAACGAAATGGGCGATCACACCAGAATTCTATAGAAAGGGGTTTAACACGAAAACCAGACCAATAAGGTGGTCGTGGAATATTGCCTACTGCATAACGTGCAGTATATTGAGCAATTGCTTTTTCGAGCACAAAACGATTGTCTAATGGTTGAGATTGTTTAGATGCCCATGCCCCAATTCGACTCCCACGTGGTCGCGATTGGAAATAGGCATCCGCTTCCTGTTGACTTACTTTTTCAACAATGCCTCTAATTCTGACCTGACGACGGAGCGATTTCCAATGAAAACCTAAGGATGCCTTCATTGATTTTAAAATTTCTTGTCCTTTACAGCTTTCATAATTGGTATAGAAGACGAATCCTTGGGGACTGTAGTCTTTGAGGAGAACCATACGAACATTAGGAAGTCCTGTTTCGTCTACTGTTGCGAGTGCCATAGCATTCGGATCATTTATTTCGCTTATTGTTGCCTCTTCAAGCCATTTTGCAAAAAGTTCAAAAGGTTTTTGCATTTGCATAAAATGATCATCTGTTGGGATTTTATCGCTCATAGTGTCTCCAAATGTCAGCGAGCATGGGTAAGGCATTTTCTTATTTACTTTGTCATCTCGAAGTAAAGTAGCATTTTTTCCTATTTTCAAAAAGTCAATGCTATCGTGTATTTTTATAGTGGTTCCATTATTTTTGTCTTTAGCATAGACGATAATGAGCTATATTAAATAAATATCTCATTTTATCTGGTATTTTAGTTTATTGATAGACATATAAAGAAAGAAGAAATTATTCTCTAGAATAGATTGATAAAGTTATGAGGGATATTGAAAACATATCCGTTGATATTTTGAAAACCAAAAAATTGAAAAGAGGGCAATATGCGTGATCCCTACACGATTCTGGGTGTGGCACGTACCGCAAAATCGCAAGAGATTAAATCAGCATTTAGAAAATTAGCAAAGAAGTATCATCCAGATCACAATAAAGATGATGCAAAGGCTAAAGAAAAGTTTGCTGAAATTAATCAAGCTTATGAAATTATAGGTGATAAAGATAAAAAAGCACAATTTGACCGCGGTGAAATTGATATGGAAGGAAAACCACTTTATCAAGCCTATGGTGCTGGTGAGAATTTTAACAATAAACAAAATCCTTTTTCAGGAAGAGCGAGAGGATTTGATTTTTCCTCTTCAGGTGGTGCAGGTTTTGATGCGAGTGATATTTTTCGCGATCTGTTTGGGGGAGGCGGTAGCTTTTCGAATTCCAAACACTATAATCGCCCTCAACAAGGAGCACATATTCGTGCTAATCTTGCCATAACATTAGAGCAGATGGTTGGCGCAGAAAAGGTGGAAGCCGTTTTTCCTAATGGAAAAAAGTTAAAAATTAAACTTCCAGATTATATTGAAGACGGGCAAACTATTCGTTTAAAAGGTCAGGGAGAAGAGGTTCCTCATGGGCAAGCAGGAGATGCATTAATAACCATTCAGATTCAAAAACATCCTCGTTTTCGGGTTGAAGGAAGGGCACTTCATCTTGATTTACCAGTTTCTCTTAAACATGCTGTTTTGGGAGCAAAAGAAGAAGTTGAGACATTGGAGGGACGTGTGGTTTTAACGATTCCTGCTTGGTCAAGTTCTGATCGCGTTTTACGGTTGAAAGGAAAAGGACTTCGTTTAAAAAGTGGTACAAGAGATGATCTTTATGTGCATGTTCGTATTATGTTGCCGGAAGGTAAAAATGTTGCGCTAGAACAGTTTTTGCAAATGCAAAAAGATTAAATTTTAATTTTTTTATATATAAAGCATAGTTTTTGCTTGATTTTAAACCAATTACTTGAAGAAAAAGTTGACCTGTGTCATAGGCAAATGAATAATATTAATTTTAAGTAACAATGGGGCAGTGCTAATGGCTAAGGGTAATGGTTTATTGTACGGTAAGCGTGGCTTAATTTTAGGGTTGGCCAATAATCGCTCCATCGCTTGGGGAATTGCTAAAGCGGCGAGTAGCGCAGGGGCAGAGCTTGCTTTTACCTATCAGGGTGAAGCCATGAAAAAGCGTGTTGAGCCTTTGGCTGAAGAATTAAAGGGATTTGTTTGTGGACATTGTGATGTTTCTGACAGTGCTTCTATTGATTCAGTCTTTAGAGCCATAGAGAAGAAATGGGGCAAACTCGATTTTTTAGTTCATGCTATTGGTTTTTCTAATAAAGATGAATTAAGTGGTCGTTATGTTGATATCAGCGAATCAAATTTTATGATGACCATGAATATTTCCGTTTATTCCCTAACAGCTCTAACAAAGCGTGCAGAAAAGTTGATGCCGGATGGCGGTTCAATCTTGACACTGACCTATTATGGTGCAGAAAAGGTTGTTCCCAATTATAATGTCATGGGGGTTGCTAAAGCAGCTCTTGAAGCGAGCGTGAAGTATTTAGCGGTAGATTTAGGTCCCAAAAATATTCGTGTTAATGCGATATCTGCTGGACCGATTAAAACGTTAGCAGCTTCAGGTATTGGTGATTTCCGTTATATTTTAAAATGGAATGAATATAATGCTCCATTACGCCGTACAGTAACAATTGAAGAGGTTGGTGATTCTGCTCTTTATTTTCTTTCAGATTTGTCTCGTTCTGTTACTGGTGAAGTTCATCATGTCGATTCGGGTTATAATATCATAGGTATGAAAGCAGTTGATGCACCAGACATTTCTGTCGTTAAAGAATAAAGTTTGGTTTATAGGGTTTTATTGAACAGCGGTAATTTGACCAAATTAAAAGCGGCTGAGAGTATTTTGGAACAAAGAGCTGTCTTGTGTATAACTCAACATATGTTGTCGTTGGCGTATATTTGACAGAGAAACGGATCTTTTTTCATGTCGCATAATACATTTGGTCATTTGTTTCGTGTAACCACATGGGGAGAAAGTCATGGTGCTGCTCTTGGTTGTGTCATTGATGGTTGTCCGCCTGGAATTATTTTTACTCTTGCAGAAGTTCAAGCTTATCTTGACAAACGGAGACCAGGACAATCCGTATATACAACGCAGCGACGCGAATTGGATCAAGTAGAAATTCTTTCAGGAGCTATCGCTCAGGACAATGGGACGGCATTGGTTACAACAGGTACACCAATTTCTCTGTTGATTAGAAATACAGATCAGCGTTCGAAGGATTATAGCTCGATTGCCCATCAATATCGTCCAGGACATGCGGATTATACTTATGATATTAAATATGGCATTCGTGATTTTCGAGGAGGAGGGCGTTCTTCGGCAAGGGAGACAGCAGCACGTGTTGCAGCGGGTGCATTTGCACGTAAAATTGTTCCTGGTTTGGTGGTTCGAGGAGCAGTGATAGCAATTGGTCCTCATAATATTAATCGTGATCGTTGGGATTGGTCAGAGGTTGATAATAATCCTTTTTTTACACCTGACGCAGAGATGGTTCACATTTTTAGTGATTATATCAGTAAACTCCGTAAAGAGGGGACATCTGTTGGTGCTGTTGTTGAGATCATTGCAGAAAATGTTCCGGCAGGTTTAGGAGCACCTATTTACGCAAAACTGGATCAAGATATTGCATCCTTCCTTATGTCGATTAATGCAGTAAAAGGAGTTGAAATTGGGGATGGTTTTGCGGCAGCCCGCATGAAGGGAGAAGAAAATGCCGATGAAATGCGGATGGGAAATGATGGAAAACCACTTTTTTTATCCAATCATGCTGGTGGTATTTTAGGGGGAATATCGAGTGGACAGCCAATTGTTGCACGTTTTGCTGTCAAGCCTACTTCATCAATTTTAACGCCTCGTCGCTCTATTGATGTTGATGGTCATGATGTAGATGTTATAACGAAGGGACGTCATGATCCATGTGTTGGGATTCGCGCTGTTCCCATTGGTGAAGCGATGGTTGCTTGTGCTATTGCGGACCATTATCTAAGACATCGCGGTCAAGTTGGGTGAGTGAGAAGGTGAATAATGGTGTATGATGAAGAAAAAATTGTTTCTGCACTTAAAGCTTTTGAACGCGGTGAAATTGTTGTGGTGACAGATGATGATGACCGTGAAAACGAAGGTGATTTAACTGTTGCTGCTGTCCATTGTACAGAAGAAAAGATGGCATTCATCATTCGCCACACAACAGGGATTGTTTGTGCACCTATGCCAAAAGAAGAAGCACAACGGTTTCATCTTGCTCCTATGGTGCCAGATAATAATTCAGCACATCAGACCCAGTTTACTGTTACTGTGGATTTTAAACATGGGATAACGACGGGTATCTCCGCACACGACCGCACATTAGCGGTTCGCAATCTTGCTAATCCAAATGCTGGTGCTCACGATTTTATTCGTCCAGGACATATTTTCCCTTTGATTGCGCATGAAGGGGGTGTTCTTATGCGTTCAGGTCACACGGAAGCGGCTGTTGATTTATGTAAATTAGCTGGTTTACCGCCAGTTGGTGTTATTGGTGAGTTGGTCAATGATGATGGCAGTGTTAAACATGGAGATGAAGTTACAAAATTTGCACAAGAACATCGATTGCATATGATAACGGTTGCGGATTTAATCGCTTATCGTCAGCGCAAAGAAATGTTGATCAGGCATGTTGGAGAAATGGCTATTGAAACACCAGTAGGACCTGCTATTGTTCAGAGTTATCAACTCCCTTGGGAAACAGTTCAGCATGTTGCAATCGTTTTTGGTGATCTTGGTGATGGTGAAGATATTCCTGTACGTTTGCATCGTGAAAACATTATGAATGATGTTTTTGGTCAAGCGTCAGATGTTACCGCTATCATGCAGCGTATGATGGAAAAAGAAAAACGGGGTGTTTTTGTTTATTTACGTCAAGGATCAGTTGGTATTGATGAAAAATCAGCTATGAGCATTCAGGAAATGGCAAAAGACGGTTCAGAAAACCATATACAGGCAATTGAACGTGAAGAAGAATGGCGACAAATTGGTTTAGGATCACAAATTTTGAAACATTTAGGAATCAGTTCTGTTATTGTTTATACTTCTAAAGAACGTCATTATTTAGATTTAGAAGGTTTTGGAATTCGTATATCCAGAATAGATATTTTGTGAGGTTCATATGAAAAAAGAAATACAAGAGGGGGATATTACGACCTTAAGTTTTGAGCAAGCGCTGAAGCAACTTGAAGTTATTGTTGAAAATTTGGAACGTGGCGATGTGCCTTTGGAACAATCCATAGATATTTATGAACGTGGTGAAGCGCTTAAAAAACATTGTGAAAAACTCTTGAAAGTTGCTGAAGCTAAAGTTGAAAAAATTCAACTTTCAGAAGGAGGTTCTCCAGAAGGAGTAGAACCACTTGATGCTCAATAGTATTAAACTATTTTTGGATATTTATTGCGGGATTAAGCAGTGCAATAACCTTATTTATAGAAAGCAAATTTTATTGGTTTCTTTTTTATAAAATAAGTTAAAAATGAGAAAAATCATAAATCATCTCAAATAGAGATTTTTCAGTAAAAAAGATGCAAAACTGTCAATGAAAGAGTAGAGAAGATGTATTTTTATCGTTGCGTTCTCTTAAGTTAAGGTGATAGGAGGGAGTTTTTTTGTCTCATATCTTAACACCATTGCTTGACCGTATTTGTTTCCCGCAAGATTTGCGGGCTCTGCCTGAGTCTGATTTGGTACAGTTGGCTAATGAGTTGCGGGCAGAAACAATTGATGCGGTTTCTGTAACAGGTGGTCATCTTGGGGCAGGACTTGGTGTTGTTGAGCTCACTGTTGCATTACATTATGTTTTTAATACACCAGAGGATAGGATTATTTGGGATGTTGGTCATCAAACCTATCCACATAAGATTTTAACGGGGCGTAGAGAAAAAATACGTACATTACGTCAAGAGGGAGGATTATCAGGTTTCACAAAACGTTCAGAAAGTGTGTATGATCCATTTGGAGCGGGCCATTCGTCTACTTCTATTTCGGCGGGTCTTGGCATGGCGGTAGCGAGTGCTTTGAAGGCAGAGACAAGACGCAATATTATCGCTGTTATTGGTGATGGTGCAATGTCTGCGGGCATGGCTTATGAAGCAATGAATAACGCTGGTGCTTTGGATGCGCGCTTGATTGTTGTTCTTAATGATAACGATATGTCTATTGCACCGCCTACAGGTGCTATGAGTGCACATCTTGCACGACTAGTTTCTCGTCCTGCTTATCGTCATTTGCGTGAACGCGTAAAGATGTTGAGCGAAAAATTGCCAAAGTTTTTTTTGGATAAGGCACGTCGTTCAGAGGAATTTGCGCGTAGTTTTTTGGTTGGGGGAACGTTATTTGATGAGCTTGGCTTTTATTACGTGGGACCCATAGATGGGCACAATTTAGGGCATTTATTACCCGTTTTAAAAAATATTCGTGAATGTCCTAATGGTCCAGTTTTGGTGCATGTCGTCACCCATAAGGGAAAGGGATATCCACCTGCAGAAGCATCTTCTGATAAATATCATGGTGTTAATCGTTTTGATGTTACGACAGGAAAACAGGTTAAAGCATCAAGTAATATTCTACCCTATACCAAGGTATTTTCTGAAGCCTTATCAGAAGAAGCGCGCCATGATGATAAGATTGTGGGCATAACAGCAGCGATGCCAACAGGGACAGGCCTTGATGCTTTTGCAGAAAAATTTCCTGAAAAAATGTTTGATGTTGGTATTGCTGAGCAACATGCCGTAACTTTTGCGGCAGGACTTGCTTGTGAAGGGTATAAGCCTTTTGTTGCAATTTATTCTACTTTTTTACAGCGTGCTTATGATCAAATTATTCATGATGTATCAATTCAAAAATTACCGGTACGTTTTGCTATTGACCGAGCAGGTTTTGTGGGGGCAGATGGTGCAACACATGCTGGAAGTTTTGATATTGTTTTTTTGTCCACTCTTCCTGAGTTTGTTGTTATGGCACCTTCAGATGAGCTTGAATTGATGCATATGGTACGTACAGCTGCAGCCTATGATCAGGGTCCCATTTCTTTTCGTTATCCACGTGGTGAAGGTCTTGGTATAGATTTACCGCAACGTGGTGAGTTATTAGAAATTGGAAAAGGGCGCGTTCTGCGTGAAGGAAATAGGATTGCTTTGGTTTGTTTTGGAACGCGGATGTCAGAAGTGTTGCAAGCTGCTGATGCGTTGGAGGTTGAAGGATTATCTACAACAGTTGCAGATGCACGGTTTGCAAAACCTTTAGATAAGGATTTGATGCGTCGTTTGGCACGTGAGCATGAAGTTTTGGTGACAATTGAAGAAGGTGCAATCGGTGGGTTTGGAGCACACATATTACAATTTTTAGCGCAAGAAGGGCTCTTAGAGCATGGTTTGAAAGTTCGTACACTAAAACTTCCTGATGAATATTTGAGTCATGGTTCACCAGAAAAAGTTCTTTCACGTGTCGGACTTGATGCTATGGGTATTTTAAATACGGTTTTTACTGCTCTGGGACGCGAGATTCGAACGGGATAGAAAATTCAAGTATGAGATGGCTTCCAGAAAAAGGCTCGATATTCTTTTAGTTGAAAGAAACTTTTTTACGACACGTTCACGTGCACGTGATGCAATTATACGCAAAACTGTTAAAGTTAATGGCAAAATAGTTTTTAAAGCTGGGCAAATTGTTTTTGATGATGCAGAGATTTTTGTTTGTGATCCAGCGCAAAATTATGTGTCCCGTGCGGCATTGAAATTGATTTCTGCACTTGATGCATTTCCGATTGTAACCGATAAAGTGACAGCCATTGATGTTGGGGCATCAACAGGTGGTTTTACACAAGTTCTCTTAGAGCGTGGAGCGGCCCATGTCATTGCTGTTGATGTTGGGCATCATCAATTTGATGCACGTTTATTGGGCAACAGGGCTATAACGTTATTAGAAGGCTTAAATGTTAGAGATTTTCAACAGGAACATTTAGGCGGTAGGGAAATTGATCTTATCGTTTCCGACGTCAGCTTTATTTCTCTTAAACTTGCATTGCCTCCCGTTTTATCTTTAGCCAAGAAGGGTGCTCAAGCTGTTTTATTGGTAAAGCCTCAGTTTGAGGTTGGTCGTAAGAACCTTGGAAAGGGAGGAATATTAAATCCATCAAGTGCTAAAAAAACCGCTGAGGCACTTTTTATCTGGTTAGATACTCAAACAGGGTGGCGTGCAAAAGGTTTACTTCCTTCACCCATTACAGGTGGTGATGGCAATGTGGAATATTTACTATTCGGAGAAAAACAAGAGTGAACGATAATGTGATAATCGACTATATTGGAGCAAATGGTTATGGTACTTCCAAGACGTCCCACGGTTTTATTTATGTTCCTTTTACTTTACCGGGAGAGTGTGCTGAAATTACTGTTCATGGAAAATATGCAACATGTATAGCATTAAAAGAAAAATCACCAGAACGTGTTGATGCTCTTTGTCAGCATTTTGGAGAATGTGGAGGGTGTGCTCTTCAGCATTGGCATACTGATGCTTATTGCGTATGGAAACGACAATTAGTTGTTGATGCACTTAAAAAGTATGGACTTAATAATGTTGTTGCGCCTTTAATAGAATGTAAACCCTATAGCCGACGTCGGATGACGTTAACAGCATCCATGACCCCACAGGGGCAAAAAGTTGGTTTTAATCGTTATCTCTCTCATGAGATTATAGCTCTTGAAGAATGTCCAGTGACGCGTTTAGAGATTATGTCTAAACTAGATGATATCAGGTCACTTTGTGCTCTTGTAAGCAATCATGCCAAACGGTTTCATATAACGATAACATCTGTTGAAAACGGTTTAGATATCGCTTTAAGCGGTTGTGTTATACGCGATGAGCGTGTTCGTCAGAAAATGATCAGTGCTGCTCTTTCATATGGGATTATACGTTTATCTGTTGACGGAGAAGTTTTGGTTGAGCAAGAAAAACCATTGGTTTATTTTGGAGATGTCCGTGTTGAATTTCCTTCTGGTGGTTTTCTTCAAGCAACTTGTGAAGTTGAACATATAATGGGCAATATTATTTTGACTCATTTAAAAAAAGCAAAGAATGCTCTTGATTTGTTTTCAGGGGTAGGAACATTTGCCTTGCGTATGGCAAAAAAGATGAATGTTCATGCAGTAGAAAATAATGAAGATGCATTAAGAAATCTAAATACAGCAGCACGTTTTGCAACTGGTTTAAAAACAGTCACTTGTGAAAAACGTGATCTTTTTCGCCATCCACTTTCTGTAAAGGAACTTGAGTGTTTTGAAAGCGTTGTTTTTGACCCTCCTCGCGCTGGAGCAGAGGAACAAGTACATGAACTGGCAAAGGCAACAATATCACGTGTTGTGGCAATTTCGTGTAATCCCGTTACATTTGCTCGTGATTTATCTTTTCTTGTTGCAGGGGGATATACAGTAGAAAAAATCATACCAATTGATCAATTTTTATGGTCGCCACATGTCGAAGTTGTTGCTGTTTTGAGCAAAAATAAAAAGAAGAAAAGTTGGAAGCTTTAGCCTGAAAGTTTTTTTGACATAGTTCATTTGAGTATTATTATAAAATCTCTCTAAAATTTATCTACAATAATAATCTTTTTCTCGTTGAGTTAACGAGCACTGAATGTAGAAAGTGTTTTTTATTTTAAACTTTTTTATTATGAAACATAAAAGATAGTTGCTCCACTACTCCATACAAAAGACGAATGTATCATAAAGAATGTGTATTTAAGCAAACACCATCGTAATATTGGCCACTTCCTAATGTTGCTATAGCTCTTGGCACTTGAGATGGTTCATTATAGGTATTTTTAGTTCTTTCTTGTACAGTTTTACTCCATGCATTTCCCCCCGCTTGTAACGTACAAACGAATAATCTTAATTGATTCAACAGACACAAATTTAAAATGAGAGAATCTTACGGTGTTCAAGGTTCTAATTTAAATATGAATAACGTTCAATTATCTTTATAAATCAATGTTTGTAGCAAAAATTCATCCTTCACAAGACCATCTTGATAAACGAGAAGGGGCAGTATTGAATATTGGGAAGGAATGAGCAAGCTTACTTCAACGCAGTTCCACCGATTGTCATATTATTAATCCGTAGATGAGGTTGTCCAACACCAACAGGAACGTTTTGTCCTGCTTTTCCGCACATACCAATACCATTATCCAGTTTACTATCATTTCCAATCATTGTGATACGTTTCATAGCATCCGGTCCATTTCCAATAAGAGTTGCGCCTTTAATTGGTGCATCAATTTTACCATTTTCTACTCGGTATGCTTCAGTACACTCAAAGACGAATTTTCCAGAAGTAATATCAACTTGTCCTCCACCAAATGAAACAGCATAGATACCACTTTTAAGTGAAGAAAGGATTTCTTCAGGTGTTTTATCTCCTCCTAGCATGATTGTATTGGTCATTCGTGGCATTGGTGCATAAGCATAAGATTCACGCCGTCCATTTCCAGTTGATTTACCTCCCATAAGCCGTGCATTAAGCCTGTCTTGCATAAAACCAACGAGTTTTCCATCTTCAATGAGAACGTTATATCCTGAAGGCGTCCCCTCATCATCGACAGTGAGAGAGCCACGGCGTTGTGGAATTGTTCCATCATCAACAACTGTAACACCTTTTGCCGCAACTTGTTGTCCTAAAAGTCCAGCAAAAGCAGATGTTTTTTTGCGATTAAAGTCACCTTCCAAACCATGACCTACGGCTTCATGGAGCATAACGCCAGGCCATCCATTGGCTAAGACAACATCAAAAGATCCTGCAGGTGCTGCTTCTGCTTCTAAATTTGTTAAAGCCATACGTAAGGCTTCATCCGCGGCTTCTTTCCAATTGTCTTCACGAATAAATTGGTTAAATGCTTGTCGCCCCCCACATCCATAGAAACCATTTTCACGTCGATTGCCTTCAGCGGCGACCACAGATATAGAAAGTCGTACGAGTGGACGAATATCACGAACCAAATATCCATCTGCACGTAAAATTTCAACATGTTGTAGCGAGCCGGAAAGAGAAACAGTCACTTGATGTAATTTATCATTTTTCGCACGTAAATAGGCATCAATTTTTTGCAAAAGAGCACTTTTTTCTTCAAATGACGGAGCATCAAGGGGATTATGCGGTTGATAAAGTCTCTTGTTTGTTTGTTGAGGTGCTACACTATAAGGTCCAGCATGATTATTATAGGTAACAGCTTTAGCTGCTTCACAAGCACGCTTGAGTGCAGCAGCTGATAATTCATTAGAATGTGCATATCCGGTAGCTTCTCCAGCAACGACACGCAGACCAAACCCCATATCTTGATGGAAAGAGCCGTTTTTAAGCTGTCCATTATCAAATAAAAGAGCTTCGCTTTCTGTATACTCAAGGTAAAGTTCGCCATCATCCGCATGATGAAGCGTTTCCTGTACAAGAGACTGCACTTTAGAGGAAGCAATATCAAAATGATCAATCAGCGATTTCATAAGAATTATCCTATTTTTACGGGGGATGAGAAGATTTTTATTGATCTAAATTAAGGGGCTCTCAAAATATACGATGAGATTTTAATTGTCCAATGTGTGTCGATTTTATTCATGTTGGTAAGGTTGCATAGGCGTCGCTAAGACCCTGAAGGTCAACCAGACCTCCAATTCCTTGCTCTGGAGTTGTGAAGATAAAATAGGTTGCCATTTTTCCTTTTAAAAAGAGTTGTAATATGTCTTCTTTCAGAAAAGCTTCAGCAACACAATTATCACCAAGACAACGACGATATTCCATTCTTCCCATATCTTTATCGTCAATTTTAATGCCAACACCAGGACGTAACTCAACGCGAATCGGAACAAAAACACGCATCAAAGCGCCTTGCTTTTGAGGAAGTTTATAAAAGGTAACGCGGAGGGTAATATCATGACGACCTTGTGTATGGACGTTTTGTACAACTTCACACTGCATATTAGGGGTACCTGGTGGTAGAGCACAAACCTTTGTCCATGCACCATAGGTTTGTGGAGCAGGGACATCTTGTGCATAGGGTGTTTGTGCAAATGCATGACTGATAAAACTACTATAAAGTGTGTAAAGAACAGCACCAATAAAAAAAGTTTTTTTGAGTAATTTATAAAGTATCACAGAAAATCCTATCCGACTCAACACCCAAAACCATGCATAGATTTACATAAAAAAATGAATTCCCCATAAAAAACCATAACACAAAATCAGTATTTACCCAAATATATTAATTCATATGATATATTTTTATGATACATTTGTAATGTGGAGAGAACGTTGATTGAAAAAATGTATTTTTATTGCCAATATTTCCATTTACTTTTAGGGGATACGTGCGAAAGAGATATTTCATATTTTCTCAAAAATACGATTGGTCTTAATTGGTCATTTCCATACGCTAGATAATATTTGTCAGATAATATTGGGTTTGTGAATGACAGAAATGGAAAAGAGCTTTGAGTGGAATGTCAGTTTCAGAAGAGTTATCGGTTGTGAATGGTAAATCAACGCCACCAAAATCCGGTATTGGTGATTACATCACATTATTAAAGCCACGTGTTATGTCTCTTGTGGTCTTTACGGCTCTGGTTGGTTTGCTTGTATCGCCTGTTCCTATCAATCCGTGGTATGGTTTTTTAGCAATTTTATGTATTGCTGCTGGTGGCGGTGGTGCGGGAGCACTGAACATGTGGTATGATGCTGACATTGATGCTGTGATGGAACGGACTAAAAAGCGTCCTATTCCTATGGGTAAAATCAGCTCTCAAAGGGCATTTATTTTTGGCATGGTTCTTTCTATGCTCTCGGTATTGGTTATGGGAAGCTTCATTAATTGGTTTGCGGCATTTTTTCTTGCATTTACGATTTTCTTTTATGTCGTTATCTATACAATTTGGTTAAAGCGTATCACACCACAAAATATTGTTATTGGTGGTGCTTCTGGGGCTTTTCCACCAATGATTGGATGGGCCGTGACAACAGGGACAGTGAGTATTGATAGCTTTTTATTATTTTTAATCATTTTTATGTGGACCCCCCCTCACTTTTGGGCTCTTTCTTTATTTTCATCTCTTGATTATGAGGCTGCAGGTATTCCTATGATGCCTAATGTAAGAGGTGAATATTCAACAAAAAAACAGATTTTATTTTATACTATTTTGATGGCATTATGCGCTGCTGCTCCTTGCTTTACTGGTCTTGGCGGAATTTTTTATGGTATTTTTTCAACAATTTTAAGCATTATCTTTGTTTATTTTGCCTATCGTTTGTGGAAAGCTGATACACATAATGAAACTATTTTGATGGCAAAAAAACTGTTTTTCTTTTCATTACTTTATTTGGCAGCTATCTTTGGGGTTCTTTTGATTGAATCTCTTGTTTGGTATTTTATCGCTCTTTAGGAGCGTGAAAATATAAAAAAACAAATTTTAAAAAAGAGCTTTCCTACAAGAAGATACTATAAAGTATGTTTTTATGTAAAAGATGGTATTGCTAGTTTTTTTGCATTGATTATTCGTGCATAAGGATAAGTTGTTTGATTATGATACTAAAGCTATAGAGATTAAGGATGATTTATGTCTGGACTTCCTCCTTTAACGATACGTCTTTGTGGTCCACGTGGATTTTGTGCAGGGGTTGATCGTGCTATCCAGATTGTTCTTCTTGCATTAAAAAAGTATGGTGTTCCAGTGTATGTTCGTCATGAAATTGTACATAACCGCTATGTGGTTGAGGGATTGCAGCAACGGGGAGCTGTTTTTGTTGAAGAACTTGATGAGATTCCAGAAGAATATCGCACTCAACCGGTTGTTTTTTCTGCCCATGGTGTACCAAAATCTGTATCAAAAGAAGCACAACGCTATAATTTGTTTTATCTTGATGCAACATGTCCGTTGGTCTCGAAAGTTCACAAACAAGCGATACGGCATCAACGTCACGGTCGTCATGTTATATTGATTGGTCATGCTGGTCATCCTGAGGTGATAGGAACGATGGGACAGCTTGAAGAAGGGGCTGTGACGCTCATTGAAACGATAGAAGATGCTTTGCATTATCAACCAAGGGATCCAGATAAATTAGGATTTGTGACACAAACAACGCTTTCTGTTGAAGATACTGCAGGAATTATCGATATATTACAACAACGTTTTCCTACATTAGCAGCCCCAGCGGCTGAGTCAATTTGCTATGCGACAACGAATCGACAAGATGCGGTTAAAGCCGCGGCAAAAGGGAGTGATTTGTTTTTGATTGTTGGAGCACCAAATTCTTCTAATTCGCGACGTTTAGTCGAGGTTGCTGAAAAGTCTGGTGCGCGACAAGCTATTTTAGTTCAGCGCGCTGATGAAATTAATTTTGAAAACCTAAAAGCTCTTTCTGTTGTCAGTCTTTCAGCAGGGGCTTCCGCTCCTGAAATTATTATTGATGAAATTATTTCAGCATTTCGTGAGCGTTATGATGTCACAATAGAATTGGCTGAAACAGTGGTAGAAACGGAAAAGTTTTTAGTGAGTCGCGAATTACGTGATGTCATTTTAACCTCTCAAGATATGGCTTTTGTTAATGGTCAAGAAAATAGTACAAAAAATGAACATCAAGATACAGACATGTCTAAAATGAAAGCAGAATAATGGCCGTTTATACAGATATTCATCCAAATGATTTAAAAGCGTTTTTAACAGGTTACGCAATAGGGTCACTTTTGTCTTATCAAGGTATAGAGGAGGGGATTGAAAATTCTAATTTTATGTTAGAGACAACACAAGGACGATTTATTCTAACACTTTATGAAAAGCGTATTTCAAAAGATGATTTACCTTTTTTTTGTAGCTTAATGCAGCATTTAGGACAGCGTGGAATTCCTTGTCCTCAACCTGTTATTCAAAATGATGGCATGATGATCAGTGAACTAGCAGGTCGTCCTGCTGCTATTATTACTTTTCTGGAAGGAGAGTGGATCCGCCAGCCCAATATAGATCATTGTGGTGAAGTGGGGACGGGATTAGCACAATTGCATTTAGCAGGACAGGATTTTACACTCAGTCGTAAAAATACTCTTTCTGTTATGGATTGGCAGCTATTGTGGCAACGTTGTCAAACAAAAGAAGATGCATTATTAAAAGAATTTGGACAAAAAATTGAGTGGGAATTGGTTTTTTTACAAGAAAACTGGCCATTAAATTTACCAACAGGCATTATTCATGCGGATTTATTTAATGATAACGTCTTTTTTGTGAATCATCGTCTTTCTGGGATGATAGATTTCTATTTTGCTTGTAATGACTTTTTTGCTTATGATTTAGCGATCTGTTTAAATGCTTGGTGCTTTGAGCCTGATCATTCCTATAATCTTACCAAAGCACGTAAGTTATTGGAAAATTATCAAAAAATAAGACCATTGATCCCTTTAGAATTGGACAAGATGGTTTTATTAGCTCGTGGTGCATCTCTACGTTTCTTACTCACACGCCTTTATGATTGGTTTAATACACCGCCTCATAGCTTTGTTATTAAGAAAGATCCATGGGAATATTGGCACAAGCTTTGTTTTTTCAGTAATGTAAATTCGCTAAGTGAATTAGGTTTTTAAATTTTATGGCAACTCAACAAAAAGTCGTTGAAATTTATACAGATGGTGCTTGCTCAGGGAATCCTGGAATTGGAGGGTGGGGGGCAATTTTACGCTGGAATGGTCATGAACGCGAGCTTTATGGCGGTAAGGTCCATACGACAAACAATCAAATGGAACTCATGGCGGCAATTTGTGCATTAAAGGCGCTTAAAGAGCCCTGTTTGGTCGACCTTTATACAGACTCAGTTTATGTGCGTAATGGGATATCTAAGTGGATTGAGGATTGGAAAAAGAATAATTGGCGCACCGCATCAAAAAATCCTGTTAAAAATATGGAGCTATGGCAAGCTCTTGAGGATGTTTGTTCTTGTCATACAGTCAGGTGGCACTGGGTAAAAGGGCATGCGGGACATCCAGAAAATGAACGCGCTGATGCACTTGCTCGCAAAGCAATTACGCAATATCGCAACAATGGACATTTTCCAGCATAATTGCTGTTTGAGAGCCTTTCTCTTTTATCACGGAGTTGTAAGAGAGGGGGGCTGCGTATGAAATATGAATGTTCCACTTAAGGCGTGATCTTTAAAAGAAACAGTGTAAAAAATTTTTTGGTTTATTTCTTCTGGTACGAAATAGATCGGAGCACTAAAGAGCGTATATTTCGCGTTATCACTGACTTTTTTTGCTGCTCCAATTTGCATTTCTCCTCCATCTAAAAAGAGAGAGGAAGGAGTTGTTTTGTCGTTATTTTTTATTTTTAGAAAAAGAGTATTGTTATTTTTTTCGGCGCTTATTTTGAGTGCATTCTGCATCATGCGAGGCAAAGAATCTTGGGCATTTTTTAAGAAGGAAAGGGGAAGATATTTGTTTTTAAGAACAGATGGCGAAAAATCAAAGTTAATAGTCAATGGAAGACAGATTTTATTACATAGTCCGAGAGTGAAAGCCCCACTTAAATTTTTGCTTGAACTAGAAAGATTGAAGGGCAATGTCACTTTATCTTTATAGCCTAATGACCAATCATTTTCTGTTTCAAAAAGCTGTGGCGTCGGATAAAAGATTTCATAAGAAACTTGTTGATTGAAATTAAAAAATGGTGCCATGCCAGAATTACCTGGATTACGCCAGTAAGTTTTCCATCCTGGTTTAAGCACAATTTCAATAATACCTTCTCTTATTCCAGAAAGAGAAGGTTCAGTGATTGCTAATCGGATACGACCACCCTCTGATTCATACCAAGATGTTGCGAAAAGCTGGAGTTTTTGTTCTGTTTGAGCATTTACAGGAATGTTAAGTAATTTTAAAACTAAGAATGTTAAGCATAAAGTAACTAAAAGCTTTTTATAAAAGAAAGTTGCGATATTTTGTAAATTTGTAAATATGTGACTTTTTTTCATTGGAGTTTTATTTTCCTAGTGTACTAAATGAACAAACTTTTATCATGTAAATTATGGAGAATAGCAGATTAATGAAGCAGTGTAATGGCTTTTTGGGTGGTCAATTACTCATAGCAATGCCTGGAATGAATGACAAACGCTTTATTCGTTCTGTTATTTATATTTGCGCGCATTCTGATGCTGGTGCGATGGGCATCATTCTCAATCAATTGCATCATATTGATTTTCCAGAGCTTTTGCTTCACTTAGGAATCATAGACAGTGGCCAAAAAAAAAGTCTTTCTGAACCGATAAAAAATTTTCCAGTTCGCTATGGTGGTCCTGTTGATCCTTCGCGTGGTTTTGTCCTTCATTCAGATGATTATGCTTGTGAAGAAACTGTTTTTATTGCAGATAAGATCTGTTTTACTGCGACAATTGATATATTAAAAGCGATCAGTTGCGAACAAGGTCCGCAACATGCACTGGTCGCATTAGGCTATGCTGGATGGAAAGCGGGGCAACTTGAGGCAGAAATTTCTACAAATGGGTGGCTAATCAGTTCTACATCACCTAGTTTTCTTTTTGAAAGCGATTTAAGCTGCAAGTATGATAAAAGTTTAACACGCATGGGTATCGATCCAACTTATCTTGCTTCTGAAATGGGACACGCGTAGAGTTTTTTCTAAGCTTTTTAACTTTACACGTTATTTTATCCCTTATGTTTTTATTTTATAAGGGAAATGGCTCTGAACGAGCGTAATTAATTCTTCTATGGCAATCGGTTTCGTCACAAGTGTACTTTGAACATATTTACAACCTTCTTGACGGAGGAAGATTGCTTCTTTTTCATTTTCAACACCTTCTGCGATAATTTGCAAATTAAGATCTGTTGCCATATTAATGATAGACTTTAGAACAATTTTCTTCTTAAGAGAGTCGATTGAGATAAGTGAACGATCAAGTTTAACCATATCAAATGGATAACGTACGAGATAGGTCAGAGACGAATAACCTGTTCCAAAATTATCGAGTGCGAGATTCATTCCAAGTGTTTTAATTTGTTCAAGAAAGTGCGCTGATTGTTCAGGATTATTTCTTAAGACAAATTCAGATATTTCAATCATTAAGCGTCCTTTGTGGAGCGGATGCCGAAGCAAAGCGGCACGCAATTGACTGATAAAACGAGGATGAATCATTTCTGCGCTTGGTAAATTAATTGAAATAAAGAAAGATTGTTGGGAAAACTTTTCTTGTACATTTATAAGATCGATAATGGCATTATCAATGATAAATTGTGACAAATCCATAACAATTTGTTCATTTTCTACGATTTTTATGAAATCAGAGACATTTAAATTTCCATAAGTAGGATGATGCCATTCTACAATTGTTTCAAAACCAATAATATGTCCGTCTGATAAATTAAGAATAGGATGGTAGAGGATTTTCATCTCATTACGTTTTATTGCATAATGAACATCTTTCTCCAGAGTATTATGTTCGAGACCCAGAGTGCGAAAATTAGGACGAAAAGGTTCAATATGATTTCCCCCCATTTGTTTTGCGCGAATCATTGCTAATTCACTATCATTAAAAATATCTTTAGCAGTTGATCGACTTTCACTCCATGTAACCAATCCGATAGAGGTTGAAAGGATTATTTTATTTTCTGAAAGTGAAATAGGTGCTGAAATTGTTTTGTGCAAATGATCTGCAAATGCTGCAATTTTTTGTGGTTCTGTTTCACTGAGTAAAATAATTGCAAAGCGGTCTGCAGAAAGGCGCGATAAGGTATCTTGAAAATTAATGAGACGATTTAAACGACGTGCAATTATAAGAAGTACAGTATCCCCAACAGCGATACCTAATTTGCGATTAATTTGGCGAAAATTATCAAAATCAATCATAAAGACGGTTGGTCTAATTTTGATATTTGCTTTCGCTAAAGAGGTATAATTTTGTAGTCTATCAAAGAAAATTTGTTGGTTAGGAAGTCCGGTTAAGCTGTCGTGGATTGCATCATGCAATAAGCGTTCTTCGGATTTTTTATGGTTAGTAATATTGACAATGGTTCCAATGACACGAGTGATTTTTCCATCTTTTTGCATAGCCGGACGTGCACGAAGAGAAAACCAATGATAATAACCACCACCGGAAGAAAGCCGAAAAATTTGATCAATGCGCCCTTTTTTATTTTTAAGAATGATATCCAATACGGCTTGAAAGCGTTCACGATCATCATGGTGCAAGGCTGAAATCCAGTTGCGCATAGGTCCATTGAGGTTATGAATTTCAGTACCAAAAAGGGTTGCCATGTTTGGATGTACAACAATACGGTCACGCTCAATATTCCAATCCCAAATAATATTTCCAGCTCCCTTTGCTGCGAGTACTTGTTGTTCAAGGTCGGAAAATATTCCTTCATGGAAAGCGTCATTAGAAAAAGTTTGTTGCAGGACAGTAAAGCTAATGAGAAGAACAATGAGCACTAATCCCCCCGCTAATGCTGGCTGGATAATATCATTGTTTAAATGTCCAGCTATGCAGGCATAGGCTCCAACACACCAAAAGCTAATGAGCAACCATGTTGGAATAAGCATAATGGCGCGGTCATAGCTTCTGATTGAGAAATAGATGATTAATATTATACCAAGCACAGCGGTAAGGCCAAAAGACAAACGCGCAATTCCAGCGGCTCTGATGGGATCATAAATAGCAAAGGCTCCTAGACTGCAAAAGGCAATGGTCCAAGCGATAGCCCCGTAACTAAAATGATAATGCCAGCGGTTAAGGCTGAGATAGGTAAAAAGAAAAATGAAGAGTGTAGCAGTAAGTGCTACTTCTGTACCAGCACGCCAGATTGGTTGGGTTGTGAGTGTAACAGCAAAGAATTTATTTAAAAAATTGAAGTCAATACCAATATAAAAAAGCACTGCCCAAGCAACAGCAGCTGTTGCAGGAAACAGCCCTGTTCCACGGACGACGAAGAGAACAGTTAACAAAAGCGCTAAAAGACCTGATATCCCAAGAAGAATACCGTGATAAAGCGTATAAGAATTAATTGCATCTTTATAAGCTTCAGGTTGCCATAAATAGATTTGCGGTAGATTTGCAGAGTTAAGTTCGGCCACAAATGTAATAACAGCACCAGGGTTAAGGGTAATACGAAAGATATCAGAGTTTGCACTCGGTTGACGATCGAGGGAAAAACCTTCGCTTGGCGTTATGGATTGAATCCTTGATGATCCAAGGTCTGGCCAAAAAAATCCAGAACGTGCCATGCGGTAATGGGGGGCAACGATGAGACGATCAACTTGTTCATCTGTTGGATTTGCAAGAGAAAAAACGGCCCAATTTCCGGAAAATTTTTCATTTTTTGCCTGCACTTCAATACGCCATACAATACCATCTGGTCCTGGTGCTGTACTTGTTTGAAAAATAGAATTGTTTGTATGGTGAATTTCAATTGCTTTTGAGAGATCAAGAGCAGCATCCTGAGAAGAAATTTTAACTGGTTCAATTGCTTGTGCTGATGTAAGATGGACAAAAGAACTAACGACTACAATGAAAATGATGTCAATTATTTTACGCAAACTCTTCACAATGTCCCACTCTCAATATTTTAGGATGTTTAATTTTCATTTCGATTTTTGAGAAAAAACGTCCACCTTTTATAATTTATTTACATAATAAATTGTTATCACTTTTTCTTAAGTTATGTGATTTTATATACAAATAGATCACATACCCATCTGCTTCAATGGAACCTGAAGCGAATGAAGTTTTATATTTTAAAAGGGCAAAGTTAAACCATGAATTTCCATATTTCACGGATATATCTTTACTGATTAGAATCTTTATCACATGAAGTATGAATTGGGTAGTTTTGTACACCTCTTTGCCCAATATTTCCAAAACTTATTTAATGAGGAGAGCTTTTGTGGTAAATTTTATGATAAAATATGTGATGTTATTGTGATGCTGCTTTGAAAAGAAGTTTTTACTTTAGCTTGTATGAAAGAGTTGACGTTAAATCATCAAAATTTATGAGGGGGCCTACAGGTCCGACAGCAGTTAGTGTTGGAGTGGAGTTTGTAAAAAGACGATGTGCTAAATCAGTTAATCTTTTAGGAGTGATGAGATTGAGGCGTTCAATTGTTTCCGATATTGGAATTGGTCGACCATAAAGGAGTATTTGGCGAGCAATGAGATGTGCTTGACTAGAGGGATTTTCCTGTGACATTGTCAGATTTGCACGATATTGCGTTTGTGCTCGTTGCAGTTCGTTGGCGTGAATATTTTTGCTGACCTTGGAAAGTTCATCAAGAATCACAGGAATAAGTTCTTTGAGCCCTTCTTGTCCGGTAGCTGCGTGAACACCAAAAAGCCCAGTATCTGAAAATCCCCAATGAAAAGCATAAATAGAATAGCATAATCCACGTTTCTCTCTTACCTCTTGAAAAAGACGTGAAGACATACCACCACCAAGAATGATTGAAAGAATTTGAGCCGCATAAAAATCACGCGCGTGATAAGCACGCCCTTCAAACCCTAGAACAACTTGTGTATCCATTAAATCGCGATATTCACGAAAGTCGCCACCGACATAATTTGCAAGATTAGTAAGAGGTGCGGTTGAATGGGAGCGAAAAGTACCAAGACGACTTTCAACTTCTCGCAAGAAACTTTCGTGCTTTACAGCTCCTGCAGCAACGACAATCATACGATCTGCACTATATTGTTTATTGATGAAATCATGGAGATCAGTAGATGTAAATGATTGAATAGTTTTAGCTGTTCCTAAAATAGAGCGTCCAAGGGATTGATGACGAAAGGCTGTTTCTGTAAAGTGATCAAAAACAATATCATCAGGAGTGTCATGGGCAGCACCAATTTCCTGAAAGATTACTTGTTTTTCTCGTTCTAGTTCATTGTCGTCAAATTTTGAATGCATTAAAATATCGGCTAAAATGTCTATAGCAAGTGGGATATCGCTTTTAAGTACACGTGCAAAGTAAGCTGTTGTTTCAATACTGGTTGTAGCATTGATTTCACCGCCAACATCTTCAATATCGGTTGCAATTTGAAAAGCAGTACGGTTTTCGGTTCCTTTAAAAGCCATATGCTCAAGAAGATGAGCAATACCATGCTGTGTGGAGGTTTCATTGCGTGAGCCCACTTTAACCCATATTCCGAGGGCAACACTATCAATTTGTTGCATTGTATGTGTGGCGATAGTCAAACCATTATTTAGGCGACAGATATCTACATCCATGTATTTACAACTCCATTAAATAAGCTAAATACCTCATTGTAAGGGTATCAGAATCTTCTTGATTTAAATTAATGCAGCTAACTTTAATAAGATGCACGCGATTTTAAAGAAATATAATCTTTTACTATTTTTTCATCATTAGCAAGATTTATAAAATGTTCTTCGTGTTTCATTACATCATTGAGATGAGATGGCCATGGAGCATGAAGGCCACAAGCGCTTTTAATAGTATCAGGAAATTTAGCTGGATGAGCCGTGGCAAGAACGATCATTGGAATATGCGGTTTTTTGTTTTCACGCGCTACTTGAAGAGCGACCGCTGTATGTGGATCAACAAGATAGCCACTTTCCTTATAGACACTATCAATTTTTTGAGCTGTTGCAGCCATGTTGCTTTTCCCAGCGGAAAATAGGGAACGAATATTTTTGAGTTGCTTTTCATCAAGAGTAAAGAGACCCGTTTTTTTCAAGTTTTCCATTGCATTGCGAATCCACATTGGATCACGATTGCCACTTTCAAAGAGCAAACGTTCAAAATTAGAAGAGACCTGAATATCCATAGAAGGTGATGTTGTATGGACTATTGGTTTTGTTTCGTAAGTACCACTGGTCAATGTACGTACAAGGATGTCGTTATCATTCGTTGCGATGACCAGTTGAGCAATGGGTAATCCCATACGGGCTGCGACATAACCTGCAAAAATATCACCAAAATTTCCAGTAGGAACAGTAAATGAAACAGCTCTATCAGGTGCTCCTAAGGAAAGAGCTGATGAAAAATAGTAAACAATTTGCGCCATGATACGCGCCCAATTTATAGAATTAACACCTGAAAGCGCTGTTTTTTTACGAAAATTATGATCATTAAACATTGCTTTGACAAGAGCTTGGCAATCATCAAAATTTCCTTCAATGGCAATGGCATGAACATTGGAACATTGATTGGTTGTCATTTGCCGTTGTTGAACAGGTGATACACGTCCTTTAGGAAATAAAATAAAAATATCTGAGTGCTCTTTTCCAGCAAAAGCTTGTATCGCAGCTCCTCCTGTATCACCTGATGTTGCAGCAATAATCGTTGCACATCTATTTTTTTCAGTCAAAACATAATCCATCAGTCGAGAAAGAAACTGCATTGCGACATCTTTAAAAGCTAAAGTAGGACCATGAAAGAGTTCAAGGATAAATTCATCTGCTCCAGTTTGTCGTAACGGACAGATTGCTGGATGGTGAAAGGTTGCATAAGATTCAGCGATCATATTTTCAAAAGCTGTATATTCGATTTCGTTATTCACAAAGGGCCACAGGATAGTTTTAGCAATTGTTGTATAGGACTGACCACGAAGTGCTCGTAACGCATCAAATGATAGCTGAGGAAATTTATCTGGCAAATAAAGTCCCCCATCACTTGCCAACCCTGTCATGATTGTTTCCGTAAAGCTTAAAGCAGGAGCTTCACCTCTCGTGCTGATATATTCCATAAGTCTTATCCTTTTTTTATTTCTGGCAAATTGGTGAAGTTATTTATTTCACGTTTTTCATAATATTTAAATTATTAAATGGATAGAGCTTCTTTTCTTCTTTTTAACTCAATAATGAAAGGAAATAGCCTTAAGCATTTTTATTTTTGAGATATAAACGCCAAATGTTCACAGAAAATCTTTTACAGTCGAAAATTTTCTCTCTATTATTCATTCACTTAAATTTTACAACGTATCTTCACTTGTACACCTTCTTAAATAATACAATTAAATAGATAGAATGGCATTTACTGAAGAACTTTTGTATAAAACTCAATCATTTATAGTTATTTTATGCTCTTAATACTTTGTAACAATTAAATCTGCTGAACTGAATGTTAAAATGATACATCTCAGAATTCACATTGGAAGATTTATAAGGTAATTTTATGGCATTTCGTGCACAAATCATACTTTGAATAATCTTTTTTAGCTTAACTTATCACTTTGTATAATAATAGATATTATATTTGTGCTATACAGTATGGTAACCTAAAGTTTATCCATAGAAAACATACAACAGCCTGCTAAATGATGGGAAGCAGGCTGTAAAGTGTTTTCATTTTAAATAGAAAAAAATAACTAAGTATCTTTGAATTATTTGCCTTTAATTTTTCCTATTGCCCATCCGATTATCCCGCTAAATATGGCCATAACAGATCCAGTTAAGAATCCAAAACCCAAAGCTCCTACTGTAGAAAAAACTCCTAGCGTAATTGGTTCAAACACTTTCTCAAATTTTCCTTCAAAGGCAGATTCACTTTTTGCTCTATGAGTGAAACTTGGGACATAAAGAGCAGCTATATCGATAGTTTTTTTCTTTCCTTGTTCTATTAGAGAGACAGTTTCCCATTGAGTATCATTTTTCAAATGATTGGCATGAACATTTATAACTTGTGAAAGCAAAAAAGCAACTGCTATAAAAATATTTAATACGTAAGTTTTCAATACTTTAATCATAGTTTACCACCAATACTTTTATTTTAATCTGAATTGAATAGATGCATCGGCAGAATTAGTGCACATTGAGAGAAACAGAAGCATTTAAAGCTTTTTTCACTCTTATTGTGATAATTCATTAGTTTTTATCATCAACAATGGATAAACACAGAATGTGTTAATAGTTTATATCTCATATGAGAAGGTCTTAATCTGATGAAATTTCAATTTTAACGAGATTTAAAATAGGATATTATTTTGCTGATTATCCATCCTAAAAACATACCTACCGTACTTGATACATAACCAAGAGCCATCCCAATACCAAAAGTCCCGAGTGTAAGAGGTTCAACGACTTTTTCAAATTTTCCTTCGATGGTAATTTCATTTTTCATACCACGATTTAGATTTTGTGTATAGAGAAAAACCGTACTGATTGCATCCTTTCTGTTCTGTTCTGTTAAAGAAATAAAACTATTCTCACGATGAATATTGTTTTGCAAGTAGTTGGCATGTACACTTACAGTCTGTGAAATGTAAAAAACAGATATCATAGAAATAATTAACATATGATTGTTAAAAAACTTAATCATCATTTACCTCAAATACTTTATAGTATTCAATATATATATGTGTGTATATAAATTTATAATTTGGATTTTTGGATGTAATTTACAGAATTTATAGTTATAATAAGAGAAATAGAAGCTTCATTATGTAATAAATTTATAATAATTAATAATAAAATAATGAAGCTATATATTCTATATTTCTACAATATATTGAATTACTTGAACATCAATACTATATCATTTATCCAATTTATTATCGATCCTATAAAACTTATTGCATATTCAGCGTACAATAGTCCCTCTCTTACAGTCATAGGCTCAAAGACCTTTTCAAATTTTTCTTCACCTATTGTTCCATGTTCTGTTTGATAATTTACAGACGGAACATAGAAAGCAGTCGTAGAAACTACATCGGATTTCGCATATTTTACTTGTTCCATTGGGAAAACAGAAAATTCCTCTTTTGGAGTATCATTTTTCAAATAGTTTGCATTAACATTTACAGTTTGTGAAATAAAAAAAGTGCTCGCTATAAAAATGCTTAAGATATAATTTTTAAATAATTTTACCATAACTTTACCTCAAATATTTTTAATTTATATATGTAAGAAATATACATATATGTTTATTTATATCACACATATATAGTTCAATATGTATTTTTAGTCAATAATAAAAACACATATAAAAATATAAATATAATTTTTTATAAACATTATTGTAAAAAAGAAACAGTAATAATTACAAAAAATATTTTAAAAAACTTTATGAAATATTTTATTATGTGTTATATATAAAATAACACGTTGTTATCGTATAATTTTTATAAAATGAGATTAATATTATTTTATAAATACATTTATCGATAATAAAATGATCAAAATTTTTACATATTAAATATATAAAAAATTATTTATTATCGATAGTATAATAAAAAACATGAAAATTATGATATGTTTATATAAATATTCTTAACAATTAAAATATGAATGGACACGCTAAAATTTTATTATTTATAGTAGTTATTATTGTAGAATTTGTGTTATATAAATATTATTTAAGTTATTATTCAATGGTTATTTAATTGCATCGTGATAGCATAATGATACTTCACTATTAATTATATACATTTATGTTATAGATACTAAAAAATGTACAGTTCTCTCATAGTGTAAAGTAGAGCTCGAATTGGATAGAGATAAATGATATTATCTTTTTATCGCCAATGTGAACAGCATATTACTATGATGCAAAGCAGTGTATAGAAGAATCTAATTTAGACATATTTATGAGTGCCGAAAGATCAGTATTAGATAATATTTTTAGAAAGGGTGTTTTTCTTAAAGCTGGATTACTTTTAAAAAGATCTGATTTCATTGCTTATTTAAAAAGTCTATTAAGTGCTTTCGGAAAATTTTAAGCAACTATTAGTATCTCTGTAGGTTGTTTAACATGATTATATGTTTCATATTTATGTGTTTTTTTAAAGAAACCGTTCTCAAGGTACTCAAGCCTATTGTGCAATGATAGATATGATGATAAAGCCCCATAATATAAAACTCTTAGGGCATCAGAGTTTTTGGCGTTTATAAAGAAGAAAGATGGCATCGCCATACAATTTGCTCGCTCCTAATGTTGCTACATTTTTGCATTTTGCTTAATTTGAATAATGATTAATTATTGATTATAAATCAATACGTTGTCTGTAAATTACTTGGTATGAAATGTTTTTTATAAAATGCAAATCTTTATAAGAATGTATTCTTTTTGTTTTTTGTAATCTTAGGGAGGTTGTGCCGATTGATGCTGTTAAAATACTGTTTAAGCAGCAAAGTAAATAAGCCTTCAACAAGTTTGCGAGATTTGGATTGAGCAAATATAAGCCCGTGTAATTTAACAAGAATACTTTTGTTTTTTTCAATAAACTCTTGTGTTCCATAGGTTCTGCGAATTTTAATATTTTTTTCCATGATCAATACGCACATCCCTTACAATTTTACCATAGTGTGTTTTTTTGATCAGATAAAAGAGGTTAGCAATTTTCACATCTTATCGAGCAAGGCATCGTAATATTCCTTTTTTGACAAATCTCATAATTTATCAGGATGAGCTGCTGTGGTTGGGAGTGGGATGTCGGATTTGAGATAGATAAGCAGGGTTTAATTTTTATGAGTTTGCACCCCTGTTTTTTGCTTTTTTTTAAAGCACGTGCAATGGTTAACAGACTTATGATCTCAATGAGGTGCTATATTTTTTTCACATTGAGATGCAATTCACCCATGTCGTGAATTACGCATTTATTGAAGTTATTATAAAAGGAGCAGCGAGAAGAGAAGGACATTTGAATAAAAGTGCTTCTTACAAGAGTTTACAAACTGATATATTCAAGAGATTTCTTATAATAGATCTCGCCATACTGCCATTGCTTCTAAGACTTCTCCTAAATGAGCATGTTTTGCAATAACTGTTTCTGCACCAGCTTCTGCAAGTGCATTAGAGTGGCCAAGATAGCTATGTGATCCTCCCGTAAAGCCGATGACACGCATGCCTGCTGCTTTGGCGGCATGTACACCATGAATTGAATCTTCTATAACGATAGTGTTTTGAGGCTCTACTTGTAATTGTTTTGCGGCAAAAAGGAAAATATCAGGGGCAGGTTTGGTTTTTTTTGTTCCAACTTCAGGTGCAGAAAATATTTTACCTTCAAAAAGTTCATAGAGACCAACAGTGGTGAGCATCTCTTTTATATCGATGCTCTTTGCATTAGAGCAGATACAGTAGGGATAGCGTGTTTGAATAATTTCTACTGCTTCTCTTACATCATCAAGAGCACGTAATTCAGTTTTTATTTGTGTACGAAAAATATCAGTCATTTGATCTATGAGATGAGCAGAAATTGGTTTTTCTATTTCCTGTTCAACTTGTTTAAGAATATCGCGAAAGATAAGCCCTGCAAAACGTTCGCTCAATTCTTCAGGTGAGATTTCATATCCTGTTTGTTTGAGCAATTGAGATCCAATTTTTGCTGCAAGATATTCAGAGTCTACGAGAACTCCGTCACAATCAAAAATAATAAGATCTATTTGAGGCATAAAATATTCCTTTACATGTTACGAGATGAACAATTTTCATGAAAACGACATTGAGAGAATCTTATTTCATAAAAATATATTTTGAAAATGATTCTTATTCATTTTACGAAATAAAAGATAGGGGAACAGTATATTGAAAAAAGAAAAATTCATTCAGATGGAAGTTTTTTTACTTTAAAAAACAAAAAATAATAATCAATTTTTCGGAACTTTAACGATACGTTTACTCTATTTTGTAAATATGGATTGGTAAAGCGGGCCTATAAACTATTTTGGTTGATTATAGGGCAAATTCAGTTCATTTTGTTGGGTTTTTCATGACAGTTATTCAGCTTCAAAAAGATTTCGTTCGTAATCCCTCCCAGACGCCATGGCGCAATAAAATTTTTAAAGGAGATTGTGTTTCCGTTTTAGAAAAACTTCCAAAACATTCTGTTGATATGATTTTTGCGGATCCACCCTATAATTTGCAATTGGATGGTGCTTTATATCGTCCAGATCATTCGCTTGTTGATGCGGTTGATGATGCATGGGACCAGTTTGAGAGTTTTGCTGCTTATGATGCTTTTACCCGTGCGTGGTTGCTTGCTTGTCGTCGTGTGTTAAAACCTAATGGAACCCTTTGGGTTATCGGATCTTACCATAATATTTTTCGAGTTGGTACGGCATTACAAGATTTAGGTTTTTGGATGCTCAATGATATTATTTGGCGCAAAAATAACCCGATGCCTAATTTCCGAGGGCGACGCTTTCAAAATGCTCATGAGACACTTATTTGGGCTGTGCGAGATCAAAAAGATAAAAAGTATACATTTAATTATGATGCTTTAAAAGCGGCAAATGAAGATCTACAAATGCGTTCAGATTGGCTTTTTCCTCTCTGTACTGGAGCTGAACGTTTAAAGGATGATTCAGGGCGTAAATTACATCCAACACAAAAACCGCAAGCGTTATTAGCGCGTATTATTATGGCTTCTAGTAAACCTGGTGATGTTATTCTTGATCCGTTTTTTGGTTCGGGAACAACAGGTGCTGTTGCCAAGCTTTTAGGGCGTGATTTTGTTGGGGTTGAACGCGAGCAAGATTACATTGATGCGGCATGTGAAAGGATTGCGGCGGTTAAACCTTTAGGACAACCAGAGCTGGCGATTTTAGATAGAAAAAAAGCAGAACCGCGCATAGCATTCAACAGTTTGCTTGAAGCAGGTTTACTTTATCCTGGAGAAGTTCTTTATGATCGAAAAAAGCAAGTATCTGCTATTGTAAGAGCTGATGGTACGATTATGCATGGTGGTGAAGCGGGTTCAATTCACGCAATGGGAAGAAAGGCTCAAGATTCGCAGAGTTGTAATGGTTGGACATTTTGGTATTATGAGGAAAATGGACGGTTAAAGTCCATAGATCATTTAAGAATGATCATACGTTCACAAATGTTAAAAACGGGTGTTTTATGAACTAAGCTGATCGCTTCATTCTATTAATCACCAATGTACCTGATCTCGATTGGGATGGATGCAAGCGCGTTTTATGCTTTTCTTAGATATTTTATATTGAAATACTCACCTCGCTTGTAAGCGGCAAGCGAGTATTTTTCGCTTCTTGTAGAAAAAATTAAAACGAGAAATTTCTACTCTATGTTCTGATTTTAGTTCCAAAATAGTAAAATTTCAATATAATCTTATAAAAATGAAATATCAGAATTAAAAGGTTCATTCAGAAGTTCAAAATTAAGTGCTTTTTTGTACGTGCATCTATAAAGTGCGTAAAATATATTGATTTATCAAGATAATTTAGCGCAACTCATATTGAATTGCCCTCGGAATATCGTCAAACTCTTTTATTTCAAACCTGTTTCATATTGAATCAATAAAAATTACTTACTTGCATGTCATAAGCGGGGTTGGCGTGTGAATAAAAATTGTTAAAGAAAGAACTAAAAGTACCCCTTATGAACCGTTTCAAGTGCCAAGGGTGTCGTAGGGGGTGGGTAAATATAACGATGGTGCCGATTTGCTTTTTCATAAGCGAACAAAGGATAGATCCTGAAATTTAAATCTAAGATTTCTATTCCTTCTTAATTCTCATTGATAGAAAAAATGAGACATTCTACGTGTTTAAATTTTTCTTTGTAAAGATTAAGAAATGGTCATTAGGGATACAAAAGTCTCCATTAGCAAACATGTTTACGAATAAACAAGGTTATTTAAATCTGAAAGAATTGGGAAGTGCTACGGAAATGGCTTTTTTCATAACAGTAGGGAGCGCTTCTTTGGCAAGATGTTGAATGTTGCACCACCAACCATTTTCACAATTCATTTCATGAATATCTTCAGTATAGTAGACATCGAGTTTTAGAGAAAAGTGAGTAAAAACATGCGTAATTTGCCCTTTGAATTGCCAATTGGCAGGAAAGGGGGCGTTTTGGAGCCCATTTTTGTTGTTTATATCAATATTGTTAGGAATTTGGGTCATTCCACCAAGGAGTTTTTGCGTCTGTCGTTTTTCCAAATAAATTTGTTTGTTTTTATTAAGAACCACAAAGGCACTACCTGTTTTTGAAGGGCGTTCTTTTTTAGGGGCTTTAACTGGAAAAGACTCCGGTTGTTGCATCTTTGCCGCTTTGCATAAACTTTGAAGAGGGCAGATATAACAAGATGGTTTGCGTGGAGTACAAATGGTTGCTCCCAAATCCATCATTGCTTGAGCAAAGTCGCCAGGACGATTTAAAGCAGTAATTTTTTGTGTTTTTTCTTTAATTTCAGCTTTTGCTTTTGGTAATATTGAAGCGATAGCAAAAAGGCGCGCTATTACACGTTCGACATTACCATCAACCACTGCCACAGGATGGTTAAAAGCAATTGCGGCAATGGCTGCGGCAGTATACTCTCCAATACCGGCTAGAGTTCGCAATTCTTTTACAGATTGTGGAAATTGTCCTGCGTAGTTTTCAACAAGCTGTCTCGCACATTTTTTAAGATTACGTGCGCGTGAATAGTAACCAAGTCCAGCCCATGCTTTCATAATATCATCTTGTGAGGCTATTGCTAAAGAAGGAAGATCAGGCCAAAATTTCAGAAATTTTTTAAAATAGGGCTTAACCGTTTCAACGGTTGTTTGTTGCAGCATGATTTCAGAAAGCCAAACCTGATAAGGATCAGGACGGATACCTTGTCTTTGCTCTTCGGGGGTAATCCGCCATGGGAGGTTTCTATGATTTTGATCGTACCAAGAAAGGAGGTGCGAAGAAATTTCATACATGATTGTTTTCAAGCATAGAGAGATGTAAAATGCAAAAGAAAAAATATTTATTTTGTAATTCTTTTTTTGCTCTTTTATTGTCGAGACCCTGGTGAGGAGTGGATTTTTATTTTGTTGATATTTTATAAATTAGGGAGACAATTATTTTTAGATAAAACAAATTATTGTAATTGAGTAAACGGTTGAACAATGATCTAAAAATGAGAAAACAACTAAAAAAACGTATCTTTTATTCTCTTTCTGAGACGGTATTCAAAATACTTGATCCCGTTTTGCGCAAACGGACAGGGCTAAATGTAGAGCTTATAGAGCATTGGCCACAAATTGTGGGCCATGATATCAGTGAACATACAATGCCGCTTAAAATTATTTGGAAACGTCGTGCAGATCAAGATGAAGTTTTTCAGCCAGCAACACTTGTTGTCGCATGTGAAGGATTTGCGGCGTTGAAATTAATGCATGAAACAGAGGAATTTCTTCATAAAATTAATGGATTTTTTGGCTATATTGCTATTGATCGCATCAAGATTGAACAAAGGAGTCTGTCGGTTTTTATGAATCATTTGCCTCTAAAGCCGACTTTGAGTGAACAAGACAAAAAATGCGTGGAGAAAATGCTTGAAGGAATTGAAGATAAAAGCTTACGCCAATCACTTTATAAACTTGGCTGTTGCATTTTCTCGGAAAAAAATAATAAATAGCAAGATATTTTATATATATTTTCTTTAATATATGAGAAAGCATTGGATTCCCATTCGTTTAATAACAACAGAAAAGTATTATTTATGGTAAAATTTCGTTCTTTTTTATCTTTCGGGATAATTTTTCTCTTCATAACGATTGTACAAAATAGTGTAACAGTTGTTTTAGCGCGTGATCTCAAACCAGTGGCAACAGTTGATATGGCTGAGCTTCTCCAATCAAGTAAAGTAAAGGATCGCTTTGAGGGAGAGGCGGATGCACCAGTCATCATTGTTGAGTATGCTTCGTTAACATGTGTTCATTGTGCACATTTTTACAACGATATACTTCCTCAAATTCGTAAAAAATATATCAAAACAGGAAAAGTGAAACTGATTTTCCGAGAATATGCTTTTGATCCTCGGGCAACAGCAGGTTTTATGTTAGCACGGTGTGCACCAGAAGATCGCTATTTCCCTTTGATAGAAGTTTTATTTCAAAAACAAAATGAGTGGGTTTGGGGAAAAGATGCTCTGACACCATTGAAAAAAATTAGCTTAATGGCGGGTTTTTCAGATGAAAGTTTTACTGCGTGTTTGAAAAATCAGACCATTTTAGATGAAGTGAATGCATCTTTTGAGCGTGGTAAAGAACTTGGTGTGACAGCAACGCCTACTTTCTTTATCAATGGAAATAAATATGAAGGTGCTATGAAAGTAGAAGACTTTTTTTCGGTGATTGATAGTTTTCTTAAAAACTGAATCTTAATCTTCTAGAAGATAGATGGTGATGTGGTCATTATCTCTTTTAAGAAGGTTAGGTATTATGCATTTATGAAGCGATCTTTTTTATTTCGCCGATTTTGAATCATTTAAGTTAAGCCTAGGTTGAATGGTGTTTTGATGCTGATATGGGAGGATTTGTACAATGAAAAAATGGGTTTATAGTTTTGGAGATGGAAACGCAGAAGGAAGTGCAAGCGAGCGTAATCTTCTCGGAGGTAAAGGGGCTAATTTAGCAGAAATGAGTAGTCTTGGTTTGCCCGTACCGCCAGGATTTACTCTGACAACAGAAGTCTGTAATTTTTATTACGCACATGACAAATCATACCCAGAAGAGCTACAGGAATCTGTTAAGCAAGCATTAAGACGCGTTGGTGAACAAACAGGACGTGAATTTGGTAATGAGCAAAGACCACTTTTGCTTTCTGTTCGTTCAGGGGCTAGGGCTTCTATGCCAGGAATGATGGATACAGTGCTTAACCTTGGCATGAATGATAAGACTGTAAAAGCTATTGCTTTACAAGCTAATAATGAACGGTTTGCTTATGATAGTTATCGGCGTTTTATCCAAATGTATTCTAACGTTGTTTTGGGGGTAGACCATTCTTATTTTGAAGAGATTCTTGATGAGGTAAAAGAACGCAATGGTTACACTATTGATACAGAAATGACAGCAGATGATTGGAAACATGTTATTGCTTCTTATAAAGCATATATTGAAGAAAAATTAGGAATTCCTTTTCCACAAGATCCTGAACAGCAATTATGGGGGGCAATTGGAGCCGTTTTTTCAAGTTGGATGACAGCACGCGCAGTCACTTATCGTCGTTTACATAGCATTCCTGAAAGTTGGGGAACGGCAGTTAATGTGCAAGCTATGGTTTTCGGCAACATGGGTGAAGATTCGGCAACAGGTGTTGCTTTTACACGCAATCCATCGACAGGAAAAAAAGAACTTTACGGTGAATTTTTAGTTAATGCGCAAGGAGAAGATGTTGTGGCGGGTATTCGAACGCCTCAAAATATTACAGAAAATGCGCGTATTGTTGCTGGTTCAAATAAGCCGTCTTTAGAAAAAATTATGCCTGAGGCTTTTTTGAAGTTATGTCAGATCGCGCAGAAGCTTGAGCAGCATTATCGGGATATGCAAGATCTCGAATTTACCATTGAAAAAGGTAAATTATGGATGCTGCAGACTCGTTCGGGAAAACGTACGGCTCGTGCAGCTCTCAAGATGGCAATTGAAATGGTTGAGGAGGGGTTAATAAGCCGTGAAGAAGCGGTAATGCGTATTGATGCAAAGTCACTTGACCAACTTTTACATCCAACACTTGATCCCAAAGCAGAGCGTTTTGTTATAGGACGTGGTTTACCTGCTTCTCCTGGAGCAGCAACCGGTGAAATTGTTTTTACTTCGGAAGAGGCAGAAACTGTGTCAGCAGAAGGGCGAAAAGTTATTTTGGTCCGTGTGGAAACAAGCCCAGAAGATATTCATGGTATGCATGCTGCAGAAGGAATTTTAACAACGCGTGGCGGCATGACAAGTCACGCTGCTGTTGTTGCGCGGGGAATGGGAAAACCATGTATTTCTGGTGCTGGTAGTGTGCGGATTGATTATAATACAAATACGCTATTTGCTTCAGGAGAAAGCTTTAAAAAAGGCGATGTTATCACGATTGATGGTGGAAGTGGGGAAGTTTTCAAAGGGAAAGTTGCAATGTTGCAGCCTAAGCTTTGCGGAGACTTTGCAAAATTAATGGAGTGGGCTGATGGGATGCGACGTATAAGAGTTCGCGCCAATGCTGAGACACCATCTGATGCCCGTATGGGGCGTTCTTTCGGGGCTGAAGGTATTGGTCTTTGCCGTACGGAGCATATGTTTTTTTCTGGAGAACGTATTGTTGCCATGCGTGAAATGATTTTAAGTCATGATGAAAATGGTCGTCGTAAAGCACTAGATAAGCTTTTGCCAATGCAGCGTTCAGATTTTAGTGAATTATTTGAAATTATGTGTGGTTTACCTGTTACCATTCGTTTGTTAGATCCGCCACTCCATGAATTTTTGCCTAAAACGAAAGCAGAAATTCTTGATGTTGCAACAGCTATGGGGGTTTCTGCTGAAGTACTTGCTGAACGTGCTCAGCAGTTACACGAATTTAATCCTATGCTTGGATTACGAGGATGCCGTTTAGCTATTACTTATCCTGAAATTGCAGAAATGCAAGCGCGGGCGATTTTTGAAGCAGCAGCAGAATCTGCCCAAAAATCTGGATCTCCTGTTATGCTTGAAATTATGGTGCCATTGGTTGCTCTTAAATCTGAACTCGATTTTGTAAAAGCGCGTATTGATCAGGTTGCTAAGGAAGTGATGAAAGAAAAGGGAGGTACTATTCAATATATAGTTGGGACGATGATTGAACTTCCAAGGGCAGCGCTTCGAGCAGATGAAATTGCTGAAACTGCTGAATTTTTTTCATTTGGAACAAACGATTTGACACAAACTACTTTTGGGATTTCCCGTGATGATGCTGCTCCTTTTTTGGCAACCTATTTTCAAAAAGGTCTTTTAGAGCAAGATCCTTTCGTATCTATTGACCGTGATGGAGTAGGGGAACTTATTACCATTGCTGCACAGCGTGGACGCTCAAAGCGTGCAAAAATAAAATTGGGAATTTGCGGTGAACATGGAGGCGATCCTGCCTCTATTGCTTTATGTGAAGAAAATAACCTAGATTATGTTTCGTGTTCTCCTTTTCGAGTACCAATTGCTCGTTTAGCAGCAGCTCAGGCCGCAATAGCAAAAAGGATGTAATGGGTTAATATTTTTTGTTGTATAGTTATTACAGAAATAAATTTTTATATATTTTTTATTTTCTTTAATAAAGGGAATAAAAATGCTTCTAAAATGCACGATAAGTTATGTTACGCGAGAAAGTGTTTTTTTAGAGGTTTATGAGAGAAAATATAAAGCAGGATAGACAAAAGATGTATTATTAATCACTTTCTATTGGCGAACCTCTTGATAGAGAGAAACGTGTTATTGTGCAGTCAATTTATGCATTTGCTTTTTTATAGGGGAATGAGCTCCTCACGCAAGATAGAATGCTGCAAACAAATGCATTTTTTTGCATATCATGCTGTTTGAGATAGACATTTCTCAGTAGATGCCCCATTTCACATTGACATTCGTGGAATGGGGATTATGTAAAACTCTCCGTAAGTTTATGAAAATCTTCCCAAAATTTATAAACTCCATTATGCACTACCGTCTTTACACTTATGAAGGAATATCAAATTTACACAATCTGTTGATTTATAATGATAATTTTTTATTTCTTATATTGAATGAAAGCTGTAAATATCATAAAATCCTCTCATTTCGACTTTTTTTATAATGAATCAATCAAAACCATGTTTTTTGTGTGTTATAGGCGGGATGAGTGTCTGTGGATAAAAAAATAAAGTAAGGATATGCCTTTTATGAATCATCTCAAATGTCAAGAGCTGTCACAAATTGAAGGTAGGTAAATGTGTAATGGTGCCGGCTTGCTTCTTGACAAAAAGCGTAAAGATGATGCGCGGCGCTGGGGCTGCTATTATTATTCACGGGCGTTGTTGCGAAGTGGTCTTGGGTGCTTTAGAGATGTTTTTTAAGAAAGCCCGTGAATGGCAATCCAAGTATATTCCGTTTGGGACATTTTATTTTAGGTGAGGGGGAGTGAGGCCAAAAAGACATGTGATAAATAAAAGCATGAGGCAATAGGTAATCTCCATTAAAGATATTACTTTAGATGTTATTGAAAGGTGTAAAGCTGAATTAAAAGGAAATGGCAAAGATGAAAACTGGTTTTTACCTTAAATTTTCATATTCTTTCCAAATTAGGCTGTTTTCCTGTTTTAAGGAGATTATACAAACAGAGATGCGCAATATTCTTGCCTCCATTTGGCATACAAAAGCTATGACAGCTGAGAGAAGTACTAAACTGTCTTAATATTTGTTTCAAACATACTGCTGCGTTAGGTTTGGATGTTGATTTATAGGCAATACTAAACGCACACGCTCTCTTAGGAAAACAATGTCATAAAACACATAATTTTCCAGCAATAGATTGGAGAGAAGTGCTGGTTTTTTATCAGACACTTTGCGAAACAACAATCATAACACAACTAGCCTTACGTCTACTTATCTTTACAGATGTTTGCACAAATTCTTTGCATCATATTTATAAAGATCAAATTGACGATAATATATGGACAATTCGTGGCTCGATGATATGAAAGGTTTACGTGATACTACAAAAATTTCGTGTTCTTTTATCATCAGAGGCAATAAAAATGGTAGAACGAGCACGTTTGCTATTTTGCAATATTTCTTTTTTCTGCAATCGGTTGTGTTTTTTTTGCAGCAAATTGTACGGCTCAATATGTAATGTGTAAGAAAACCATTCTGATTGATTGAATATAAGAGGGCTTGAGATGAAGGAATGTTTGAGGGGAATATTAAATAAACGAAAGATGAATTATCATTATAAATTAAGAGATTACTTCAATTTAATAAACCAACTTCACGCATTTTCATTAAAATTGTGTGATTAATTTTACCTGTTACAGGAAGATCAAATATTTTTTGAAACTGTTTTAAGGCTTCTATCGTCTTTTGATCTTCTATTCCTGTGACAATAACCTCCTCATTCCCAAAAATATGTAAAGCTTTTTGCACTTGTATAATATCTTCAACAGAAGGCTCTAAAATAGCTTCTTTTAAGTGTGTCATATTTTTTGTATTGTTTGTTTCTATTTCGCTTTGCTTAATTAATATCGCGATTTCATCTGTTGCGGGATTAGATAGAACATTCTTTTGCATTCTCTGAGCAGTTTGCTGTTTCCATAAAGTGATGGCTCGGCGTGTTTTAGGTCCTTCCAGTCCATCTAATGGTCCATCATAAAGGCCTAATTTTGTTAGTTCTTTTTGCTTTTCCAGCATGCTTGCTGATTGAGAGGGTAAAGGTGAATTTGTGTGGTTCTGACTTTGAGAATGTACAGAAGTTACACGGGAGAGTTCTTGTGATTTTTCTTCTTTTTCCGATAAAATAGAGCTCTTACCTATACTTTGAACAGAGGAAAATTTCATTTGAGTTAAAATATTTTGATGCGTTGTCATTTGCAAAAATAAAGCATTAAATGAAATAAATAAAAAACTAATGCTAAAAAGAAGAGATCCAACAAAAAATAAAGTATTTTTTCTTGTATAGAAATAAAGAGTTTTTACACTCCAAAAAATAAAATGAAAAATTATAAGAAGAAGCGTTATAACAATACTACTATAGTATTTACGGTGTTTTACATTTTTTTTTCGGTATGTCTTTCGTTTTGTTGCCATTACTTTTATTTTCAGTTGCGTTTATTTTTTACAAAGAAACAAATATAAATTAGGAAACGAATATGAATCAGTTCTTATTTTCAGACAGCGAAAAGTGCATTGACATTATTGATTTTCCTTTCAAACTCCTAGAACGAGCGGCTTCATTATATCAATTTATAAGTTGATAAATCAACAAGAGTTCTTATCAACTTTTATTCATTTCATTTTATTTTATATAAATCTTTAATGTGTATAAAGAGAGCACCAAATGATTAGCATTCAAGATCATTTTGGTGTTTGCAAACTGCATTATCACATATAATTATCTAAACAATAATGCCACGTTATTCTTCATTTTGGGGCATATGTTTGGCTATTATTTAAACTAAAATTGAAAATATTTGCCTATAACACTAAAAAGATGACAATCATTATCTATTCTTTATAATTTACATATAGATGGTTACTTATCCATAAACGGTTTGGTAAGAATAATTATCTATCAATATTATTATATTTTTGTATAAATTCCTTCTATTAAATAATTTTCATAAGTATCAATTAAATTGATGTTTACAATGTTATAGAAAAAAACTGGTTTGAGATGTAATCATAAGAGATGCAGTTATTTTTTTGATGTTTTTATCGACATGTTGACTATTTTTATAACATTCCAGTAAAAATTTTATAGATAATATAAATATTTTATCGACACTAGAATCAGAATAACAGAGTTTACTCTTGTTAGCCTTTTCAACTAAGCTAAGATGGTGGATTATTATTTAAAATAATTATGTACACAACATGATTATCTCTCTCATTTTTTATCATAGTATGTTTATTAACATGACCAGCTTGTAAGTGTATAATTTTGATGTTAATTTTTTACTGAATAGACAATGTATCCCATTTTATACAGCGGAATTGTGCCATATTTATAAAAAAGCCAATGATATAGATCCAATACATGAATACTCAATTTTATAAAAAGTACATTTTATAAATTGTTTATAAAGCAACGGTGGATAAAATGCTTCTTTTATTGTATTTACCACTGCGGTACATTGATTATCCATGATACGTTTTTTAATCAAATTATCATTTTTTTTATTTTTTATTTTTGTCATTGTTTCATTTTTTGTAGCAGATCCAAGCAGTAATCATTCTTCTATCCCCCAAAATAATGAGACAACAACGAGCGATGTGATTGTTGCTTTTAAGGAAGCCTTAAATGACTTAGGCGCATTTTGTGACCGTAATATAAAAACCTGCAAAGTAGGAAAATCCTTTTTAAGTTCACTTGGCGAGCGCGCATATTACGGTGCAAGAGCTGCTTATGAATATTTAGGGAACATATTAGGAAACAAAAATAATATCAGAGACTTTCCCTAATGTTTCTTACAAAATCGAAATACAAGAGTTCTTACAAAACCATGCAATGTTATCTTGAAATAAGGATTTTTAACGTTCTTTGTGTTATTTATGTTAGGAAGAATAAATATTTATTTTTTATAAGTGTATTCAAGAATGATTATTCAAACGAAACAGGACTAAAATAATGGCGGACACAATCGGTAATATTATAGATAACTTTTCGCTTTTGGATAATTGGGAAGATCGTTATCGTTATGTCATCGAGCTTGGCTATGAATTGCCACCTTTTCCGGAAAGCGCTCGAAACGATGCTCACAAAGTTCCTGGTTGTGTTAGCCAAGTGTGGCTTTTATCTTCACGTAATAACTCAGAAGATCCAATATTGACGTTTCAAGGTGATTCCGATGCTCATATTGTGCGTGGACTCATTTATATACTTCTTGCTTTTTATTCAGGCAAAAAAGCTTCTGAAATTCGCAATTCTGATGCTCAAGAGCTCTTTGAAAAACTTGGTTTAAATGAAAATCTTACACCACAACGATCAAATGGTCTGAAATCAATGATTAAACGGATTCGTAACGAAAGCTATATGTAATACCTTTGGTAGAAATTGCTATATATACAAAAGCTTCACACAAAACATGTATACTAAAATAAACTTTATACATGAAACCATTTTTTCGCAAAATAAGATTATTTAGTTTTTTTCCGTTTGCTTTTGCGTCCAAGCCCCATTTCTTTGGCCAAAGCCGATCGTGTTTTTGCATAATTAGGCGCTACCATAGGATAAGAACTATCTAACTGCCATTTTTCACGATATTCCTCTGGCAACATTCCATAATGTGTCATGAGATGACGCTTTAGAGATTTAAACTTCTTTCCATCTTCAAGGCAAATGAGATAATCAGGAAATACTGAACGCTTCGGATTAACGGCAGGCCTTTGTTTTTCAACTTCGACTTCTGTTAACTCTAGATTCCCTGCTTTACGAAAAGCAGCATGGACATCAGCAATTAAACTTGGCACTTCAGTCGGTCGAATAGAATTATTACTCACGTAGGCAGCAACAATATCAGCAACCAATGTAATAACTAAATTGCTTTCAGTCTCTAAGACTGCACGATGTTCCATTCTTGTTTCCTTTAATTTAAAATTGAGTAATTCAAAATCGAGATATAGTGCATATACTCATGATATAAAGATCTCATGCACATGAGTTTCATATTGTACAAAAATCTTTTTTGTCAATTCAATTATTCTATAAAATTGCCAAAACACAAAAAAATCAAATAAATACCCATTTTTTGTCATAATATACAATAAGAAAAACGAAATTATTACATGATAAAATATATTTTTACCCTATAACATATCATACATAATATATAATACATCACAAATATAAAAAAATATATGATAAAATTTATTTATTTTTTTGAGAACGTAAAAATAAAATTACTAATTATAAAAATATAATATATAAATTATTATATTTTGTTTTGAATACTTATAGTTTAGTAAGTTTATGTTTAATAAGTTTTAAATTTATTTTTATTATTTATATTTATAAAATTTAATAATAAAAACATACTATATTATAAATATGACATAATAGTATTGTTTATAATATAAAACTATTCGTTAAAAGGAGATGGAACATTTTTATTTTTTATACAGTAATAATAATATTTTAGATATATTTATTCCTTTCTGTAAAATTATGCGATTATACTGTTTCAAAAAAAATCAATTCTTTTTCTAATAGTTTAATTGTTTTACCCGTCACTTTCATTATAAAAGTGGTATTATATCCCTAGAAAACAATAGCTGTGATATGTAATGAACAGAAAGGTATTAGTTTTAAAAATTATCATGGTGCTATTTTTGCAAGTGAATAGAACTTATAGATTTTTACACTTTCATCAATCATTGTGATTCTAACATATAAACGAAGCTATTAACATATTTTAATATAGGATTGTGTATGACTCGCACTTTTGCAATTCCTCCCAAAGCATCTAGAATCACTCATAAGGAAATATATCATGGTATTTTTCGTGATGATCCCTATCATTGGCTACGTGCGTCTAACTGGCAAGATGTTTTTAAAGATCCTAACTGTCTTGACCCCAATATTCGACAGCATCTTGAAAAAGAAAATGCTTATCAATCAGCTCAAATGGCTGATACAAAACCATTACGAGATTTGCTTTTTACAGAAATGAAAAACAGGATCCAAGAGAATGATAGTTCTGTTCCTATAAAACATGGTCCTTTTGCTTACGGATTCTCTTATGTTACCGGAGGCCAACAGCCACATTATTTTCGGACACCAAGGAATGGCGGAGAAAAAAACGTGTACCTTAATGGTGATGTCTTGGCAGAAGGCAAAGAATATTTTAAATTTGGTTCAGTTCAAGAATCTCCTGACCATACACATGTGGTATGGACCTATGATGACAAAGGATCAGAATTCTATACAGCTAAAATTCGTAATTTTGAGACATTGTCTGACTGTACGGACACAATTACTGATACATCTGGTCAAATTGTATGGGATGCTAGGTCTGAAGGTTTTTTCTATACTAAGATGGATAAAAACCACCGACCTTCAGAGCTCTATTATCACCAATTAAACACAGATCAATCACAAGATAAGCTTATTTTTCGTGAAGACAATCCAGGTTTTTTCTTAGATGTAAGCGGTTCTAAGCTTAATGATGTTATTTATATTAATATTCATGATCATGAAACATCCGAGATCTGGCTAATTCCTGCTGAGGCGCCTTTTACTGTTCCCCAATGTGTACGGAAACGACAACAAGGTATTGAATATTCACTTACAGAGGGTGGTGATGTCTTTTATATTCTAACCAATTTAGATAATGCAAAAGATTTCAAAATTATGGTAGCGCCATATACATCTCCACAATCAGAAAATTGGTCTGAGTTTGTCCCACATCAGCTTGGGTGCCTAATATTATCCCATGATGCTTATCAAGATTTTCTTGTCTGGATCGAACGTTTTGAGGGGCTTCCACGTATAAAAGTAATGGAACGTACCACTAAACAAGTTAATTCCATCGCTTTTACTGAAGAGGCTTATTCTTTAGGTCTGCAAGGAGTTGCAGAATATAACAGTCCAACTATTCGTTTTTCCTATTCGTCTATGACAACACCTGATCAAGTGTTTGATTATGAGATGAAAAGTCGTAAACGAATGCTTTTAAAAACGCAAATAATTCCCTCTGGGCATAATAAAGATGCATATGTAACACGACGGATTATAGCAATAGCAGACGATGGTGAGAAGATTCCTATTTCACTTTTTTACCACAAAAACACTCCCCTTGATGGTGGTGCGCCTTGTCTGCTTTACGGTTATGGTGCTTATGGGATTTCTATTCCTGCCAGTTTCAATAGTAATGTACTTTCTCTAGTAAACAGAGGTTTTATTTACGCTATTGCTCATATTCGCGGAGGAAAAGAAAAGGGAGTAGAGTGGTATGAGAAAGGAAAACATCTCTTTAAGCACAATACATTTACAGATTTTATTGCTTGTGGGCGTTACCTTGTAAACAATAAATTCACTTCTCACGACCGGCTGATTGCCCATGGTGGTTCAGCAGGGGGGATGTTGATGGGAGCCATTGCCAATATAGCTCCCCAGGATTTTGCTGGGATCGTCGCGAATGTGCCTTTTGTTGATGTCTTAGCGACAATGTTAGATGCTTCATTGCCACTCACACCTCCAGAATGGGGCGAATGGGGGAACCCTCTTGAATCAGAAGAAGATTATAAGCTTATTGCTTCCTATTCTCCTTACGATAATGTCAAAGCTCAAAACTATCCCCCTATACTTGTGATGGCAGGATTAACAGATCCTCGTGTAACTTACTGGGAGCCTGCAAAATGGGTGGCAAAATTACGAGACCTAAAAACAGACGATAATGCAGTTTTATTACGTATTAATATGGATTCAGGGCACGCTGGTGCAGCTGGACGTTTTTCAAAGCTAGAAGAAGTTGCCTATATCTATGCATATATTCTAAAGATAGCAGGAAAAGACTTTTGCTAATCCATAATACTTCTGTATGAAAGTCTCCGATAATTTATTGGATTATAGAGACTTTCATACACTAAAAAGTTATCTAGATAGTTTAAAATTCACATTCTTCATAAAGTTCTAAAACATAGTCCCAATTAATTAAATGGTCTACAAAGGATTCGAGGTACTTCGGTCGAGCATTGCGATAATCAATGTAATAGGAATGTTCCCACACATCGACACCCAAAATAGGGCGAGCATTGTGCACTAAGGGATTTTCACCATTAGGGGTTTTCATAATTTCAAGCTTGCCATCTTTAACAGCAACCCACGTCCATCCAGAACCAAATTGGGCACTAGCAGCAGCAATAAAATCAGCGCGGAATTTGTCATAACCACCTAGATCAGCGTCAATAGCTTTTGCTAACTTTTCAGGAAGTTTTTGGCCACCACCATTTTTTTTCATCCAAAGCCAAAAGTGGTTATGATTGTAATACTGCGCTGCATTATTAAACAAACCAATATTTTTTCCAAAACTTTTTTTAACAATATCTTCAAGGCTTTCATTTTCTAAGCCTAACTCTTTCACAAAATTATTGGTGTTGGTAAGATAAGCAAGGTGATGCTTATCATGATGATATTCAAGCGTTTCGCGTGACATATAAGGCGAAAGGGCATCGTAATCATAAGGCAACGGGGGCAATTCAAAAGCCATTTAAAAATCTCCTCGATTCTAATTGTTAAGCTTATTTCATAAGCCTAATTTGCCATTTACCGAATTTAAAAGCAAATGTTGAATACCTAGTTTGTATGAAATAGTTTTAATGTCTCTCTTTTTGTAAAAGAAGCTTTTAGGAAATGTATATTCATCAATCAAAAAGGGTATTGGTCTACATAAAGATTGCTTCTGAAGATTTTTTACATCTATGAGCGGGTAATGAATATCATTATCTTTTGAATAAAAAGTAAATGGAAATAGCTATTATTCCTTGTTTTTGTATATCTATTTTTTCAAATACCATATAAAATGTTTTTAATTTTTGCAAAACTTTTCCAGTTTATTGGTGTATCATAATGTTTTCAACAGAATATTAAGTGTTATTTTTTAGGAAATATTTTTCAATGTGCTTGATTTTATTTTATGGTGCTACCCATGAATAATATAATGTAAAAATTAGTGGACATTACCATCTTTATGCTTAATGCAAGAGCACAGCAGCACTATCATACACTTACCGGTTGCCAATGTGGTGACAGCTTTTTTCTTAAATTGAGCAAGATGAGATTTTAATATATCAAGAAAATTAAATCATATGCAAATTTATTAGATACATGAGTAAACTGAAAGATTTTCATGTTCTGTTCCTAAGACATCAATACAAAGAGCGAAATAATTGGTGGATAAATGGTTGCTACTTATGTTAAAATCACAATTGTATATCGTTTCTGCTACGAATTTGTATCGATGGCAATGCCATACAAGACTCAGAAATTTTATGATAAAAAAGTAAGGTCTTTGATTTTCAGATATTGCGTCCAATCACAGGAATCGCTATAAGGTGCAGGAGTCGCTATAAAGCGTGTTTTTTTGGGGTATAGCCAAGCGGTAAGGCACCGGTTTTTGGTACCGGCATTCCCTGGTTCGAATCCAGGTACCCCAGCCAATTTTAGTGAAATGAATCAATCATAAACTTGAGAAATCATAGACTTGAGAGTGGATTAAACCTCTTATATTATCTTTAGCCATTCATATCGGGTTGGTCAGAGGGGAAATACGCGTCTGTAGCGGAGTGGCTCTTACTATAACTATAGTCAAAATAGTTATTTTAGGGATTTTTCTTTATAAGAGTGGGGCTTAAATGGTTTGTGCGCACTTGCTTTAGAAAAACTATTTGGCTGGATTTTGAGCTCTATAGCAACACCAGCGTGCAATTTTTCGTATTCCACCATCTTCATTACGTCGTACAGCATAACAATAACGCTGATCAGGAAATATATTTCGTTGCATATCACGTACAATATGAGCAGTATGGCCATAAGGTGCTACACAATCAATAAACCATACGTATTTTCCATTTTGCCAATTGGCATCGGGTAAAAATTCTCCCTTTTCAAGCATAGATTGATGATTTTTCTCATCTAAAAAAGCCCAAGTGATAAAGGCGCATGATAAAGGCGCAAAATTCTCCACGTTCATTTTTATAGAGCTTGTATTGCCCAGTCTGTAAAGCTGGACCTAAGTTTCGGTCTATATCCCAAATTCGCCAGCGGCGGTATAAGGGAGATGTAAGCATTAAAACAACCATGGCACCCAAAGCCGTAAGAGGATCTATGAGTGATGGTGATGGATTTTCATTTACAGACATTATCTTTCCTTTAGGGACTGTTCTAAAATTTTGGTGATAGGTTCAAAGAAATAAGAAATGAGACGCCGTTTTGAGGTAATGACATCCGTTGTTACAGTCATGCCAGGGATAAATTTAAATTGTTTGTTATTCAAAGTGATATGATCTTGGTCAATTTTGATTAAAACAGCGTAGACACCATTAATTTCTTTATTATAGCGTGCTGTAGCGCCTACATTAACGACTGAGCCGTGGATAACACCGAAACGTTCAGGCGGAAAGGCAGAAAACTTGATGTAAGCACGTTGGCCCTTTTCTAAAAAAACCAATATCTCGATTATCAAAAAATGCTTCAATAATGAGACCGCCCGCACCAGGGACAATGCGCATGAGAGTTTTACCAGCCTCTACAAAGCCACCCAAAGTATGGGTACTTAAATCATCGATACGTCCATCAACAGGTGCATAAAGTGATAAGTGGTCAAGATGGTATTGAGTGCTATCAAGCTTTGCTTTTAATCCTTGAAGATTCAGTTCTGTTTCACGCGAAAGTTGCCGATAGCGGGCGATTTCATCGGAAATGAGACTTTTCCGTTGTTGGCGGAGGGTATTTATTTCGGCGGCATTTTCTTCCAAATGTCTTTGATTGGTTAAAATTTCATGCTCGACATTTTTAAAGTCATGTAAACGCTCTAAGTAAACGGCTTGGCTAATGACTTTTGTTTCCATCAGGCTTTTTGCAGCTTTTAATTTTCCTTGGCTTAATTGACGATCATCTTCCAACCTATCTAATTGCGCATGTTGTGTTGCACCGCTGCGCTCGACGCGGTCCGCTTGTGCTTTTAGCGCTCTTAATTTATCTTGGAGAGATTGAAGGGTAGCGCTAATGAGTTTTTCACCTTCTATTCTTGCAGTCGTATTGCCAGAAGGAGGAGCTGGCAGATAGGCAAGCGCTTTGGTTACAAAACTTTATCCAAAGGATTGCTTTCAGCAAGAAGTGTCGTAGGTATGTTATAAAGAAAAGAATAACCGGTATTCCAAGGTAGGTTTGTGCAAATCAAAAAGGCAACACAGTATGGAGTTGTGCAGCCTTTTTATGCAAGCAAATGGGAAAATAATGCTCACTTTACAGCCTTTTCTTAGAACTGATAACGTATTCCACCAGAAAAGCTCGCTCCTGTTATACCCGTTTTTTGCAGCTTTTGTTGGTAACTAACATCACCATGAAGTGCGATATTGTGGGAGAGTTGTGCATTGATGCCCAAACCGCCTTCAATAGTAGTTCCGGCAGGATCAAGGTCAAATTCCCTACCAATCTGTATTTTCCCATCATCACTAAAGGTTTTAAGAAAGTTCACTTTTCCATAAAAAGAAAAGGGATGATCGCTTTCGGCAGAAACAGTTTTAGTTAAACGTCCGCCAATCCGAACCAACTATTGGGAAGGATTTTTCATATCAATTTCTAGATTATCAGCATCTTTCATGGTGTCAAACGACAATTGTTGATAAACAATTTGTGCTTATGGCTCAAACTCTATCCCTGCCATTCCTGTAGCAAATTCTTTTCCAATGGTAGCCGAAGCGCTCAAGGTTTTTGCACCCTTCAAGTTTGCGGCATTCTCGATGTCAGCCGTAGTGATATTTCCATCGATCATGCTATAGGAAGCTAGGACATCGACATATAAGCCATTGTTGTGTTGTATGCTGCCATAAGCTGTAACCGCCCATTTATTGAGTGTGCTTTTGTCTGCACCCTCCATATCCTTAGGTGTGAAAGAGAGTTGCCCATAGGTTCCCATAAGTCCAAAATGCATGGTGATTTTTGGCTTTCCATTGCAGCTAATGCACCACCTGCTTGTACGGCAGCATAGCGAATATCAGCGCCATAGCCATATTTGAAGGGACCACGCTCAGAGGTTAAGGTAGCAGTGCTACCATAGGGTGAAAAGAAGAAAGAATAATTTTTTGTTGTACGGATATCAGCTAACAATTTGCTTTGCTTAGTAATATCGGTAAAACCAGCGTAGAAGAGAGCGTTAGGCATCACGATATAGCTTGCCACTTGCGGTACGACAGCTTCCACATGTGGACCAGGGACAGAGCCACCGGAACCGCCGCCGCTGCCAGAACCGCCATTGCTACCACCGGAGTTAAGAAATGCTTTATGCAAGCGGAAATCCCAGAAGTTTTCATTTTTTTCATCAAAGAGGTTTTGCTCAATATTGGCTGTGCCATGGCTTGATTCTGGTCCATAAGCAGTTAGTGTGTATTTATAAGGCAAACCATCTCTTGTGATATAACCATTGGCTAATTTGAAGGAGTCTTCCATCGCTTTTTCAGAGACTTGGATAAGGGAAATACCGCCTGCATTCGAGGGAGATACAGCGTTTTCTACACTGTTTTTACTCCCTACATCACTCTTGATATAAACTGTTGTTGTACCTGATGCATCGCCATGAATGAGAACTCGATCGGTTTTTTGATCATCTACTGCAACCCCATCGCTCCATGCCATGTTAAAGTGAATTTCTGCGTTTCCAGAAGCGTTATAGACTTCTGGAGTATCTTTTTTACCAGAACCGATATGTAATGTGTGGTAATGGTTTTCTATTGGTTTTTCAAAAACAATTTTGCTGTCATTGAGATTGAGTACAGAAACATCAGAACGTGATCTTTGAGTGATATCAAGAAGATTTCCGCCATGGTCTTTTTCTTGTGTGCTTGTTTTTAGGAACCATGTTGTGCCATTTTTTAGATCGAAAGTTGTTCTACCATTTTTGTCATTGTTTACTCTGCCTTGTAAAGTCGTGTCATCGGCAACCAGTGAGAACGCTCCATCGGGTTGTGTTTCATTCATTGTGTTTGTAAGTAACGTATCAGAAAGGATTTTTGAGGTTTTGAAATTAACTTTTCCTGTTGATTGCTGTACACTGATCCCAACACCATTTTCAACTTGTAGTGTTGTATGCATCAAATTGATCTGTGAGATTTTATCTTTTTGAGATTTATCGAACCTTATGCCATTGTTTTCTGCTTTTGCAGTAATCTTTGTTCCGTTAATCTGCTCGCCATCCTTTATGACAAATGCGGCTCCTCCTGCTTTTACATTTCCTTCTATCATTGCAATTTTAGAGTTTATTCCGTCTGCATAGAGCCCATCACCATAAGATATTACTGTAACATTGACGTCTAAAGTAATGGTACTATCATTTTGAGCTTTTTTGCTAATTATTTCAGTATCAAAGGTTCCTCCCGATATTGTTATTTCAGAATGATTATCTGCATTTATACCATTTCTTGTGTTTTTAACAGTTACGTTTTTTAAAGTAACTTTACTTTCAGAAGTATTTACTCCTATTCCCGTCACGGTTTCGTAGTTATGGCTTTTTATTATTAGATTTTCCAATTTGTTTTCGTTACTTTTGCTGTTGTTAAAAGAAGCACCAGTTCCTATTGTGGTAATGACTCCTTCATTTAACTTGATTATAGCACCATCATTTGCTTCGATCCCGATTAAAACATCTTCAATCGTTGTATTTTGCAAATTGATCATACTATTTTGGGAATTAGCACTTGCGCCAATCCGTTGCCATCTGTTTTAAGGAGAGCATTTGTGACAGTAATACGTCCCCACGTTGCTGCTACCATAGTAGCTTCTTTCCCGGTTATTTTGATAGGACTATCTTTTGATCCGGTTACTTTGATTTCACCACTACCTTCTGTTACAAGTCCAAATGCAACATCTTTAATCTCTGTATTTCCATTCAATTCAATCATGCTGTTTTGGTCTATAGCTTTTGCGCCCATTCCGTTGCCATCTGTTTTGATAAGAACATCCGTGACAATGATATGCCCAGAGCGTACTGCATTCAATCCGATTTCTTTTGCGGTGATTTTGATGGGCGTATCTTTTGATCCATATACCCTGATTTCGCCTCTGCCTGTTTCGTTACTGCCTGTTGCTTCGAGCCCGATAGAAGCATCTTTAATCTCTGTATTTCCAGACACAGTAATTGTGCTATAAAGGGCATTTACACGGGTTCCGCTGCCACCCGCTTTTATAATAACATCTCTGAGCGTGATTCGCGTATTGTTTTGTGCTACTATTGCAATTCCTTTTCCAGTGACTTCTCCTCCTATCATCTGGACCCATGATTCTGGATCTTCTACAAAGAATCCATATTTATTAGAGGTTATTTTAACATCGTCTGTTAGAGTAATAGAGCCACCACCATTAGCACTCACTTGTCCATTAAAGGATCCCCCTGATACAGTTACGTTAGCATTTTTTCTTACCTCTAAAGCTTTGCTAGCTGAAGAAGTTACATTTTCTAGCATGTTTTCGTTACCATAATCAGGTCTGCTGTTGAAAAAAGAGACAGCAAATGCTTGAGCTGTAATGGACCCTCCAGTCATTTTAATTGCAGCATCATTTTTTGCTTCAAGTCCGCGGAAAATATCAAAATCAGTTCCTTTAATGGTTGTGTTCCATAACTCAATATAACTACCTTTCTTTTCAGCGGATACAGCAAATTTCATTGTGGGATTAGTGGAGTTATTTGTGTCTTTATTTCCGATGATTGCTAAATTAGTGCCATAGATTTTGCCGCTATCTAATGCTTGAAGGTTTTCATAGGTTGCTCCTGTTGTAGCCGTTTTCTTTTCTCCTTTACCAGCTTTAAACTTTTCAGCAGCTTGTAGGTTGTGAGGGGTGCAAAACAGCAAAATTGCTGCAGCAGTTGTGCAGGATAAAAGGGATTTTTTAGACATTTCTATTTTCCTAACTTAATAAGCTCCGCATGTTTTCCCCGCTTAGAAGTAAGAAAAATAAACAATTAAAATTTTTTACAATACTTACCTATTAGTTAATTTGTTGTTTTTTATCAAATATTATAAATTTACTTTTTAATAAAATAAATCATTTTTATTGTTTAATAAATAGTATATTAATAATTAATATATATTAATACTTAAAATCTTTTAAAGAAAAACATCAAATGAGATACAAAACAATATTTTTGTTATGAAATAACTTAGGATTGAAATATTTTCGTTTAAAAGCTTTGTCTTGAAAGAGTAAAAGCACTTTCAGTAATAAGTAATAATAGTGGAAACAAATGACAGGTTGGTAGGGATTTTTCTGTTGGAAGTAAGTACAAGTTTCTACTCATCATCTTGAGAAAGAGGAAGTGAGGCGATTTCTGTATCAAGCGCATCCATAAAATCGATAATAAAAGCAGCATTGGTTCCCAAATCTCTTGGCAAATAACGAGAAGCAGAACGCATATCAACAAAAGTTGTATCCCCTTCATTCGTTAAACGAATAACAATATCTGAAATAAAGCCAAGGTAAAAAGTTTTGGCCATTGTTTCAATATAAAGCGCATCTTCTTCACCTTTAAACTTTTTTTGAGCTACAACAGGCCAATCATAGGCTTCTAAAACATTGAGAACAGATTCGCGAATACGGTCAGGTGATCCATCATAACGGCGCCCTGACATTTCTGGCCATTGTGAGATCTGTAATGTTGCTTGTTCAGTCAAAACACTTTTGAGCGGTAAAGCATCGCTGGGACGTATTGTGCGAAAAAAAGCCGGCGGGTTTTGTGTATCGGTAGAAATATCATAAAGAGCCGGTAAGGTAAACCAAAGTCCCAAAAAGAGCATCAATGGTGTCGCAGTTATTAATGAATAAATGATCCCTTTTAAAGCTTTCATTCCCCCTAGAGCACCATAGACCCACAAACTATGAAGTGCTTTAATAGCCAGAAAAAGAGAAATAATTATACAGCCAGTAGAGATACCTATCAAGATTATGAAGTCGCTTACGTTAAGTACGGAAAAACGTTGTAAAATGACCGAAAATAATAAAATAAAGAAGGCTAAACCACCAAATCGAGGGGACCATACTGCTGCTCTTGAAACGAACCGAACATATCTCTTCTTCATGAAGTTTTTCCCCTCAATTGTAAACTATAAGCGAAGTTTTTTCAGAGTGCTATCTTACAAAAAGCTTCTGCTCATAAACCAAAAATAAAGCACTTATTTTTGAGGTCAAGGATGCGTAATGTCTTATAAGTTTCCAGCGGTTATTTTAGCACTTCATTGAAAGTGATCAGTATTTCTTCTATAGTTTATCATGTTGTTGATGCGAACTTTATGGGAATTTTTGTAAATAAAAAGAAGTAAACTCAAATAACAAGTTCTACGGTTGTTAGCAGCATATATTTTTAGAACTTTACTCTTGATTTTTCTCTTCTAATGGCGGGGAGTTTTTTCTGTCAGATAATGCGTCTCAAATAGGATATGATTATGTGCAATAGAGATTTCATTCTACCTCAATAAAAAATTGAGGGATCTACAATCAGATAAATCTGAATTCGAATATTTGATTAATAGAGAAAAAAGATAACCATTTTGATAGGCTTCATGTATTTTGTACAGAAAGTAAGGTATTGTACAAATGAGAGGTTAGTCCGTTTTTATTCATAAAATATGCGACAGGTCGCAGATGAAAGAAAAGCTTCACTTTCTTTTTTTGCAAGGGAAGAAGGGACAAAAATACGTAAAATAACAAACCCTTCATTCAAATTTTTAGCAACCAAAACTGAATTGGCATTTTTTTTAGGTTTTGATTTTTTGAGTTCTATGATTTGTATTGGTTTTCCAATGATAAGATCGAGTATCGCATCAGGGGCTGTTCGGTCATTAAGGCTATAGAAAATAATTCCGTCGTGTGTGTAGGCTGCTAGTGACCAAAATTGTCGTGTTTTCAAAGCTTTTAAATGAACAGGTCCATTTTCAAGATTAAATCTGCAGACTTTAAGAAGAAAGAGTGGATCAGCAGATTGTTGAATAGGATTATCAGGAGTAAAATCGACAAATTGATAAGAGGTTCCAGATTTTTTTAGTGCTGTCCATATATTATCTTGTGCCCAATAGGGGATCAGAAATAAAAAGCAAATATGAACGATAATAGCGCCAATGATTGCAAGAAGTGCGGTATAAATGAATCTAATCACAATTTATTTGTCCTGATGGAATTTGTTCTATAGAGGGCATTGTGAGCTTTTGTAATGCCGTTGCTGAGATGATTGGAGTATCGTATAAAGTAAGAATAAGCCCGAATTCTTTTTGACTAATTGTTGCAAGCCAATTACCGGTTTGCGGTGTGGGTGAAATATTGATGCGGAATGATCCATCATGCTCATAGATAATATTATTAGTGTGAAGTTCAAAAGGTATTTCTTTGGATGAAGTATAGGGTTTAAGGGATTTGTCAGCTGTATAAAGGGTAAAAAGACGGGTTTCAGGGATGGTGCCTTTGAGCAAATAATGACAGTGATGATGAAGTGGACGCCCTTGGTTATCTTGCCAAATCTGGAATTGAATACCTTCAGTTCGTCCGAGTGAAACAATACCTCGTTTGGCAGTGCGAGCGCGGGTATAAGGATCCATATTGGCGGTTCCTACTTGTGGATAAGCGCTCCATTTTCCAATTGTAAAGTGTCCAAAATGATGAAAGGAATTGAGCACATAATCGACACTCAGTGTTCCACATAAAATGGAAAAAGCGAAGATAAAAAAGAAAATGGTGATATTAAAAAACATCAGTGAATATCTTGAATTCAAAATGTTGAATCTCCAGTTGTTTTCATCTTCAAAGAGATTGAAGAAGTTTTTTCAGATCTTTGTTAATCAATCGCACGATATTTAATGTTTCAGGAGAAAGCGTAGAGGGTATTTGGGAGGAAACTTCAGAATCTGCATGGGCGGAAAGTACTGGAGGCTGATAAGGAAGGAGAGAATCTTTAACACCATAGAGCTGTTTGAGCATAATATTTTGATGCGCAGCAAGCATGATACGATGCCATATCATGGCAGGAACGCCACCCCCAAAAGCACGATTCATCGGTGAAAAATTATCATTTCCCATCCATACCGCTCCCGTATAATTTCCCGTAAAGCCAACAAACCAAGCATCACGATAAGATTGTGATGTTCCAGTTTTCCCAGCGACAAGAGTCATGGGCAACGCAGCACGCTTACCAGATCCTCGTGTTGTGACACCCACCATCATTTGATTCATATAAGCTGCTGATTGTTCACTCAGAACTCGGTGTAGTTTTTTTCCGTTATGTTCGAAATCCCACACAACACGACCACCAATTGTTTTGATTTGCGTAAACCCATGACGATTACCCGCTATTCCTCCATTGGCAAAGACATTAAAGCCTGTAGCTTGATCCATGGGGGTCATGTTGGAAGTGCCAAGAACCATCGTTTTGTGTGATAAAATATGCGCGTTAATCCCCATATTTTTAATGAGATCTATGATAGGTTGGGTATCGCGGTTAAGATATTGGTAGGTGAGATAAACAGGGACTGTATTAATGGAAAAGGCTAAAGCTGTTGCTAAGTCAATTTTTCCCAGATAACGACCAGAATTATTTTTGGGTGTCCAACCTCCCCAATTGATGGGAGCATCTAGAACGATTGTTGAGGGTGATAATCCATGTTCCATTGCGGCTGCATAAACATAAGGTTTGAATGAAGAACCAGGTTGTCGACCGCCCTGTGTTGCTCTGTTAAATTGGCTCTTTTTGTAATCTAGTCCTCCAACAATTGCACATACCGCACCGTTATTATCGAGTATAACGGTGGCTGCTTGTGTTACACGATATTGTTGACCATATTGATGTAAATGATAGGCAATTGATTCTTCTGCTGCTTTTTGAATATTCGGATCAAGGGTCGTTTGAATAATTAAACTATGGCTTGGAAGTTGATTGCGCATTTTTTTGACTTCCTCGAATGCCCAATCAAGAAAATAATCAGGCTGATTATTGTCTATTTGGGGAAGGGCCCTAGCAGGGTGGCGATGCGCATTGATAATCTGGCTTTTCGTCATAAAGCCACTATTAACAAGATTAGAAAGGACGACATTGGCACGTGTTTGAGCAGCAAAGAGATGACTATGAGGGGCATATTTTGTTGGAGCTTTAAAGAGTCCTGCTAACATAGCAGATTCACTCAAAGATACATGACGGATATCTTTTCCAAAATAAAATTTTGCAGCGGCTGCAATACCAAAATTGTTTCCTCCCATATAGGCTCGATCAAGATAAAGTTGCAAAATCTGCTTTTTGCTAAAATTTGCTTCTAGCCAAAGAGCAAGATAAGCTTCTTTGATTTTACGTGTTATGGTTCTCTCGTTTGTTAAGAATAAATTTTTAGCCAATTGTTGTGTGAGAGTTGAACCACCTTGCACCACCCCTTTAGCTTGAATATTTTGTGAAATTGCCCGTGTAAGTCCTTGAAAATCAACGCCCCAATGATCAAAAAAACGACGGTCTTCTGTGGCAAGAACGGCTTTAATAACAGTGTCAGGCATTTCTTCAACAGGGACAGAAATAGCCGGCATTGCACCACGGTGTCCAATTGGATTTCCATAGAGATCGAGAAAAAGAATGGAAAAGTTTTTAGGAGAAGACCAATCTGTTTTGGTAAGTTCAAAAACAGAAATGCCCAAAATGGTGAAAAGAGTAAATCCCATCAACCCTAATGTTAGTATTTCATCGAGAACTTCAACGATAAAACGTTTCCATCCTTGAAGATGAAAATTTTGTGAGACGATTTTTGCCTTTTTCCAGAAAAAACTGTTAGCAGAACGAATGTGATAAAGCGCTGTGTCTAATCGTGCGTCTAATTCAATGAGAGCAGGACTATGAAATGGCTTACGGTGTTGCCCTTTCTTTTTTTTAAAAAAATCAAACATTTAAAGAGAGCCTATGGCAAAGCAATACAACCAAACAAATCTACAATAAGTATATGGAGTAGAAGTATTTTTTTTCTATAGTTATAACAGAGAAAGAATTTGTTTTAGAATTATGCATTTTTTGTAAGATAGTATATTAATATTTTATTATTTTATTGAATAAATTTTATTCTCATTATTAAAAATATTTTTTTGATTTTTTAAAAATTTGGATTAATGTTAATATGTTACTTCTGTAAGATAGAGGATAAAGTTTTTCCATTTGTGATTTTTTAATCGACCAAAAAAAACCATTATTTCTTTTATCCTTTATCAAGGAAGAGAAGAGATGGGTTATTGAAATATTTATGATGAAAAAAAAATTCTTGTTTGTAATAATAGCAGCTTTTTTAGAAGCAGATTATGTTCTAGCTTCGGGGTGTGCTGAATTAGGTAAGAAGGCTGCTGCGCAAGAGAGCGGGGTTCTCGTCCGTTCAAAACCGGTTGTTCAGGATGGAAAGGACATGTGTGCAATTGTGGTTGTTGTACCAGCCCGTAATGGTGAAAAATTACGTCGTGTTGAGTTTTTTGTTCCTGCTGATTAGTTTTTGGCAGATGGTGTTGTGATGCGTATCTTAATCGTTGAAGATGATCGGAATCTTCACCATCAATTAGCAGAAGCTGTAAGACGTGCAGGATATGTTTCCGATAGTGCTTTCGATGGTGAAGAGGCTTATTTTTTAGGTAGCACAGAGTCTTACGACGCGGTGATACTTGATATAGGTTTACCGCAGATTGATGGTATTAGTGTTGTTGAAAAGTGGCGTCAAGAAGGGCTCTCCATGCCTGTTTTAATGCTAACAGCGCGAGACCGTTGGTCTGATAAGGTGCACGGTATTGATGCTGGAGCTGACGATTATGTTGTGAAGCCATTTCATTTGGAGGAAGTGATGGCGCGCTTGCGAGCATTAATTCGTCGCACTACGGGACATGCGACGAGTGCATTATGTTGCGGAAATGTTTTGTTGGATACAAAGACGTCTCGTGTTTTTGTGGATGGTCAATTGATTAAACTAACATCTTATGAATTCAGACTGCTTTCGTATCTCATGCATCATTGTGACAGGGTCATTTCAAGAACAGAGCTTACTGAACATCTTTATGATCAGGATTTTGATAAGGACTCGAATACAGTGGAAGTCTTTGTAGGTCGGTTACGGAAAAAGCTTGGAGTGGATTTGATTGAAACTATTCGAGGAATGGGATATCGCGTGAGAACGCGAGGTGATTAATGAATGTTTTTGAAGAGAATAATTGGTATAGGAGGTTCTTTTTTGTAATTACTCGATCTCTCAGTTTACGTGTTATGATCTTATCAACATTATGGGTTGTTATTTCTCTTTTATCGATTTCTGCAGTAAGTATTTTATTTTATAAGCGTTCAACTGAACAAAGCCTAGAGCGTATCCTTTCTGCTCAACTCTACAGTCTTATTGCAACAGTGACGGTGTCATCGGAAGGTACCTTGATAGGAGGGGCTGGGATTGATGATATTCGTTATTCTGATCCAACAACAGGATGGTATTGGGAAGTTGTTTCGATATCCCATAATTTAAAAGGAAGATTGACATCTCCTTCATTGGGAACAGGCGAGATATTTACACCAAGTGATGTTGATATACCTTTTGACAATAAATTCTTTCGCTCTTATCGGATAACGGGGAACAATGGTCAAAAGCTACAAGTGATTGAGAGTGATGTTGTTCTTGATAATAAAAATCATATTGCACGTTTTCGGCTTGTTGGGAATATCGATGAAGCTCATGCCCAGGTAAAGGGATTTAAGCGAACTTTGCAAATTTTTCTTTGGAGTTTCGGTCTCGGGAGTGTTCTTATTAATATTGCTATTATTTTTTTTAGTTTTCAACCGTTAAAGCTTATTCGACGTGCATTGAATGATATTCGCGAAGGAAGAGTTCATTATGTGAATACGGATTTAGTAAGCGAAGTGATGCCGCTTGTACAAGAGATGAATGCTCTCATTAATAATAATCAGCGTATTATCGAGCGATTTCGCACACAGGTTGGTAATCTCGCGCATTCATTGAAGACGCCTCTATCCGTGATTATGAATGAGACAGATAAGATGCGCGGAGAAAAGGCTAGTTTGTTGAGAGAGCAAACGCAAATAATGCAAGCTCAAATCAATCATTATCTTCAGCGTGCGCGGATTGCAGCACAATGCGATAGTGTTGTCTATCATACGTCTGTTCGCAGTGTGCTTGAACGCTTGGTGCGGGTTATGAAAAAGCTTAATCCTGAAAAACAAATTCAATTTATTATGGATGTTGATGATATTGTTTTTTCTGGAGAGAAGGAAGATTTAGAAGAAATTATAGGAAATTTGATTGAAAATGCTACTCAATGGTCTCGCGCAAAGGTTTTGATCTCTTGTTGTTTAGAAGAAAATGCTGAAGAAACAGAATATTTTAGTATCTTTGTAGAAGATGATGGTCCTGGTTTAACAGAAGACAAAATTGATGAGGCATTAAAAAGAGGGCGGCGCTTTAATGAAAGTAAACTAGGGTCAGGCTTAGGGTTAGCAATTGTTTCAGATATGGTCAGTGAATATGGAGGCAATCTCTTTTTATCACGTTCTGATTTGGGTGGGTTGTATGCAAAAGTTTTATTACCTAAGATGGGAGAATAACATATTTTCTCCTTAAGCAAGAAATGTCTATAAATTTTGTAAAGCAGTATTTTCAGACAATACATTAAAGAGTAAGGAAACATTGTTTTTAGTTTCTTTGTTTAATTGATATATATATAATAGATTTTATAATATTCTCCATGAAAAAATGAATTTTTATTAATTCACATCACTCTTCTTATGAAGAGGATAAAAGGTAAGCGAGAGATTCTCTGTTGGTATTGGAAAAAAGTGATATGCTCTTATTCATTTTTGCAGCATTTTTTCTGGCTTTTCTGGCAAGTGTTCTTTTTCTTTCACTCCGTTTTGACGATAGGATAAAGAAAGAAGGAAAAGTTCAAACCATGGATGGTGATAGAAGCCATAGGCATACGATTGAGTGTAACAAGCTTTATATGCATTATAAAAAAAGGAATATTCTTAAGGCCTTAAGTGTTTTATTTGTTCTTCTCATCACATGGAGTATTTATGGGCTGACAGGTAATCCGGAAGTGAAAAGCTATTTTTTTAGCGAATTAATGGATAAAGATCCTAAAATTCTGAGTCAGCAAGAAAAGCTTGTTCGCTTACAAGTGCTGTTTTTCCGATCACCTCGTGATGGCAAGCTCGCAGATGCGTTAGCGGTAGGCTATCTTGAAGAGCGCCATTTTCAAGAGGCGGTCAATGCTTATTTAGATGCACTTCGTTTGAATGGAGAGACAGCTCCAAGGCTTGTAGGATATGGTTTAGCATTGGTTGGTTATGAAGGAGGCATGATAACGCAAGAAGCACAAAATGCTTTTCAAAAAGCAGCGGATTTAGCGCCAACAGATTTTTATCCACGTTTATTGTTGGCTGATGCATTGCATCAAGCAGGAAAAACTGTGCAGGCAGTGCAATTTTTACAAAGCTTTCTTGACACAATGCCTGAAAATTTTTCAGGACGATCACGTGTTGAAAAAATGATGATTCAGTTACGTGATTTATCGAGTGGGCCATACAAAGAAAAGGAATAGGCGTCAATTGAGATGAGAAAATAAAAGAGAAAAGCTGTTTAGGAAGATAAAAGAGGGGGCATTCTAGAAGAGAAAGGTATGTGTAGAGACGATTAAAGAACAGAAATGAAGAATGGAAAGAGCGCAATATAAGTGGTTATATATTAAATAAAAATTGGTGAAAAAAGTAAGAAAGCTATTGGTAAGCTTATTAGCAAAGGTGAGAGATTGGATAAAAAGTTGCACCTATGTAGAAGATGTGCAAAGCTCTTAAAAAATAAAATATTGATACTTAATTATAACGTATTTAAAATTTTTTCGCAGAGTGTCTATGAACAATCAATCTTTAAAAAGTTCTACTTCGTTGAAGGTTATTTTAGAGCAGCGAAAAAAAAAGCGCTTACTGATCATATTATTATGTTGTTTGGTTATGACAATTGCAGCAAGTCTCATAGTGTATGCAATGCGTCATGCGGTCAGTTTTTTTAGAATGCCCTCTGAAATTACAAGAGAAGATATTTTAACGGGGCGCCCTTTGCGTTTGGGTGGCTTTGTTGAAAAGGGAACTGTTCAATATGTTGGAGAGAGAGGCGTTGTTTTTTTTGTAACGGATAACAAAAAACATGAGAAAGTAGTTTTCAATGGTGCCTTACCGGATCTTTTTCGTGAAGGTCAGGGGGTGATCGTAGAAGGGCATTTCGATAAACAGGGCTTTTTTATTGGGATGCGTATTTTAGCAAAACATGATGAAACTTATATGCCTAAAGAAACAGCTGATCGTTTGAAAAAACATTACATTATGGAGAAATAATTCGATTGTGCTTGTCGAACTGGGTCATATTTTTTTAGCTGCAGCATTTTCAGTAAGCTTATTAGGGGCATTTTTACCTGCTTTAGGTTTTTGGTGGAGAGAGCGTTTGTTAATGCAAACAGTTGTTCCTCTAACATATATCACTTTTACATTACTGCTTTTATCTTTTTTAGTGATAATTTATGCTTATGTCGTATCTGATTTTTCTGTTTTGAACGTTGTTGAGAATTCTCATTCAGAAAAACCGATGCTCTATAAAATTACAGGTGTTTGGGGCAACCACGAAGGCTCTATGTTGTTATGGGTTTTAAGTCTTGCTTTTTTTAGTGCATTGATGGCTTTTTTTAACCAACATTTGCCAGAAGATTTTAAGACGCTTGTTTTAATTTGCCAAAGTTGGATTACAACTGCTTTTCTTTTATTTATTCTTTTTGTATCCAATCCATTTTTACGCGTAAATCCACCAGCATTGCAGGGAAATGGTCTCAATCCTCTTTTACAAGATATCGCATTAGCAATTCATCCACCGCTACTTTACTTAGGGTATGTCGGTTTTTCACTTTGTTTTTCTTTTGCCGTTGCGGCATTGATTATGGGACATGTTGATAGAATTTGGGCGCGTGGGATTCGTCCGTGGCTTTTACTTTCTTGGTGTTTTTTGACATTGGGTATTATGGTTGGCTCTTATTGGGCTTATTATGAGCTAGGATGGGGGGGCTACTGGTTTTGGGATCCTGTTGAAAATGTTTCGTTTATGCCTTGGCTTTCAGGAACAGCTCTTTTACATTCTATTCTTGTTCTCGAAAAACGAGAAATATTAAAAAGTTGGACTTTGTTTTTGGCTCTGCTAACTTTTTCTCTTTCTTTAATGGGAACTTTTCTTGTTCGTTCGGGACTTTTAGTTTCTGTTCATAGCTTTGCTATTGATCCAGCACGGGGGCAGGCAATTCTTGCACTTTTATTTTTCTTTACGGGAGCTGCTTTTCTTCTTTTTGCTTTGCGTACCCCTATTTTAAAAACAGAAAGATTTTTTCAACCAATTTCACGTGAAGGGTTTATTGTTTTAAATAACTTGTTACTGACAACAATAACAGCAACAGTATTGATTGGTACGCTTTATCCTTATTTTATTGAGATATTAACAGGGCAAAAAATTTCTGTAGGGGCTGCTTTTTTTAACCTTACCTGTGGACCGCTAATGGTTTTGCTGTTGTTGTTTGTTCCGTTTGGGACAATGATGGCATGGAAACGCGGTGATTTGCTTGCAGTTTTTGAACGGTTGTGGTTTGTTTTTGTATTGGTTGGTATCGTCTGTTTTATAATATTTTACGCGACATCTGTGCGTGATATTTTTGCAGTTTTAGGGATTGGGCTTTCAGCGTTTGTTTTTTTAGGCAGTTTAGCGGATCTATGGGGAAAGAGTGGATATGGCAAGAGAGCTTTTTCAGTACGCGTTAAGAGATTTCTTGGATTGCCATGGTCTACTTTTGGTGCAGCAATAGCACATATGGGATTAGGCGTTACATTATTTGGTATTGTTTGCGTGGCAAGTTTTGGGCAAGAACGTATTTTAATCATGAACGTAGGGGATAGGGTGACGATAGCGGATAAAACGCTTCATTTTGATGCAGTGTATGATGGTGTTGGTTCGAATTATTCGACAATGGAGTTTTATTTTAAAATATATGAAAATAAAAACATTGTAGGTCATGTAACAGCCTCAAAGCGATTTTATTCAAGCCAAAATACATCAACAACAGAAGTTGGTCTTAAAAATCATGGCTTATCACAGCTCTATATTGTACCGGGACATATTGATAATCGGGGTCTCATTGTGCACATATGGTGGAAGCCTTATGTAATATGTATTTGGTTAGGGGCATTCATGATGGCTATGGGAGGATGTCTTTCTCTTTTGGGGTATTGGTTTCGCATTGGCATGTACAATAAGGTAGTGTTTGCTTTAAATTTTTGGAAAAGACATTGAGATGAAAAAAAAATTTTGGATTGTATTTTTTTTAATGGCAGCGTTTCCTTTTCGATTAGCAATAGCAGTAGAGCCGGATGAGATTTTAAAGGATAAGATTCTTGAAGCGCGAGCACGCCATATTTCATCGCATTTACGTTGTCCGGTTTGTCAAAATCAATCAATTGATGATTCAGATGCTGCTTTAGCACGTGATTTACGGCTTTTAATTCGGGAAAGGCTAAAAATGGGCTATAGTAATCAGCAAGTCACTGACTTTCTTGTTGAGCGATATGGTGAGTTTATTCTCTTGAAACCACCGTTGAATAAGATAACTTGGTTTTTATGGTTCTCGCCTTTGATCATTATTATCATTGGCGTAAGTATCATATTTTTCCACTTCAAACGGAATAATCATGAGTTATGTGAATGAAAAAGGACAGTCAAAAATGTCATTGCATTAAAAAAATGTTACATAAAAGAAAAAATAAGATTATCTGCAATGAGCAGACAATCTTATTGTAATTATATTAGGGAATACTGAAACCTTACAAAACTTTAATAATTTAGACAGAAAACGGTAAGGTCTGGTATTTTATAAGTGATCGGAATTGAAATAAAGGTATGATTGAATAGGAGCATAGAATAAATGGTTAAAAAGGCTTTCTTTAAAACGTTTGTCGCAGTGAGTTTTTCTGCGATATTGGAAAGTGCACTGTTTTTTAGTGGATGTACATCAAGCTTGTGGATGACAAAGGCTCATGCAAGTTCTGTATTTACTTCGTTAATGCAACAACAGGGATTTGCCGATATTGTTGCTCAAGTGAAACCAGCCGTTGTAGCAGTACAAGTAAAGAGCAATAAAAAGAAAGAAGATAGGTTCTTTAGCAACTTTTTTAGTGGTCCAGGACTTGATCAATTACCAGATCAGCATCCTTTAAAAAGATTTTTTAAAGAGTTTTATGATTTTGATAAACCTAAAAATAAATTTCCGCACCAATCGCAGAGACTCCGTCCTGTTGCTTTTGGATCGGGTTTTTTTATTTCATCTGATGGTTACATTGTGACCAATGATCATGTGATTTCTGATGGAACAAGTTATACTGTTGTTCTTGATGATGGTACAGAATTGAATGCAAAGCTCATTGGGAAAGATCCCAAAACCGATCTTGCCGTATTAAAAGTGAATGATAAAAGAAAATTTTCTTATGTTGATTTTGGTGATGATTCAAAGCTTCGTGTTGGGGATTGGGTTGTTGCCATTGGGAATCCATTTGGTCTTGGTGGAACTGTGACAGCAGGTATTGTTTCTGCACGTGGACGTGATATTGGCACTGGTGTGTACGATGATTTTATTCAGATTGATGCTGCTGTTAATAGAGGAAACTCTGGTGGTCCAACGTTTGATCTTAATGGAAAGGTTGTTGGGGTTAATACAGCAATTTTTTCTCCTTCTGGAGGAAATGTTGGGATTGCTTTTGCTATTCCAGCAGCGACTGTAAAACAGGTTGTACAACAACTTATTGAAAAAGGTTCAGTTCAACGTGGTTGGTTAGGTGTTCAGATTCAGCCGGTAACAAAGGAGATTTCTGATTCAATAGGTTTGAAAGAAGCCAAAGGCGCTTTGGTTACTGATCCGTTAAAAGGACCGGCAGAAAAGGCTGGTATTAAAGCGGGTGATGTCATTATTTCAGTGAATAATGAAAAAGTTGCTGATGCGCGTGAGCTGGCGAAACGTATTGCAAATATTAAACCAGGAGAAATGGTAACCATAGGGATTTGGAGATCAGGTAAGGAGGAGAGCATCAAGGTTAAACTCGCTTCAATGTCTGAAGATGAAAGTAAGAAAGAGACTTCAAAATATTCAAATGGACAGAGTGATTTAGATGAAACATTGGAAGATTATGGTCTGATTGTTATGCCTTCTGATGATGGTGTAGGGGTTGTCGTAACGGATGTCGATACCGATTCAGATGCTGCAGATAAAGGGATACGCCCTGGTGATATCATTGTGACAGTAAATAATAAACCGGTTAAACGAATCTCTGATATTATTAACACAATCAAAAATGCTCAGCAGTTAGGACGAAAAGCTATACTCTTACAAGTGCGAACAAATGATCAAAATCGTTTTGTTGCTCTTCCAATTTTCAAAAAATAAAGCTTTAGTTGTAGGACAAATGTTTATTAAATATTTGTCCTACAACATAATAAAATAATGGAGATACGTTTTATGAAGATACTCGTTATTGAAGATGATCATGAGACGGGGCATTATCTCGAAAAAGCATTTTTGGAAGTAGGGCATTCTGTTGATGTTGCTTATGATGGAGATACGGGATATGCTTTAGCAACCACGGAAAATTATGACGTTATGGTTGTTGACCGAATGCTTTTGCATCGTGATGGTCTTTCTATTATTGCTGAATTGCGCGCTAAAGGCAATGAAACACCAGTTCTTATTCTGTCTGCTTTAGGGCAAGTTAATGATCGTGTAACGGGGCTGCGTGCAGGGGGAGATGATTATTTGACAAAGCCTTATGCTTTTTCTGAACTTCTTGCGCGTGTTGAAGTTTTACAACGGCGGAAAAATCCTAAAGAAGCAGAAACTGTTTACTGTGTAGGTAATCTTGAGCTTGATCGGTTAGCACATACGGTAAAACGGGGTGATAGAAACATTCTATTGCAACCACGAGAGTTTCGTTTGCTTGAATATTTGATGCGTTATGCGGGGCAGGTTGTTACACGCACTATGCTTTTGGAAAACGTTTGGAATTACCATTTTGATCCACAAACGAATGTCATTGATGTCCATATCTCTCGTTTGAGAGCCAAAATTGAAAAAGATTTTGATGTTCCCCTTCTCCATACAGTGCGTGGAGCTGGATATATGCTCAAAGTACCAGATAACAAAGCATGAATCGTTTGATTAATATAATGCGCACGACGGCGCTAAGGCTTTCAGCACTTTACATTTTATTGTTTGGATTGGTGGCAACAGGACTTTCGATTTATATGACGGCATTTTCTGCTTCATTGTTAACAGAGCAAACTGAACAGGCTTTACATGAAGAATTAAAGTATATTGAAAATGCTTATAATTATGGGGGATTATCCTTATTAATGCGCACTATTGATTATCGTTCAAGACAACCAGGAGCATTTCTTTATCTTGTTACAGATTCTATGGGGCGTATTTTAGCAGGAAATGTAGCGCGTATTGAATTAGGTCTTTTGAATCAGAGTGGTTTTATTTCTACCTCTTTTTTGTATTCCCGTTTTGGAGAACATGGCAAAACAAGTGAACATCGCGCTTTGGCGGTTATTGTTGACTTGCCTAATGCTATGAAGATTCTTATAGGACGTGATTTGGATGAGCCAGAACGTTTTGCAGTGGTTATTCGCAAAGCTGTGATCATTGCACTTGCTGCAATGGTTGGAGGCGCTTTACTCATATGGTTTTTTGTTGGCAGGAGAGCTTTACAAAGGATTGATCATGTAACGGCTGCATCACAGCGTTTGATGGATGGTGATTTCAGTGGGCGTTTACCTGTTTCTGGAGTAGGGGATGAGTTTGATCGATTGTCAACCAATCTTAATGTTATGTTAGACCGCATTGAAGAGTTAAATATTGGTTTACGTCAAGTATCAGATAATATTGCTCATGATCTGAAAACGCCGTTAACACGTCTTAGAAATCGCGCTGAAGAGGCGCTTTCAGGAAATAAGACAAAGCTTGAATATCGTCAGGTCCTTGATAGGGTTATTGCAGAATCAGATCAACTTATTTGTACTTTCAATGCGATTTTAATGATTTCACGTATTGAGGCCAGCAGTACAATTGAACATCTTGAAATGATTAATATGAAACTGATCATTGAGGATGCTGTTGAGCTTTACGAACCTTTTGCTGAAGAGTCAGGTGTTTTACTTCAGTTGGGAGATATATTTGATAAAGAGCTAAAATTGAATCGTGAGCTTGTTGCACAATCAATTTTTAATCTTATAGATAATGCAATTAAATATGCGCCTAAAGGTGGAAGGCAAGCGAAGGTTTGCTTATCAATGGAATATCGTGATGAACATTTATTAGTTGTTGTGAGCGATAATGGACCAGGAATAGCAGAGGATAAACGTGAAAAAGTGACAGAACGATTTGTTCGTCTTGAAGAAAGCCGCACACAACCTGGGTTTGGGATTGGTTTAAGTATAGCAAAAGCGGTTATGAAGCTTCATGGGGGTGAATTGTTACTTGAAAATGCAAATCCAGGGCTTAGGGCTATTTTGTTATTTCCTTAAAGATATTTTTCTTCACTTTTCTCTTTTCATACGTAATAACTATTTTAAAAGTATAAAGCAATAGAAAGGAAAGCAAAATGCTTTTCAAGGGAGCGCAGACGAAACAGGCTTTTTTAAAAACACAGCTTCTTTCTTTATGTCCTCTCGATAAAAGTGGTTCCCAATGGTTAAAAGACATGGAAGAACAAGCAAGGAAAGAAGGTTTAGAATCGCTTGTTTCCATCATTTCAGAGAGTGGAACGCAGATTGATTTTATCAGTTCGGTTATGACCTTATCTCCTTTTTTGCGTGAGGTTTTAATTGCCAATCCATCATATCTTAGTGTTTTATTAAATGTTGATATAGAAACAAGGCTGAGCGAAATTATAGATGATATTACGGCTATTGATAAGGATGAATCTATAAATGAAACTTCATTGATGGCTGCTTTAAGGCGCAAAAAACGAGAAGCGCATGTTCTCATTGCTTTAGCTGATTTGGGAGGTGTTTTTACTTACGAAATTTCATGTGCTTGGTTGACACGTTTGGGCGAAGCAGCATTAAGTGTAGCACTACGTTTTCTATTAAGAGAAGCGCATGATCATGGTAAGATTAATTTGCTAAGCCGCGAAAATCCAGAAAAAGACTGTGGTTTAATTATTTTAGGGATGGGAAAGCTAGGAGCAGGGGAACTTAATTATTCTTCTGATATTGATCTTATTGTTTTCATTGATGAAACATCACCTCATATTGGTAATCTTTCTGAAAGTGTTGACGTATTTTCTAAAATGGTACGCCGATTAATCCGTATCATTCAAGAACGCACTGCGGAAGGATATGTTTTTCGTCTTGATTTTCGTCTTCGTCCAGATCCAGGATCAACCCCTTTGGCCTTACCAGTAAGGACTGCATTGCGTTATTACGAAGGGCGTGGGCAAAATTGGGAACGAGCAGCCATGATTAAAGCACGTCCAGTTGCTGGTGATAAGAGGGCAGGTTTTAACTTTCTCAAAGAGCTTTTTCCCTATGTGTGGCGGAAATATTTAGATTACGCTGCTATTGCTGATATTCATTCGATCAAACGTCAAATTCATGCGCATAAAAATTATGGTCAAATTGCAGCTTATGGGCATAATATAAAGTTAGGTCGTGGGGGTATTCGTGAGATTGAGTTTTTTGTTCAGACACAACAACTCATTGCTGGTGGACGTTTTCCTCAATTACGTGGACGTCAGACAGTTGCAATGTTAGCAGAACTTCACACGCTTGGTTGGATCAGTGAAAAAACGAGAAATAGCCTTATAAAAAGTTATGCATTTCTTCGAAATGTGGAACATCGTATTCAAATGCTTTTCGATGAACAAACACATCTTCTTCCAAATGATACTGTTCAATTCACGAGTGTTGCCTATTTAATGGGTTATCAAGACAGTAGCAGTTTTATCCGTGATTTATTAAAAACACTTCAGGTTGTTGAAAAACATTATGCTGCACTGTTTGAGAATGAGCAAGAACTTGGTTTAGAAATTGGTAATTTAGTTTTTACAGGTGAAGAAGATGATCCAGAGACATTAATAACGTTAAGCCGTTTAGGCTTTGAAAGAGCAAGTGATATTTGTCGTATTATGCGCACCCTTCACTGTGGTCGTTATAAAGCAACGCAATCAGCCGAAGCACGCGAGAGATTAACGGAATTAACGCCAGCTCTTTTGAAAGCTTTTGGCGCGACAAAGCGAGCTGATGAGGCGATGTTGCGTTTTGATAGTTTTTTACAGGGCTTACCCTCAGGAATTCAACTTTTTAGTCTTTTGCAATCTAATCCCTCTCTTTTGGATATGCTTGTCCTTATTATGGGGGCTGCTCCACGTCTTGCAGAAATTATTGCACGCAGGTCCCATGTTTTTGATGGAATGTTAGATCCGAATATTCTTTCAGAATTACCGACCAAAATGTACTTAGAAAAACGGCTTGAATATTTTCTTGAAAATGTTCTTTCTTATGAGGAAATTCTTGACCATTTAAGAATTTTTGCAGATGAACAACGTTTTTTGATTGGTATTCGAATTTTGAATGGTACAATTACAGGAGAAAGAGCGGGTTTTGCTTTTACTGCGCTTGCTGATCTTATGATTACAAAAACATTTGCTACCGTTCAAGAGGAATTTTCTCGTCTTCATGGTCGTATTAAAGGGGGGCGTGTTGGCATATTGGGTATGGGGAAGCTTGGAAGTCGCGAATTAACGGCAGATTCTGATGTTGACCTCGTTTTGCTTTATGAACATGATGATGATGCAGAAATATCTGATGGAGAAAAGCCTCTTTATATCTCTCAATATTATACGCGTTTAGCACAGCGCCTCGTTTCTGCTTTATCCACTCTTACAAGCCAAGGTGTTCTTTATGTCGTTGATTTAAGATTACGGCCATTAGGCAATAAAGGACCTATTGCTGTTTCTTTTCCATTTTTTAAAAAGTATTATCGCCAAGAAGCATGGATATGGGAATATCTTGCTTTAACAAGGGCTAGAGGCATTGCAGGAGATCCTGATTTTTTACAAAAGCTAGAAAATGAAGTGTGTGCAATTATTGCTATTTCTCGTGATAAGAAGGAAGTTGCAAAAGAAGTATGTGAAATGCGTTCCTTGATTGCAAAAGAAAAGCCGCCAAAAAATCAATGGGATTTAAAAACGATGTCTGGTGGCATTATGGATTTGGAGTTTATTGCTCAATTTTCTCTTATTACGCATGTCATTGAGTTTCACATTGGAGAGACGACAGCAGATATTTTAGATAATTTACCAAATAGTTTTCTTAATCAGTCATGTGTTGCTGATTTACATTATGCCTATGGTCTCTATACAAATTTGAGTCAAATTATACGACTTTGCTTAAATGATTCTCTTGATCCCAATGATATGCCAGCTGGATTAAGTGATCTTTTGTTAAAGAGTGTTGGGGAACCTGATTTGCTTCGTGTTGAAAAATTAATTGCAGAAACTGGGCAATTAGTCTGTTCAGTTTTTACGAAAGTCATGAAACATTAAATGTATTTTATAATGCTTTTATGAAATTATTGAATGCGATTATTAGATAAAATCATAAAAAGATATTATAGAAGCTTAAAAATTATTAATTCCATTTTTATATATTAATTTTGATATTTTATGTCATATAGGTTTGAGAGATCTAGAGAGTAAAAACCATTCTCTACTTATTTCTTCAAGTGTCATGAAAGAGTTTCTCTATCAAAAAAAGTCACTCTAGGTGTTATTCTTTATACAAAAAGAAATAAGGACTAGATTTTAGCGAATGATGTTGCTCATGTATATGATACAAGAATATGGATCAGTTATAAATCAGTAGTATTATATTAGATATACTTATCAAGTTAGAGATATTAAACACAATAATTATATTCAATAATGTTTTTATCATATTAGATTTATATAAAATATTATAGAGGTAGTGGATATATATTATTTATTATTATAAAAATATATTGAAGTAAATATGATAAAAAGTTTTATTGATTATATATCTCATTTTTTAAACAAAATTGATATTGGAGTTGTTTATATTATTATGGATAATAATGAAATATCCATCTATGAAAGCTATTATAAAGTAATAATTTAAGAAAATTATAAATAATTTTTTTAAAGTATTTATAATAATTATTTATTAAAAAATAATTTTATTTTTAAATAGGAGTTTAAAGTTTTTAACTGTGTCATTTTTGCTATAGATTTTTTGCAAAAAATGTGAAACGATTTACTATTATTTATGTATCACATTAGCTTTTAGGGGAGCAATTATGATTACAAAGTATTTAATCTCAACATCTATATTTTCTTTAATTTCAATTTCTATCGTACAGGCAGCGGATAGCGTTATTCCTGAACAGCCTGTTCCTGTTATTGCAGCGCCTTCTTTTTCTTGGACAGGATTTTATCTTGGAGGGCAGATTGGAAACTTTTCAGGCAAAACGACTGCAAGTTATTTAAAAAAAGAGACAGGGATATGGAATCCAGTTGGAAAAGAGAATTTGCCTAAACTTTCTGGTTTTATCGGGGGCGTTTATGCAGGTTCCAATATTGATATCGATAATGGTTTTATTATAGGTATTGATACGGATGTTATGTGGTCTAATAAAAAAAGTACGAAGGATATCCCTCTACCAAAAAATAAACCTGAAGAAACATCAAAATCTTTAGAAAGAACAGGTTACACGAGAGATTCTCATGAGGAGGAATCTCCAGCGTTGCCTATTGAGGCTATACAGCATACTTTAAAACAAAAATGGTCTGGTGCTACGCGAGTGAAAGTTGGTTTTGCACTTGAACGTATGATGCCTTATGTTTCTGGAGGAATTGCTTATACGCAACTTCAGAATATTTTTGCGGCAGTAGCTGATAGCAAAAATGGAGAAGTTGATTTTTCTGATTGGTTGCATGATGAAAAAAAGACCATGATTGGTTATACCCTTGGAGGTGGTATTGATTTTGCAATGACTGATAATATTATTGTACGTGCAGAATATCGTTATTCAGATTTTGGCAAAAAGAAATTCATACAGGATAAATTTGAAATGGGCTACAAGACAAACGATTTCCGTGTGGGTGTAGCTTATAAATTTTAATTTTTTGCAGAATTAAACACTTCAAAAGTCTCATTTTCGAATGAGGCTTTTGTTTTTCAGATATGTTCTAGTAAATATCCTTTACTCAAAAAAGCTACTATTTTATTCGAACAATACTTTGATTTGTAAATATAAATTACTTTTTGTCATGTTGAGTCAGAGACCCAAGTGTCATAAGATTTTCTCATTTTTAACCTATACTATATTGAACCAATCAAAACCATGTCTTTTGCACACCAAAAAGAGGGAGATTCGTGAGATAAAAACATTCAAGAAAGAATAAAAATGCTTCTTATGAACCATATTAAGTGCTAAAAACTTTCGCTACATTAGGGGGTGGCGAAGTATGAGATTTGATACGAGCTTGCTTTTCCATAAACGTGAAGATGGTGTTGCTAAATGGACTTAACATTACATCATTCATAGGTGCCGTCGGGAAATGGGTTTGGGTGCTTTAAAAGATGCTTTTTTAAACCAACATGTGAATTGGCAAGCTAATGGCATTTTATTTTATTTGAAAGATTTCTCATACAATCAACTTTTCTGTTTTGCGGTATCGTAAAATATTTTATTTAATAACAAAAAGCTCGCAAAAAACTCTAAAGAACATAAAATTACATCCACAATGTAACTCAATAATAAAATAATTATAAAGAGTATTATAAAGTGATTTATAGGAAAAAATAGATGAAAAATTAGGAATTTATTGAGACATAAAAAATATTATTACCTATGTTTTTTATCGAAACATAATCTATTATTTTTCCTAATTTTTTAATGTACGATAATAAATTTTGAGTGAAATAGTAATGGATCATTTCAAATCTATTTACGATAAATCAATCAACATCATTTGTTTATGAATCACAAGTATATTGGGTTATTTAAATTATATACTTTAGTTATTATTTGGCTTTTTTAGCCATTGATTTTCAGGCATAGAAGCTGAATGAGCTTCTCTATTATTCTATAAAATATCATCATTGTAATAATATAAGGATTTTACGCATTAGATGCTTTTGGAGGAGTGGATGATGAAATTCAAAGCAGGGTTTATGTGTAGAGCTTTGTGAAGTAAATCACATGTGCGATTAGCAGCTGGAACCCTTGAGACAAGAAGCCGAATTATTTATAAATCAGATGTGGTAGAATTTTCGTCCTTTAGGGCGGGAAGGAAGAAAACCAAAACCGATAAGTTTGTAAAAAGCTAGTCACATAAGTGGGGCTGCAGATGGAACTGTCTGAGAAAAATTGATCTATTGACAGAGAAGGTGAAACTTTATCTTTTAAGGAGAAAAAGGAAATAAGAATTATGATTTCCAAAGGGATATGAAATAAAAATATTTTCATTTTTGGTTGTTTGGGCAACTATGAAGGTGTTTAAAGATTAATTGTTTCAGTACATGCAATCTCGTTTTTGGGGTTGATAATGCTATAACGTTGTAATTGGCAATGCCATTGATTTTGTAAGCGTTCAATGGAAAATAAATTAAAGCCTGCGGGCGGTTTTTTATCACCAAAAGCTTGTGATGCGGAAGGAACACCAACAATAGGGATTTTTTTAATTGGTCCTTCAATGTAATTCAATGTGGGTAAATGAGTATGTCCGTGAAGAATAAGCTCACAACCGTGGTATTTGATAATGTCTAGAAAACGTTTTATATCCCGTAGTTTTTTATGCCAAGACGTTGCCTTTGGAAAGGGGGGGTGGTGAATCATGACGACACGAAAAAGGTTGCATTGTGCTGCTTCCTTTAAAAAGAGCGGTAAAGTTTGCGCTTGCATTTTACCAAAATAACCGGAAGCTTGAAAAGGCAATGTCGCAATGGCTGAAGAAGCTGCTATGATGGCAACATCTTTACGAATGCGCATATAAGGAAAGACGCTTTTTTGAGGGATGTCACCTGTAATCCAAGGTTTAAAAAGAGTGCATGCTTTTTGTAAAGCGCCGCGGACATAGGCATCATGATTTCCAAATGTCAAAGAAATATTTTGGGGTTGTCCTAAGTTAAGGAGCCAACGATACGCTTGTTCAAATTCCTTATCGAGAGCAAGATTGACAAGATCACCAGAGATCACCAGGTGATCAGGCTTTGTTTTTTTCAAGGCATCCATTAAAGTTTCTAAGACATTTGTTGCCATCTGACTCTTACGTTTTTTTTGCCAGTTCAGATAACCGGTAAGACGCTTCCCAGAAAGTTCAAAAAGGGAAGGTTGTGGGAGAGGGGAAAGATGTACATCCGATATATGGGCAAGATAAAACATAAAAGCTCGTAGAGTATTAAAAACGATTTAAAGAATAAACATAAGATAACTTAGTGTTTAAAGGCAAGAAAGATGGTAAAATGAAAATTAGCTTGCAAAAAAGAATGTCTCAAGCGGAATGTTCCAAATAGAATATCCCTAATAAAATATCATTGTGTCGTACATTCACATATTTGTAAAAAACATTTCTCAATGCGTTTGAGCTAATTTCAAGACGGTACTCGATATTATAATGGAAAGCTTCTGTGAACTATATAGGGCTTACTGTACACTACCATCTCTACGCTTATACAAGGTGCAAATAAAAAACATCATACTATTTTCCCCCAATTTTATGAAAATTCTTGCTTTGCTTTAAGAGGATTTATAAGAGGTATTTCACTCTTTTCTTCAATGGTTTCTATCCATACAGCATTTCTTCTAATAATACGCAAGAGAATGTTTTTTATTATTTTAATATGAGGATATTGGAAATAAGGAGAATTCCACTGTATTTTGAGTTATAAATCAATACGTTATATAATTATAAAAGACAAGTAAATACGTAAAAGGATAAGCTAAATTTAAAAACTATTATACTAAATTTCAGATTTTTTAACGGCCTTCACGATACCACATGCTGCTCAACAGTAAAAGGCAGGCAAGCAGTGCAAAAAAGCCAGAAAATATCGAAAAATAAAAGGTATTGATTAAACGGGTTTCGGTTGCTTCTTTCAGAACAATTGAATGTGCTGGGGAAGAGGACGGACTTTTTTTTGATTGAATCAGCTTGAATGGAGGAAGATGAAAATTTTCTTTTCCCTCAGAGTGTAAACGTCCGATGTAGCCACCAGTGTGCTTAATAATGGGGGCCAGTTTTTCTTGTGTTGAAGTCAAGTCAAACAACTCAAGATTATCGAGCATCCCTACAGAAGAAAGTATTGTTAAATCGCCATTTTTAATGGTAAAAACTCCTGTCTCATCAGTGGTCACAGTTGCAGTAAAAAGTCCTTCTTGTTCTTTGGTGAGAGTAATATTTTCTTTTTTTCCAGAGGGAAAGATTATTTCGACGGGCTCTGGATGCTCTTTGAGGGTTTGGCGGCGAATTGTTAAATGATGATTGCTGCTGGTTGCACTTAATTTTTCTTCTTCAAGTTCTGGTTCTTTCATAAGCCAATGGGCAATTCGTCGATAAAGAGCAGCATAAGGACCTCCGCCTTCGAAACCTCTAGCCCAAAGCCAACTTTCATCGGAAAGCAACATGCCTACACGCCCTTTATCAACATGGGAGAGAATTAAAAGTGGTTGTTCATTGGCTCCTTTCATGAGGGCGATTCCGTTATTTATATTTTGAATAGCAATTTGTCGCAACCATTGTCCCCATTGAGAAGCTGGAAGGTTAAGTGTTGCAAGACCCCTTGTGACAGGATGGCGCTCACCTTCTTTGGTTAATGTGGGGCGAAAAGGTTTTTCAATAATAGTTCCATTGGGCAATGCCGGTAGAATGCTTATTAAAGGTGTTTTCGCAAGTGAGTTTTTTTGGGTAAATTCAGGTCCTGTTACCATCAACAATGCACCCCCCTTTTGTACATATTGGGCGATATAATCATAATAGATTAAGGGGAGAACAGTAGAGTGCTGGTAGCCATCAAGGATGATGAGATCAAAGTTATTAATTTCTTCAACAAAGAGTTTTCTTGTGGGAAAGACCACTAAGGATAATTGGCTTGAGGGCGTATTATCTGCTTTGGTGGGGGGACGCAAAATAGTAAAGTGAACAAGATCAATATTGGAGTCACCTTTCAAAAGGTCTCGCCATGTCCGTTCTCCATTATAAGGAGCACCTGAAATAAGAAGAACGCGTAAATTTTCTCTGATTCCTTCAATAATTGTTATAGCGCGGTTATTTTCAAAGCTTAGTTCACCTTTGTATGGATCAGTTATAACTTGGATAATATTTTTTTCAGCATGAGGAAGAGTAATTTCAGTTTGAAAAATCACGCCAGGAGTTACAGAATAATGGCCAATGTCTTGTCCATTGACGCTTAGTGTAATATTTGCTTTCTGTGGTATTGTTTTTTTGGCGGGGCCTTTATCTTCTACCAAAATAGAGAGCGTTTGTGGTTTGTTGACAAGGGCAAAGCGTGGAGGAGAAATAAACTTGATTTGGCGATCAAATTCATCTGAGTATCCTGTAATCAAAGCATTGAGAGGTGCTTCATGATGAAGATCTGATAGGTCAGGGATGTCATGCACTTGTCCATCAGTGATAAAAATGGTTCCTGCATAACGAGAGAGTGGTACATCAGATACTGCTTGTGTTAAAGTCTCAAACAAATTCGTTGAGGGCGCATACTGATTATCAGCAAGTTTTCCAGCTTCAATAAAACGTGGTTCAAATTGTGGATAATGCGCCAATACTTGAGTTAATTGCGCGCGCGCTTCATCACTGTCGTTTGTACGTGTTCCAAATGTTTGGCTTTTGCTGCGGTCAATAATAATTCCCACTGTGCTTTTCAGTGGTTCGCGCTGTTCTTTTATGATCATTGGATTAAGCAAAGCAAGGATGAGGGCGCTTAATGCCATCAGACGAAATATAGAACCTTGACGTTGCGTAACAAGACCAACAACGACAAAAAGAAAGGATATTCCGCTTAAGAGCAGAATCCAAAAGAGTGGTAAGAAAGGCTGAAAAGTGAAAAGTGGTATCATTGCCTTCTTTCTCTTTTAAAGCGTTCCAAGAGCGCAGGAACATGAACTTGGTCCGCTTTATAGTTTCCTGTAAGCACATAAAGAACAATATTTAAACCTGCGCGAAATGCCCATAGACGTTGCATTGGATCATTGGGAACAAGGGGATATTTCCATGTTCCTTTTTCATCGAGTGCCCAAGCACCGGCAAAGTTATTTGCGGTGATGAGAAGAGAACTTACGTTATCACCACTGGCAAGAGAATTTTTATTTTTTTTGTTTGTTGATGAGGATTCAACCCATAAAGGTGAACCACGGTAGAGACCAGGAAAATCTGGCATAATATAAAAGGAACGTGCAACAACGTGATCGGTTGATGCTGGCTCAATGGATGGAATATTTAATCCTTTTAAGATGGTTCGTAATCTTTGCGTTTCTGGAGTGGCATCTCCTTCAAGATTAAGATTGCTCTTTATCTGATCGCGTGTGTCAAATAAAATTGTTCCCCCATGTTTCATAAAATTATTTATTTTTTCAAGGCTTTTGGGAGTTGGTATAGGACTCTCAACATCAATTGGCCAGTAAATAAGAGGATAAAAGGAGAGTTCATCTTTATCGAGATCAAGTGCTGTAACAGAGCCAGGGGAAAGCATTGTGCGCTCTGCAATAAATTGGCTTAAGGCTTCTAGACCACTTTTACTCGTTGTATCAATTTCACGATTGTTGGTTATAACGTAGGCAAGATGTGTTGCACCAGCGGCTTGTACACTATCATGATGATTTTCTGTCGTTTGTGCATGAAGAATTGGAGCATATGCAAACAAGGCAATAAGAATTATGAGAGGGAGGAAAAACATATTATGCCGTTTATTGAAAGAAAAAATACCTCCCATCCATAAAATGAGAAAATTATCAAAGGCGAATAATAAGATGGCTAATCCTAAAAGTGGACCGGTAAGATTTTTTTCTTTTGTATCGTAAGATAAAGGACTCTTGTTAAGAGAAGGTGGCAATGATGATTGTTTCATCAAGCGCGATGAATGAGTTAAGAGATTAAGCGCATAAAAATTGTTTTTGACACCATAAAGTCCTGGTGGGGTATGATAGGAAGGACGGGGTGGATTTTGAGCATCAAAGACCAGTGGAACAATATCAGAGGATGGTACTTGTAATTGTCCGTCAACGGCTATAGTTCGCCAAGGGTTTTGTACCACTGTTCTTTTTTCTCTGTGTGTTAGGTTTGTGTTTTCGTTAGAACCTAATGTGATTAATTTTTGCAGCATTTGTGCAAAAAAGCCAGAAAGAGGAAGATTAGACCATGTTGGGTCAGGAGCAACATGAATGAGAATGAGGGTTCCTTTACCACGTTTTGCTGCGGTAATAAGAGGAGTTCCATCCGAAAGGCTAAGCCACGTTTTTTCAAAAAGATCTGGGGTTGGTTCTGCGAGGATTTGGCGAGAGACAGTAACATCTCCTGGAAAGGGAAGACCAAAGAAAAAGCTATTTTTTGCAAAAGGTGCAAGCTTTTGTGGTTTTGTCCAAGACATAATACTTCCAAGGGAACGTTGGCCTGGGCGCAGTGGTATCGGAAGAAGGTTATCGTAATGTTCTGCGCTACTGAGTTTTTCTCCTGCAAAGCGGATGAGTGTTCCCCCTTTATTCACAAAATCAGAAAGTTTTTTTTCTGCATTTTCGGGCATGTTAACAATGTCACCCATAATAAAAACAGATGGATTTTGTTTAAGCAAATGATCAATATCCGTTGAAAGTTCTCTTCCACCGGCTGTTATAAGCTGTGTATGACCTTGTAAGGCTTTAATAATGTAATAAAATGGAGCAAGTAAAGGCTGTGCCATTTCATTGGTATCGGGTGAGAGAAGAGCAACACGGCTTATCCTGTTATGGCTGTCTACCAAGAAGGTTGCAGCAGCATGGTTTTGATTGTTTATTTTTATCCAAGCGATATCATTGCGTAGTTCAAGTGGTACATTAAAAGGAACAAGTACTGTTGTTTCTCCTTCAGAGAAATTGTTCGTAAATTGACCGAGAAGTTGATTATTTGAATCGTAAAGGCTGAGTATAGCGGGAGTATTACTGTGTGTTGTTGAGCGGATAATACGCGCGCCCATGTTTCCATTGTTATTTTCTATGGATGTTATGCCGGTTAAATCGGAAATATCAGTCAAATACCACAAGAAGTTTCTAGGTTTTAGTTCTTCAAGAAGAGCAAAAGCTTGCTCATCTTCATTTGTTTGTAATCCATCACTTAAATAAGCAATATCAAGAGGTTTTCCTTTGGTTATTTCGCTGAGTTTTTTGAAGGCATGCACACGGTTGACAGGCCAAGGACGCGGTTGCAAATGCATTAAATGCTGTTTTATAATCTTGGCTGGTTGGGGCTCTATATTGGAGATATCATGTTCAGCCGTTGCAACAAGATAAATATCTTTTTGCTGTTTTTCTGCCTGTGCAAGGAGTATTTCAGCGATAGAGATGCGTTTTTTCCATTCTTTTACAGAAACCCAACCATTATCAATAATGAGTGCAAGGGGTTGAGACCCAGAAAGGCTTATTGGTTTTTGATTCCAAGTGGGGCGTGCTAGAGCTATGATAACAAGTGCCGCTATGGTTAAACGCAACAAGAGCAACCACCAAGGTGTATGTTTTGCTGTTTCTTTTTGATGAGTTGGTTTGGGTAAGAAGCGAAAAGGGGGAAAAAGCTCTTTACGCGGAGATGGAGGAGTTATCCGCAATAGCCACCAAATGACCGGTAGGAACAAAAGCCCTAGTAACAGAAAGGGAGCAGCAAAACTCAAAGTGCCCTCCTTTTTTGCAATGGAGAGTCGCTCATTGTATTTGCGAGATGAAAAATGGTCTCTGTTAAAGGTTGATCCGTTGTACTAACGTGATAAGACCATCCTTGGCGTGCGCAAAAATTTACCAATTCTTGTCGCCTTGCGTGATATAGTTTACAATAGCTCTTACGAAGATCTTCTGCTTTAGTGGAAACATGTTTCTCTTTCGTTTCAGGATCCAAAAATGCTGTGTGACCTGTGTAGGGGAAGCTTTCTTCTGCGGGATCAGAAATTTCAATTAAATGAGCTGTCACCTGTTTTGTAGTTAAAACGGTTAAATGTTGGATGATTTTTTCAGGATAGTCGAGAAAATCACTCATTATAACGACATGTGAAAAGCGTGTAATCGTTGAAAAATCCGGAAATGAATTTTCATCTGAATGATTTTCTAAAGCAAAGGCTATTCGTTCTACGACATTGGATGTCATTGTGGGGGACATTAAGTTGGGAATAGCAATATGTTCGCCACTGCGTGCAAGAAGGGATGCCAAGGTAAGGGTAAGAAGAGTGGCATGATTACCTTTAGAGATTTTAGAAAAGCGCGAACAGTAATGCATTGATGCGCTCTGATCAGGACAAAGCCAAACGGTTTGTGTCATTTGCCATTCATGTTCACGGAGATATGTATTTTCATCACGCGCTGAGCGACGCCAGTCAATGCGGCTAATGGATTCTCCTTCCATATAGGGACGAAATTGCCAAAAGTTTTCCCCATTACCGCTTTTACGTTGTCTATGCCATCCGGTTATCAATGTATTAGCGATATGACGCGCTTGTAAAAGGAAATATGGCATTTTGCCAGTATCCTTATGCAGTTCATTTGCCAGCGACAATGGAGGCTTTTGTAAAACTTTTTTGCCAAGAGCCATTCAAAGAGCATCTTTCACAAGGTTATTAATAATATCTTTTACGGTTATATCTTCAGCACGGGCAGAAAAATTAAGAGCCATGCGGTGTTGTAATACGGGATAGGCCAATGCTTCAACATCATCAAGTGAAGGAGCTAAGCGTCCATAATAAAGAGCACGAGCGCGAACACAAAGTGAAAGGGCTTGTGATGCCCGTGGACCAGGTCCCCAAGAAACATAAGTATTAGCAAGGCTATTGTCTTTATGAGGGCGAGATGAGCGGACAATTTTTAAAATAGCTTCAATCACATTTTCTGAAAGAGGCATTTTGCGAACGATATTTTGAATTTTTTGCAATTTTTTGCCGGATAAAATTGGTTTTGCATTTGATTTTTTTTCTTTTGTTGTTTCTAAAATAATCCGTCGCTCTGTTGTGAGGTCAGGATAGTCAATATCGATTTGCATCAAAAAGCGATCCAGTTGTGCTTCAGGAAGTGGATAGGTCCCTTCTTGTTCGAGAGGATTTTGCGTTGCAAGAACATGAAAAGGTTGTGGCAAATCATAACGGGTACCTGCAACAGTAACATGATATTCTTGCATAGCTTGTAAAAGGGCTGACTGTGTCCGTGGGGAAGCACGATTGATTTCATCGGCCATGAGAAGTTGCGTGAAAATAGGACCTTGAATGTATCGAAAAGAACGTTTACCGTCTTTATCGGAATCCATAATTTCAGAACCAATAATATCCGATGGCATTAAGTCAGGAGTGAATTGGATGCGTTTTTCATCAAGCCCTAAGACTGTTCCCAATGTTTCAACAAGACGTGTTTTTGCAAGTCCTGGAGCACCGACAAGAAGGGCGTGACCACCAGCAAAAATAGCGATTAAAGCATATTCGATTACCTGATTTTGCCCAAAAATAACTTTGTCAATTTCTTTTTGTAAAATATCCAACTCTTTGTGTGCCGTATCAATATCATCAATAATGACTTGAGCTTCATGATTGATATTGACCTTTTTTATAGAATTGGATGATGGATCATGTTGACTCATATTTCTTCCTTAAGGCGTTTGTCGCAAAAATGGTAATTTTCTCTGCATGATAATGGATATCTTATTGTTTGTAACAGAAAATGAGAAGAAATGAAGTATCATATGCCGTTTTTTTTCATATTCATATAGAAGAGAAAAGTTTCTTTGGAAGAATAGACGTGCTTTATAAGGGATGTCTTAAAAAAATTGTTTTATGAAGAGAGTTTTTTAAAGCAATGAAGACAACTTTTTTGAAAGGTTAAAGGGTGAATATAAGACAGAACTTCAAACAGGTTGCGTGGTTACAACAAAGCGATATCCAAACACTTCTTCGTGTTTTGTCTGTGGAGGGGGAAGAGGCGCGTATTGTAGGGGGAGCAGTACGCAATCAACTGCTAGGGCAGCCTATTAGTGATATTGATATTGCCACAACCTGCTTGCCGCAACAGATTATCGCACGTGTAGAAGCAGCAGGATTTAAAGCTATTCCTACAGGGATTGCGTTTGGTACAATAACAGTAGTTGCTCATTCATGTTCTTATGAGGTTACAACGCTTCGCTGCGATATTGAAACGGATGGTCGTCATGCAAAAGTGGCATTTGGTCGTGATTGGAAAAAAGATGCTGAACGGCGAGATTTTACGATAAATGCGCTTTATTGTGATGCTGCTGGCAACCTTTATGATGATGTGGGAGGTTTGAGTGATATTGCTAGCCGAACAGTTCGTTTTATTGGGGTTGCAGAAGATCGTATTGGCGAAGATTATTTGCGTATTTTACGGTTTTTTCGCTTTTTTGCGTGGTATGGAGCAGGGCGACCTGATGTGCAAGGATTGAAGGCATGTGTTCGTTTAAAACACGGTTTAAAAAAACTTTCTTCTGAACGTATTTGGGCAGAAATGAAAAAGCTTCTTGCGGCGTTTGATCCAACGCGTGCTCTTTTATGGATGCGACAAAGCAGAATTTTGGCACTCATTTTCCCTGAAACAGAACGATGGGGTATTGATGCAATTCACGCATTGGTGAAGACAGAACAGGCTCTTGGTTGGAAAGTTGATCCATTGTTACGGCTAGAAAGCCTTCTTCCTCCTGATCCCATGCGTCTTCATGAAATGGCACAGCGCTTGCGTTTTTCTCTTAAGGAAACAACGCGATTAAAAGAATGGGCAGAGTTAGAAATAATAAACCAAAACTGTTCTGATCATTTTGTGCAAAAACTGATTTATTTTCATGGACGACAGCCAGTTTTAGATCAATTATCGTTGTCTGTCGCTGCATCACATCTTGATCATCTGGAAAAAAGTGATGCTTTGCAAAAAGCAGAGGGTTATATTAAGCTTTATCAACTTGCCAAAAAATGGCAAATTCCAACTTTTCCTATTAATGGTAACGATTTAATAAAAAAAGGTTTTACGAAAGGTATACTTTTAGGAAAAAAGCTTAAAGAGCTAGAAATGATATGGATTGAAAGCGGATTTTTAATGGATCGTCATGCACTATTAGAAAAAATTGATTTATAATATTTCTGTTTATAAACCCACTGTTTTTTATATTTTTTAAGTCAACATATTAATTTATAATAATCACTATTCATGTGAAAGAAGAGTCCACAATATTGTAAGGTTATTTCAAACCTGTTCATATTACATCAATCAAAATTATTGCCTTACACGTCACAAGTGAGGAAAAATGATTACAGAGGGGGAAAATGTCTCTTATAAACCATCTCAAAGATAAGGATTCTCGAAAATGAGAACGAATAAAGAGAATAGTGATAGCGGTTTGCACCTTGTATGACCATAAAGAGGGGGATGTTCACTGGATTTTTACTATGAGGAGTATTTAATCATTCATAGGTGGTGATATGAGGTGATATGAAATGGATGTGATGGGCACTAATAAATGTTTATTTTACAAGCACTTAATTGTTTGAAAATGATAGGCATTATACGCTCTAACTGTTCTTTATATGTTGTATTATTGTTTTTCGTGATAATTTATATTTTTATAAAATACATTTTCTTTCATAATAACCAATTTGGCGCAATGCTTCTCCTGTTGTTATAGCCACGCTCATGGCGAGATTGAGAGAGCGTGCCTGTGGTTGCATGGGAATTTTCAGTGTGTAATCGGCCGTTTCATGAACATAATCGGGAACTCCAGCTGATTCCCGACCAAAAAGTAAAACATCATTTCTTTGATAGCATATCTGCGTATAGCATGTTTTTGCTTTTGTACTTAAAAGCAACAGGCGGCGGTTAAAGTGTTTCATGGAGCTTATAAAATGTTGCCAATCAATGTGTCGTTCTAAGGAAGCATATTCGAGATAATCCAATCCTGCGCGTTTGAGATTACGATCCGACAGATTAAAGCCTGCAGGTTCAATAATGTGCACATGTAAACCAAAGCAAGCGCTAAGACGTAAAATCGTTCCAGTATTACCAGCAATATCAGGTTGGAAAAGAGCTATATGAAGTGTCATGTTCTCTGTAATATGATTTTTCTTTCGACTTTGTAAAGAAATACCACAATTTATTCGAAAAATATGCTTTGAGAAATACATGTTTTTTACGGTTAATTTTTATTCCCTTTAAATTTCAGGGAAAAAGTTATGTATACAGATCTGTTTGGGATAAGAGAGAAGCTCCCTATTCGGGACTTCATTTTATTGAGCGATCCATGAATGGATTGGCTCATTATGTTGAAAAGTGGGATATTTAATGAGGTTAGATCATCCATTTTAATTAAAATCAACAAAATATGCTTTTTATGCAAAAACAGAAGCTTATGCAAAAAAAGAAGCGAAAAAAATACTCATACAACCAGTTGGAATTGAGAGAGGGAGAGATGCTGTAAATGTGTTAAAGAAATAACCGATAAGCTCAACTTGTTTACTGAGATATGGTCATAATAAGACTATCTTTCTTTAGAAGTGTTTATTTACATGCTATCTCTGATTTTCACGGGCGGGGGAGTAATTTTGATTGATTAATATGAATAGGTTGGAAATGAAAAAACCTTACGGTGTTTCAGGATTTCATTCACTCTGTAAAATGATGAATTATCATTATAAAACAGTTTTTTGTATAAACCATACAAATGGCAGGAGTTTTTACGGGGATGTTTTTATGATTGAGGTAACTGAGTGATCAAGCATTGTACAATGGGAGAGGGTATGGTAGAAAGGATGCTTTAGCAAAGTGTCTCTTTAAGTTAAGGCCATGGGTGAGCAAACGAGGCGGGATTTTCTGTTTTTGGTAACAGCTGTTGCAGGAGCAGTTGGAATGGGAGCGGTTATGTGGCCTTTTATCCGTCAGTTGTGTCCAGATGAAGCTGTTTTGGCATCTTCCTCTGTTGAGGTTGATCTTTCTGGTATTGAAGAGGGGATGTCGATAACGGTAAAGTGGCGAGGACAGCCTGTTGTTATTCGAAATCGTACGGCAAAAGAAATTGCTGATGCGCGCGCTACTGAATTGAGACTTCTAAAAGATCGTCAAGCGCGCAATCCTAATCTTGAAGGTGAAAAGGAAGCAACAGATTTTGCGCGTTCAGCAGGTAAAGGACGTGAAAATTGGCTTATTGTTATTAATCTTTGTACGCATCTAGGCTGTGTAACACTTGGGCAATCGGGTAAATTTGGAGGATGGTTGTGTCCCTGTCATGGGTCTGTTTATGATACAGCTGGAAGAGTGCGTTCGGGTCCAGCTAACTATAATTTGGCTATTCCTCCTTACCAATTTCTTTCTGATACTTTGCTCAAAATAGGATAAGGTTATGACAAGGTTTTCTCCTTATTGTCCTAAAAATGCACTTGCTCGTTGGTTTGATAAGCGTTTTCCTCTTCCTCGTTTTTTTTATAATGCATTTGTGATTTTTCCTGTTCCGCGTAATCTTAATTACTTTTACACATTTGGCGGTATTTTAACCATTATGCTTTTATCACAGCTATTGACAGGTATTGTCTTGGCTATGCATTATGTTCCGGATATTCATTTGGCTTTTGAAACTAGTGAACGATTTCGGCGTGAAGGGCAGTTTGGTTGGCTTTTTCGTCCATGGCATTGTGTAGGCTCTTCGTTTTTTTTTATTGCTGTTTATATCCATTTGGCACGTGGACTTTATTATGGTTCTTATAAAAATATGCGAGAAATGGTATGGGTTACAGGTATTTTTATTTATATCATCATGATGGCAATAGCGTTTTTTGGTTATGTGCTTGTTTGGGGGATGATGTCTATTTCAGCTGCTTCAGTGATTGCAGGGCTTTTCAAAACGATTCCTTTAGTGGGGTCTTGGTTGCATGAGACACTTCTTGGTGGTTATGTCGTAGGACAACCAACGTTGAATCGTTTTTATGTTTTCCATTATGTTTTATCATTTGTTTTGCTTCTTTTTGTGGGGCTTCATATTTGGGCAATTCATTGTGTTGGGCAAGGAAATCCAACGGGTCTTGCTATACAGTCAGATAAGGAAACGGTTCCATTTTCGCCTTATGCACTGATCAAAGATATTTTTGCTATTACTGTTTTTCTCATCTTCTTTGCCTGGTTTTTGTTTTATATGCCCGATTATATGGGGCAGGTTGAAAATTATAGTGTGGCAGATCCTTTAAAGGCACCTCTTCGTGTGGTTCCAGAATGGTATTTTTTGCCTTTTTATGCGATGCTTCGTGCTATAACTTTTGATATTGGTATTTTCTCTTCAAACTTTGTTGGCTTTGTTTTATTCGTCAGTTCGATTTGCATTTTAATTTTTGTGCCATGGTTAGACCGCTCTAAAATATGTTCAGCAAGATATCGACCTGTTTATAAAATTTTCTTTTGGGCGTTGGTTATTGATGTCGTTTTTCTTGGTTGGTTGGGGTCAAGAGAAATAAGTGACAAAATTCTTTTATGGACACAATTGGCTACGGTTTATTATTTTATATTTTTTTTGGTTATTTTGCCGATTTTGCCAGCGTTTGAAAAAAATTATTCTCTTCCTTCTTCAATTATGCAAGATTTAAAACAGAAAAAAAAGAGACTATGGTAAATGTTTTTGTCGGGCTGGTTGTTATTGTTGCTATGAGTTTTTCTGCTCAGAGTTTAGCGGGTGATGCCTCTGATCAGGAAGAGGGATTTATTTCTTTTCCTTTACAGGTTCCTAAAAAACAAGAATGGAGTTTTTCAGGTCCATTTGGGTTCTACGATAAGGCGCAATTGAGGCGCGGATTAAAGGTTTATAAACAAGTTTGTTCCAGCTGCCATGGGCTAAAATATGTGGCTTTTCGCAATTTAAAAGCTCTTGGGTATGATCAAGAACAGATTAAAGTTTTGGCGGGGCAGTATGAAGTGCGTGATGGTCCTAATCGAGAAGGAAAATTTTTTAAACGTGCTGGGGTTGCAACGGATTATTTTCCTTCTCCCTTTGCGTATGAAGAAGAAGCAAGACAGGTTTTGAATGGTGCTTATCCTCCAGATTTGTCATTGATGGCACGTGCACGTGGTGTATCTTTGCCTTTTCCTGCTTTAATTACGGATGTTTTGACTCATTATGATACGGCTGGTCCAGATTATATTACAGCTCTTTTAACAGGATATCAGGAAGCGCCGAAGAAAGTAAAAGTTGCTGATGGTTATTGGTATAATCCTTATTTTATTGCCAGTAATTTTTTAACTATGGCACCTCCTTTGAGTGATGGTGTAGTTGCTTATGAAGATGGAACCCCAGAAACCGTTGAACATTACGCTCGTGATGTTTCTGCTTTTTTGATGTGGTCTGCTGATCCTCATATGGAAATTCGTAAAAAAACCGGTTTTCGTGTTATTTTATTTTTAATCATTTTTGCAGGGCTTGTTTATATTTTAAAAGGTCGTATTTGGCGTAGTTTAGAAGAAGAGTTTGAGAAAGAAACAAAAGACGAAATAAAGAAAAAAGGATAAGGCGACTGGTTTTGAAAGAGTATAAAAAGCATAAGGAACAAATCTGTTTATAATGCATTGAGGTTTTATAAAGTAAAAGCAAAGTAAAAACGGAGATGTTAAAATGAAAAAAATTTCATGTACTACTCTTATGTCAATTTTGATGATTTCTAGTACTTATGCGCAGTCTTTTGAAGGACCTTCTAAACCTGAAATGATTTCTTCGACAGGTATTGTACAGGTAGGGATAAATAATTCTGTGCGTTATGTAACACCTTTAGCAACGGATTTTGTTGCTTCTAGCCTTATAGGTGCTAAGGTATATAATATAGAAGATGAAAATATTGGTGAAGTAAAAGATATTATTTTACGTGAAAATAATATTGCGGGATTTGTTGTTGCAGTTGGTGGTTTCCTTGGTATAGGGGAGAGTTATGTGGTCGTTTCTCCAGAAACAATCCAGATGACAAATGATTATGGTAAGTGGAAACTTATTACAAATGCGACAAAAGATTCTTTAAAGGACGCTCCAACATTTAAATACGAAGGGCGTTGGACGCGCTAATTTTATATTTCCATTCTTGAATGGATAAAACAGTTGCTGTCACAATAATGGTAGCACCTGTTTTTTGTTCAGGAGACCTTTAGGAACTTTTGCGGTAAGCTCTCATGAACTTAATACAAAATTTTCAAGATAAACTATTAAGATAGAGTGAAGATTTAAGTATTATGTTTAAATAACATGATATCGCCATCTTGCACAATGTATTCTTTTCCTTCATCGCGGGCTTTTCCTGCTTCTTTTGCACCGCTTTCTCCACCCAGAGCAATATAGTCATTGTAGCTGATGGTTTGTGCACGAATGAAGCCGCGCTCAAAATCTGAGTGAATAACGCCAGCTGCTTGGGGAGCTTTGGTACCACGCGCAATTGTCCATGCTCGCGTTTCCTTAGGCCCACAGGTGAAGTAAGTAATGAGATCAAGTAAATGATAACCAGCGCGAATAAGGCGATTTAAACTTGGTTCAAAGAGTCCTAGAGCATTGAGATATTCTGAGGCTTCAGCATCACTCAGTTGCGTGATTTCCGCTTCGATAGAAGCCGAAATGATAATACTTTGCGCATTTTGCTCTGTTGCCATTTTTTCAACTGTTTGGGTAAAACTATTGCCATGAGCGGCGTCATTTTCGCTTACGTTGCAAACATAAAGTACAGGTTTGGAGGTTAAAAGATTTAAACTTTTAAGAATGTTCTTTTCATCAGAAGAGATATCTTTGAGTAATAAGCGGACAGGGTTTCCCTGTTGCAGTATGTTTAATGCTTTTTCCATAATGGGTAGAATTGTAAGGGCTTCTTTATCTTTTCCAGTTGCTCGTTTACGGATTTGTACGATTCTTCTCTCAAGACTTTCAAGATCTGCAAGCATAAGTTCGGTTTCAACCGTTGTTGCATCACTAACAGGATCAATACGTCCTTCTACGTGGGTAATATCTTCGTTTTGAAAACAGCGTAAAACGTGGACAATGGCATCGACTTCACGAATATTGGCTAAAAATTTATTCCCTAAACCTTCGCCTTTTGAGGCTCCTCGTACCAACCCCGCAATATCCACGAAGTTAATGCGTGTAGGAATCGTTTCTTTTGAACCAGCAATTGATGCAATTTTTTCCATTCGTAAATCTGGAACAGCAACTTCACCGGTATTGGGTTCAATAGTACAAAAAGGATAATTGGCAGCCTGTGCAGTGGCTGTTTTTGTTAATGCATTAAAAAGAGTTGATTTCCCGACATTAGGTAATCCGACAATACCGCATTTAAAGCCCATGAGAGTCTTTCTTTTCTACTGATTTTATGGTTAAGATAAAGCTTCCTTTTTATAGCATATTTTCAGAAGAGTTATAGTCCTTGTCTTGCGATAAGTGAGAAAAAAGTCTAAAGTAGTAGGTATCTACTTTTTTACCTTAGTTCTTCTTATCTTAATGCTCTCCTTAGTTACAAGGATAAGAAAACTTCGAATTAATGTTAATAGTGTGCTAAGTTTTTCATGGTATGCAAATCTGCATAAATAATTAATCGGAGAAAATAGAAGAGTGTTATCTCGTTGTGCCTTTTTAATTGCAGCACTTTTGGCTTTGGCTGGATGTGCTACACGTCAGTCAGATATGTCATCGGTACCTTTTCAACAAGTTCGATACATTCCACCAGAAATACAGGCTTTGTATGGTCCTGTAACGAATGAGGCCTATTCGTTACCTGCTGTTGATCTTGCGACAATTGATCCAAAATATTGGCGACAAGAGGTGATTTATTATACATCTTATGCGCCTGGAACATTGGTTATAGATACGCAAGAGTGTTTTCTTTACCTTATTGGTGAAAATGGAAAAGCTTTGCGTTATGGGATTGGTGTCGGTAAAGAAGGCCTAGCATTTGAAGGTGAGGGGGTTATACAGCGCAAGCGTCGGTGGCCAAATTGGGCTCCTACTGCAGCTATGATGGCTCGAGAACCAGAACGTTATGGTCATCTTGGGAAAGGAATGCCACCAGGGCCCGATAATCCATTAGGTGCGCGGGCACTTTATTTGTTCAAAAATGGGAAAGATACACTTTTCCGTATTCATGGCTCACACGAATCGTGGTCAATTGGGCGTGCTATTTCAAGTGGGTGTATCCGTTTGCTTAATCAAGATATTATCGATCTTTATGATCGTGTTCCCGTTGGTTCGCGTGTTGTGGTATTGCAAAACAATAGGAGTATTCCTACAGTTTATAGTCAACAATCAAATGGTTACGATCCGCTACAATCGACCATTCAGCCAAATGATTTTTTTTAATTTAGGGGAGAAGATTGGAGAGAGCCGTTTGGGTATTTTGGTTTGCTGTTCAATCTTCTCTTCCTCCAAAAAAAGAGTATAGACCTCTTCTCTGTTTCAAAAGATATGTACAAATATCATTGTTCTATTTGCTAGCTTTCATATTTTCCCAACAGGTTTTGCCTTTGAGGAAATTTATAAGAGGCATTTTTCTTTCTTTTTTCAAAAGTTTTTATCCATATGTCCTCCAACTTGTGAGGTGAAAGCCAATGGTTTTTATGGTTTCATTATTAATAGATTTAAAATAAATCTTGTGATATTTGGCATTTCTATTCAAGAATATAAAACAATTAATTCTTATAAATCAATAAGTTATATGTATAGATTTTATAGAGAAAAGTTGTTTTTTTATTGATGAGAGAAATAAGCTGTTAGGGTCAGTTCTTATTTTTTATTGTTTGTGAAACTTCATTCATAAAGAGGGATTTGTCATCTTTTATAAGGAGAGCGATATTTTTTGCGATTGCCTCTAAGAGAGGGGGAAGCCATTCTTGATCAGATTTGGTAAAATTTCCTAGGACATGCTGATGAACAAGTTCTTTGCTTCCAGGATGACCAATTCCTATGCGTATACGGCAATAATTAGTACCACAATGGGTATCAATAGATTTAATACCATTATGTCCATTATTTCCTCCACCAATTTTTACACGGACTCTTCCCGGAGGCAGGTCTAACTCATCATAAATGATGATCAAATTCTTCAAATCTAATTTATAAAATCGCAAAGCTTCACCGATAGCTTGACCCGAGCAATTCATAAAAGTTTGCGGTTTTATAAGAAAAATTTTCTCATTATCTATGAAACCATTGGAGATTTCTGCTTGAAACTTTTTCGACCATGGAGAAAAAGAGAAGGACTGATAAATGGCATCAACAGCCATAAAACCGATATTATGGCGGTTATTTTGATATTGTAAACCAGGATTGCCAAGACCAGCAATAAGCCACATGTGTATTTTCAGTCAAAGTATGAGTAAGGGTAATGTCTCATAAATTAAGGCGGAAAAAATTTCCGCCTTTTGAGTTTTATGAAGTTTCCGTGTCTTCTTCATCATTTTCTTGTTCAGAGGTTTCATCGCTGACATCCATGCCAGCAGGAGCTGCAATGGTTGCAATGGTAAAGTCTCGATCTTGGATGATGGGAGTCACATCTTTTGGCAGTTGCACTGCTGAAATGTGAATAGAATCACCAATAGAGTAGCTGGAGAGATCAATTTCAATAGCTTCAGGAATAGCACTTGCTGGAGCTGTACATTCAATTTCGTGCCGAACAATATTGAGGACACCACCCTTTTTAAGTCCAGGGGCCGTATCTTCATTGAGGAAGTGGACAGGAATATTCACTTCTACAACGGATTTTGCTGAAATGCGTAAGAAATCTACATGGAGGGGAAAGTCACGCACGGGATCTAATTGATAATCTTTTGGCAAAACCATAATTTTTTGCTTGTCAAGAATAATCGTTGCAATGGTGGTACGAAAGCCACCAGCGTGAATTTTATAGAAAATTTCTTTATAGGGAACTGTTATTGCCAAAGGAGGTTGTTTTTCACCATAAATGACAGCAGGAATAAGACCGTTGCGGCGAAGTTCACGGGAGGACCCCTTACCAACCCGCTCGCGTTTTTCGGCCTTAAGAGTGTAGCTTTTGCTCATAATTTAAGTCCTTTTTACATGATTGGAGATCCTTCAAAAACAATAACAGTTTTTGCATGGATATGAAGATATGCGCTGATAAGCAGCGATTGCTCCATTCTGCGTTGCCTCCAAGGGTGTCTACGCAGAAGTCTGTTCTATAATTCAAACTATTCATAGATGCAAGAGTTGTGGGAAAAATCGATGATTTCTATCGTTAAAAAAGAGGAAATGTTACACATTATGGTACAGGATGGAGAATCAACCAATATGCGCTGATATGTTCAAAATCAAACACTGGAGATGTTATGAAGGTTGAGATTGCCTTGGGTGAGATATCAGAGAGTCGTGCTTTGCATAAATCGATGCCAGCACTTCTTGATTTGGAAGAGTTATTGGCAACACGTCTTCTTGTTCAAGGTAATTCTGGTTCAGGTAAATCACATCTTTTACGCCGTCTTCTAGAACAAAGTGCTCAGTGGGTACAGCATTGTGTGATTGATCCAGAAGGTGATTTTGTAACTTTGGCAGACAAATTTGGTCATGTTATTGTAGAGGCTCAACGGAGCGAACTAGAATTGACGCGTATTGCGCATCGCATTCGACAACATCGGGTTTCTGTAGTATTTAATCTTGAAGGTTTGGATACTGAACAACAGATGCGTGCTGTGGGTGCTTTCCTTGGGGCACTGTTTGATGTGGAACGTGATTATTGGTATCCTATGCTTGTCGTTGTTGATGAAGCACAATTGTTTGCTCCAACTGCTGCAGGAGAAGTTTCTGATGAAGCACGTAAAATTTCACTGAGTGCTATGACTAATCTTATGTGTCGGGGGCGCAAACGTGGTCTTGCTGGTGTTATTGCGACACAACGTTTGGCTAAGCTGGCCAAAAATGTTGCTGCTGAAGCTTCAAACTTTTTAATAGGGCGGACTTTTTTAGATATTGATATGGTGCGCGCTGCTGATCTTTTGGGAATGGAGCGTCGTCAAGCAGAAATGTTTAGAGATCTTGAGCGGGGAAATTTTATCGCTTTAGGTCCCGCTTTATCACGACGTCCCTTACCAATCATTATCGGTTCTGTTGAAACTTTGGCACGCTCTTCTAGTCCTAAATTAATGCCACTTCCAACAGAGCGGGATGATGTGCAAGAGCTCGTTTTTACTGCTTCACCAGAGGAAATTTTAACGCCATTTAAACAAACACGAGAGCCGATGAGGGAAAAATCAATGCACGAGATGTTAGAGGAGGTAGTACATAAAAAACAAGAGCTGTTGGAAGAAAACTTGAGTTTATTTCCTGAACTTTCTGATGTTGAGCGTGACGGCCAAGCAGAACATATTATTCGGGAAATTCTTGAGGATTCTGAGGCTTTTTATCGTTCAACAGCGGTGCTTTATCAAGATTTTTCAGTTCGTTGCCGTATCCATGGTATGTCAAAGGTTCCTTTTAATCTTTCACAATTTCGGCGTAAATTGGCTATTGCTCAGGCTTTTGTTGATGAACAAACGGCTGTCAGTGAACATTGGAAACATATTTTGCAGATATCAGAAAGTTTGGAAGAAGATGTTCAAGGAGTCTTCTTGAACGTGGCTCAAGCCGCATTGGGCGGAAAGCCTTGTCCATCCGATGCATTTTTAGCACGTCTTTATGGGACTCATTCTTTAAGCCGCGTCCGTCGGCTTTTAACCTACTTTGAAGAACGCGGTCTCATTGTTATTCATACGCATTTTAGTGGCCAACGCATTGTTGCATTTCCTGATCTTGGTGTTGAAACAGCACCAGGAGATCCCAAGGAACCACTTTAACCAAATAAGCTTGAAACGGATTGTTCTGCTGCTGTCCTTGCTATTGCTTCTCCCATAAGGTCGGCAATGGGCAAAACACGAATATTATGGGTTTTCTCAATAGCTTGTGTTGGCATGATTGAATCTGTAATAACCAATTCTTTCATCTCTGAATTGGCAATTCGCTCGATTGCATTACCAGAAAGAACACCGTGCGTGATATAAGCTGTGACACTATTGGCACCATGTTTAAGCAGAGCACTTGCTGCATTGCATAAAGTTCCACCTGAATCAACAATATCATCAAGCAAAAGGCAATCTTTTCCCGATACATCTCCAATGATATTCATAACTTCTGATTCACCGGGGCTTTCGCGACGTTTATCCACAATAGCGAGCAAACTGTTCAAGCGCTTGGCGAGTGCGCGCGCGCGCACCACACCACCCACATCAGGTGAAACAACGATAACATTTTCAAGAGAATAATGCACTTTGACATCGCGAGAAATGACAGGAACAGCATAGAGATTATCTGTAGGGATATCAAAAAAACCTTGAATTTGTCCTGCATGAAGGTCCAATGTTAAAACACGATGGGCCCCTGCTTCAGTAATGAGGTTGGCAACAAGTTTTGCAGAAATAGGAGTTCGTGGTCCTGGTTTTCTATCTTGGCGTGCATAGCCAAAATAGGGGATAACAGCTGTAATACGACGCGCAGAAGAACGACGAAGGGCATCAATCATGATGAGTAATTCCATCAAATGATCATTTGCGGGATAGGATGTAGATTGCAAAACAAAAACATCTTGTCCACGTACATTTTCATGCAGTTCTACGAAAATTTCTTGATCAGCAAAGCGCTTTACAGTTGCTTTGCCTAAGGGGATGTTCAAATAATTTGCAACATCTTCAGCTAGGCGTGGATTAGAATTTCCGCAGAAAAGTTTCATAGTAGAACCTCTGAATCATCATGGTAGGAATGCGACACGGTTTTTAATTTCTTTTTATTAAATTGCAAGAAAACAATTACAAAACCATTACAATTTTATTGATTATTATTAAAGAGCTATGCAGTATGTTTTCTCTTTTTCCAAAAGTTTGTTACTTTTAGAGCAAAGTTTTTTCTCCATGCGGCAAAGAAAAACATATTGATTAAGCTTTTTGGTTATTACTTTATAAAAATACTTTCAATATGGGGAATGTTTCATATTTAAGATGAATGAAAGGGAGTAATAAAAAGAAGTATTATCTTGCCTTCAATCATTATAACCAAACATTGAAAATGATCATAGCGAAGGCTATCATATTTTATGGGCTGGTAGATAATTTCGTGAAAAAAGCAAAGTATAATGGGATTTATTTTTATATTTGGGTAAAAAGTTTAGTTTTGCAGTTTTGGTATTGTTCTCAAGCATAAAAGGGGCTCATCTTTTATTTTTCAGCATAATAGCAGAAATTTGCCGTCCGTAATCGGGTTCGTTGCGGTGTATTGCACGGCGATAGGAGAAAAAACGCTGTTCATCTTGATAGGTACAAAGCTCTACACAAGAAGCATTAACACCTGCTTCTTTGAGTTGATTTATAATAAATGCCCATAGATTAAAATAAAAGCGATTTATTTTGTCTGTTTTTAAAAAATATTTTTGGTATTTGCTGTGGTAATCAATAAACTGGTCGTAAAATTCGTTTGTTACTTCATAGTGATAAGGGCCAATACAAGGTCCAAGGACTGCTGTTATTGATTGTCTTTTGGCTCCTTGTTTTTCCATAACAGCAATTGTTTTCTCGATAATTCCATTTAAGCTTCCACGCCAGCCAGCATGAGTTGCAGCGATGACTCCAGCTTGTGGATCAGCAAACAGAATGGGTCCGCAATCTGCTGTAAGAACTCCAATAACGAGTTCTGGGGTAGTCGTAACCAGAGCATCAGCTTGAGGAGGTGCACCGATAGTTGCTTGATGAGCTACGACAACGTTACAGGAGTGTATTTGATTAACTGTGACTAAATTTTGCGCTTCAATAGAAAAATAATTGGCGATCAAAAGACGATTCTGTACGATATGTTCAGGTTGATCATTTGAACCTTTCCCAACATTAAGACTATGATAAAGATTTTTTGAAAAACCACCTTGACGTGTAAAAAATCCATGTTTTATTCCATGGGTGTGTAAAGTAGAAAGATTTTTTGCAAGAATGGGATGAGGGATAGATTTCATAAAAGTTCCTTATGGAGATTATTTAAAGTGAGGATGGAGATGTTCATATTTGTCAATGAATATTTCAGATAATGATGTGTTGATTGACAAAAGCGCCGATCATTAAAATTGGGGAGGTATGGAGATATTTTTATCACTGAAATGTAAAACTTTAAATAATTTTCCCATCTGATCTGGACCAGCGAGCCGTTCAATGTCTTGGCGGATTTTGTCTTGCAAAGGAGCACTTTTGCCAACTCCAAGCTGTTTTGCGCGCTCCAGTAGCCCCATTTTAAAAAGAAACTCTCCTTGCTCTAAGATTTCAGCAAAACAGCCCTGTTCAAGAGCTATGTTTTTTAAAAAAGAAAAATCAACATGGGATGTTAAATCATGTTCACCAGGGGCATCAAAAACATCACGAAATCTATGTTTTGAGAGTGCTTGCAAGGTATCGCCAAAGGCAAGCTCACAAGCACCATAGTCGATAAGTAAAGCAGAACCTGTCACTTGCACTAAATGGTGGCTGATTTGTTGCATGAATTGATGCCGTAAGGGGGCATGTTCAAAAATTGTTCCGTCAGGCACTTTAGAACAATAGGTTTGTAGACAAGAAGAGGGAAGTTTATGCGGGGCAGCAATAAAGATAAAATCTCCATTTTGATTGACTGTAATGCGGCGCTCTTTCCATTTTCCATTGACTTTAATATATTGGTTGATAGGGAGTGTATCGAGAAATTCATTAGCAATGAGGAAGAGAGGTTTTGAAGGAATTTGATTAAAATTTTCAATGCTATGGATTTGTTTTTGATAAGAGCAAAGGCGCTTTTTTTGTTCTTTTGCGAGTTTTTGGCTTATTTCGATCAGAAAAATTTCAGCAGCATTAAATGCCGTTTGAGAGAGCTTTTGGATGGTTCGCAAAATGTCATCCATCAAAGTTCCTCGTCCTGGACCTATTTCAGCGAGAATAAAAGGGTGAGGACACCCTTGAGCTTTCCAGCTCGCAAGAGTCCAAATGCCAATCATTTCTCCAAATAATTGGCTTATTTCAGGTGCTGTAATGAAATCACCAGCACGTCCGAAAGGTGTTTGTGTTTGATAATAACCAAATTGAGGATCTGTAAGTGCCAACGTCATATATTGGCTAACAGTGATTGGTCCATTAAGGACAATAATTTCTTTAATTTTTTCTTTGAGATTGGCCATTTTCTGTCGGTTTATATTTAAAGGCGTGGAGAAGAAGATAAAACCCTACAAGAAGCATGGGAAGAGATAAAGCCATGCCATAGGTAAAACCAGTAGAATGGAAAAGAGTCGAAAACCATTCTGGATCTTCTTGAGGCGCACGGTAAACTTCAGAAATGCTGCGTGTTACTGCGTAGCCTATAATAAATGTTCCTGATACAGTACCGGGACGTTTTAATGCTTTGAACCCAAAAATAAGAAGACACAGGATGATGAAGAGAAGAAATCCTTCCATAAATGCTTCGTAAAGCTGGCTTGGATGGCGCGGTAAATAGTAAGGATCGAGAGGAAAACAAACAGCCCAAGGACGTGTAGTAATATTGCCCCATAATTCTTGGTTGATGAAGTTGCAGATTCGTACAACGCCGATACCAATAGGAGCACCTGCAGCAATGATATCAAACATGGCTCGTATGTTAATATGATTTTTACGGGCAAACCAGATCATAGCAATGATAATACCAATAAGTCCGCCATGAAAGGACATTCCCCCATCCCATACGGCAATAATAGCACTTGGATGGTTAAAATAGTAAATGGGATCCCATACAAGAACTTGTCCTAAACGCCCTCCGACAACAACACTTATGGCAGACCAGACAACAAAATCTCCGATCTTTTCTTTATCCATAGGAGGATAGTTTCTATACCATAGAGATGTTTTTTTTAATAATTTTTGCGCATACCACCAAGCAAAAAGAATACCCAGTACGTAACCAAGTCCATACCAATGAAGTGCTATGGGACCTAGATGGATAATGACAGGATCAAGAAAAGACGGAAAAGCAATGGCTGGACAAGACAAATTGTTCATGAGTTAAGCATCTTACATTATACGAGATGAATATGAAGTGACTCTGATGGTCAGAAATGACAGATGAATACACAATGGTCAAGTCAGTAGGAAGGCTAGTCAGAAAGGGGGGGAGATTTCCACTGATTTATTACGGTAAAAAAATATGGTGATAAAAGGAATATTAAAAAATCTGAAACAAAATCATTATGAAAAATCTGCACAGTATGTGAAATATAGAGTAAAAGGAACAAATTACAGTATCTAAATGTTATGAGAATACGCTATAATGCGTGTGTCAATAATTAAAATTTAAGGAAAAAGGTTATGCGTAATGGATCAAATCGTATTCTTGATGAATTAGCAAAATTAGCAACAGATGCTGCTGACGTTGCGCAAGGCATACGACGTGAAGCTGGAACAGCTTTTCGTGTGCAGGCTGAAAAGATAGCAAACAAACTTGATCTTGTTTCTCGCGAAGAGTTTGAGACTTTTAAGGAGATGGTGCTGAAAATCCATACTGATAACGCTGATTTGAAAAGACGCCTTGATGATTTAAAAAAAGATGATTAAAAAAAACGCAGGCACAAAAAAGTAAAATAGTTTAAAAAAAAGAATCTTCAAAAAAATATCCCCAATTTTTCAATATGATGCGTGAAACTAAAAAATGCTTAATCTTGAGTCTGTTAGAGCGGAGCATTTGTTTATTTTTGATTTTTTTTGGGTAAAAATACATTTTTTTGAATCAGGGGGGCTGGCGCTATCAAATTGTATCAATACACTGAAAAAACTTGATGATTCGTTTCATGATTATCAGGTTTCCCTAAAGAGCGCGATTGTGTTCTAGGTGTTTGTGTTTTGTTGATGTTTTTAATGTGTATTTGTTTGGTGTAAGAGGTTTGATTGTAGCAAATATTGTTACAATTTAAGCGGTTTATATTCTGTTGACAATGTTTTAAGATGATTGAGGATTGTGATGAGGCTTGCATTTTGCGCCACAGAAAGAAAAGAGCACCCTGTTGACTTTATCGAACAGATTGCCTGTGAATATGATTGGTCGTTTGAGCGAGATGCACAAGATGAAATTAGCGTTTGTGTGGAAGGAAAACGCGCAAACTATCGTCTTGCTTTTTCATGGATGGAAGAGCATGAAGCACTTCATTTAGCTTGTTCGTTTGATCTTTCTATTAAAAATGCTCGAACAGCTGAAATACAGCGCTTATTGCTAGCAATTAATGAAAAATTGTTGTTGGGACATTTTGATTACTGGCAAAGGAATAATTCAGTTATTTATCGACAAGGTCTTCTTTTGGCTGGTGGGATGCATCCATCTCATATACAGGTTGAAACATTATTGATACATGCACTTAAAGCCTGTGAAAGCCATTATGTTGCATTTCAGATGGTTGCTTTATCGGGAGAAAGTGCTTACAAGGCACTGCAGTACACTTTGTTTGAAACTGTAGGGAATGCCTAAAACATCAAGTTTGTTATTTTTACAGACGGTTTGCTGAAATATTGCTCATAGGGGGATATCAAGAATAGCGCGCAATCCCCCGAGTGGGCTCTCGTCTAATTGTATATTGCCACCATGGCTGCGTGCTATGTCTTGAGCAATAGAAAGACCAAGTCCTGTTCCACTTGCATCTTGATTTCGCGCTTTATCAAGTCGAAAGAATGGCTTAAAAACTTCTGTGCGCATATTTTCATGAATTCCAGGTCCATTATCATCGATTATCAATATAAAAGATTCTTGTTGAGAGTTAGCTGTTAGTTTAACGGTTGTGCCGTAACAAAATGCATTTGATACAAGATTGCTGACCAAGCGTGTGAAAGCACGTGGACGTACTTGTATTTCTGTAGGACCTTCAATAGTGTAAGAAAATTGACGTTTGTGAAGATGAGCATCGGTGGAGAATTTTTGCATAAGAGCATTTAAATCAAAAGTCTTGACACTTTCACTTCCTTCTCCACGGGCAAAGGCAAGATAATCTTCTAACATATTTTGCATATCACTTACATCTTGCTCAAGCGGTTTAATATCAAAGCCAGTATTTGCTAATGCTAACTGAAGTTTAAAACGTGTAAGAATGGTTCTTAAATCATGACTTACTCCTGAGAGCATCATGGTGCGTTGTTCTATTTGGCGTTCAATACGTTCTCGCATACGTAAAAAAGCGATGCCTGCACGACGGACTTCATCAGCTCCTTGTGGTTGAAATCCTTTTGGTAAGGGACGACCTCGCCCAAAGCTTTCAGCCGCTTCAGCGAGTTGTTGAATTGGTTTTATTTGGTTGCGTAAGAAATAAATTGCTATCAACAATAAAACAAGAGCTGTTCCTACCATCCAGCTTAAAAAAATAGAGGTATTGGAAGCATAGGCTTGGCTGCGCGGAGCGAAGACACGCAAGATGTTGTGGCCAAGGTGGATACGGATTTCAACAAGATCAGAATCTCCTACGGTATCGATCCAGAAGGGACGGTTAATTTGTCGGGTAATTTCTTCGCTTAAAAAATAATCAAGAATTGCAAAAAATGGCTTAGGTCCCGGTGGGGGTAAGGGGGCAGGAGAGAGAATAGAAATGTTTAATCCCATACGTTGTTGTGCAATACGCTTGATATCTTCATAGTTATCTTGTTGTGGATATGTTTCAATAATATCAATAATGGCTGAAATATCATGCACGACAGCAGTTGAAAGACGCTCGGTTACCATTTGCCAATGACGTTCCATAAAGACGTAAGCAATAACCGTTTGCAGAAGCACCATGGGAGCAATAATAATGATCAAAGAACGAGCATAAAGCCGTTTAGGCATTTTTTTCGTTAGCCATCGAAAAAAAAATCTTAAAGGTTTGAACATTCTTGTGCCTATTCAATTGAGAGTTTATACCCTATTCCTCGCACAGTTTGGAGCCATATAGGAAGTGCTGGATTTTTTTCGATCTTACGGCGAAGGCGGTTGATTTGTACATCAATGGCACGTTCACTTATATTGCTGTCATCGGTCGCGAATTTATGGCGCGGAATTGTATCGCCTGCATTTTCGGCAAAAATGATCATCATTTCTTGTTCTTTATCGGTTAATTTAATAATTTCTCCTCTTTTTTTGAGTTCGCGCCGTGAAATTGAAAATATATAAGGACCAAAAATGATTTGCTCAATTTTAGGTTGGCTAAGGGGAAAACCACGTCGTAAAATGGCGTTGATGCGAAGGAGAAGTTCACGAGGGTCAAACGGCTTAGCCAGATAATCATCTGCCCCTGCTTCTAATCCACGGATACGATTGTCTATTTCTGATAAAGCTGTTAACATGAAGATAGGGACATCTTTTGTTTGACGGAGTGAATGAGTGAGATCAATACCGTTTTCGCCAGGCATCATGACATCAACAATAAGAAGATCAAAATCTAAACTTGCTAACAGTCGTCTTGCTTCATTCGCATTGGCTGAAACTGAAACACGAAATCCATTTTTAATGAGAAACTGAAATAAAAGATTGCGAATACGCGTATCGTCATCAATCACAAGAAGGTGAGGGGCATCGTCACACAAAACTTGAACGTGATTGCTCATTCTTAAAAAAACCTTGATAAAAATTTAGTTTACACAAAGTGCAAGTTTACATAAGTTGTATAAAGCTGTCGAGCAGCACCTTTACCTTAAAGGAGAGAAAGTTTTATTTATAAATTGAAAAAAGTTATTTTTGAAAAGGATATGATGGGTAGTCTTAATATACATATTATTCCAGTTACGACATTCCAACAAAATTGCACTTTGCTTTTTGATAGTGAATGTAAAACGGGGGTTCTCGTTGATCCTGGTGGTGATTGGCCGCGGATTCAAGACGTAATCGAAAAGAATGGTGTTATCGTTGAGGCTATTTGGATAACACATGGTCATTTTGATCATGTAGGAGCAGCAATGCAAGTGAAAGAAGCGCTTAATGTAAAAATTATCGGTTCACATCGCGATGATAAGCCTGTGATGGATGCCGTGAGCGAAAGCGCAAAAAATTATGGCATCACTGATGCTTGCATTTGTATTCCTGATCGATGGTTAGAAGATGGTGAGTGCGTTCATTTTGCTGGACATGTGTTTAAGGTTTTTCATACACCAGGGCATTCTCCTGGTCATGTTATTTATTTCAATGAAAAAGAGCGCTTAGCCCTCTTGGGTGATGTTCTTTTTCGTGGCTCTATTGGACGTACGGACTTCCCCTTCTGTTCCCATGAAAAATTGATGCAATCTCTTAGAGAAAAAGTTTTACCTTTAGGCAACGATGTTCGTTTCATCTGTGGGCATGGTCCCAAAAGTAGCATAGGCTATGAGCGCCAAAATAATCCTTTTCTTCAAGATTTTAATATATGAGCAAACAAAAAAACGCTTTGAAGCGTTTTTTTGCCATTTAAAACTTTTTAGTAGGGCAGAACAGAAGTTAATTTATTGGGGCATAACAAAGGTGTTCGACGCCTTTACGGTCTCGGAAAGTTCCTGTTTTAGGGTTGAAGGAACGGTATTTTTTCTTGCAATAGTTAAGCCAATCAGATTCTAATGATTGTTGTACTGGCTCATATTCCACCGTTTGCGGAGCTTCATAAATTATCTGTTCTTGTGGAACCTGTTGATATACAATTTGATGCTGTGGTGCGGTTTGATAAACAACTTGTGGCTGTTCTGGTTTTTTAAAAATTTTGCCGAGAAGTGCACCTGCTGCAAGAGCAAGAATGCCCATTGCTAAAGCTTCTCCTGAGTTATTTATATTAATACTACTGTGTTTTGTCTTTTTGCGCTCGACATAATGATATGTCTTGTGTTCAACATGATGGTGTTGTTGTGCTCCCCATTTATGGCTAACATAATGACGCTTGTGGGGATTATCAAAAGAGTGATGTTCACTATGAGAAAAATGGGAGCTAAAATTGTGAGACGGTAAACCAGCCTCCCTTCTCATATCATAGTTATGATACCATGCCATATCCGCAAGCGTTGGATCTAATGGCATCAAAACGGTTACAGTAGACATTGCCGTTAATACCGCTAACCTGATCACTTTTTTCATAATGATGCTCCTTGTGTCAATTCGTATTTTTCACATCCTACACGTTTCAAACTGAATAGAGACTGAACAATTTTGGACTTTATTGTGACAAAAAAATAAAAATTCATTTAGTTAAAAATATTATCAATACAATAAAATAAAATCATGACAGAATTTTGATTTCAATTAATGTACTCTTCTTAAGCTTAATTAAGCAGCTTGTATTTAGAGCACCAGATTTTTTACTATTGGTTATAAATTATTTATTGATGAGTACTTTTTTATTGCTTGATACAATATGAATTGAACAATAGGTGTATGAATAAAAGTTATCGTTTTTTATTATAGGCTTATGGTGCTAAGATAGAACCTTATTTCACCTTATTTGTGTGATTGAATACAGTCCTGTTTCACTACTCTCTTGTGAGGCTAAATATTGAGTTCGATATCATATTATAACTGTATAAATATAATATATTGCGGGAACTTTTTTTGATATATGGGAAACATTCTTGTTGGGATATGGCTGTTAGTTTGACAGTATTGGCATGACAAAATGCATTTGACACAAGATTGCTGATGAGACGCGTGAAGGCACGTGGGCGTGCCTGTATTTGTGTAGGGCTTTCAATGGTGTAGGAAAATTGACGTTTGTGAAGATGTGCATCGGTAGAGAATTTTTGCATAAGAGCATTTAAATCAAAAGTTTTAACACACTCACTTTCTTCACTACGGGCAAAAGAAAGGTAATCTTCTAACATGTTTTGCATGTCGCTCACATTTTGCTCAAGCGGCTTGATATCAAAGTCAGTATTTGCTAATGTTAGCTGAAGTTTAAAACGGGTGAGAATGGTTCTTAAATCATGGCTTACATCCGCAAGCATCATGGGGCGTTGTTCGATATATTTAGAAGATGGTGAGTGTGTGTATTTTGCTGGACATGAGTTTAGGGTTTTGCATACACTGGGGCATTCCCTTGGTCATGTTATTTGTTTCAATGAGAAAGAGCGCTTAGCCTTCTTGGGTGTTGTTCTCTTTCGTGGTTCTATTGGACGTACGGACTTCCCCTTCTGTTCTTATGAAAAATTGATGAAATCCCTTCGAGAAAAAGTTTTACCCTTAGGCGATGATGTTTGTTTTATCTGTGGGCATGATCCCAAAAGTAGTATAGACTATGAGCGCCAAAATAATACTTTTCTTCAAGATTTTAATATATGAGAAAACAAAAAAACGCTTTGAAGCGTTTTTTTGCCATTTAAAACTTTTTTAGTAGGACGCAACAGAAGTTAATTTATTGGGGCATAACAAATGTGTTCCAAACCATTACGGTCTCGAAAGGTCCCTGTTTTAGGGTTAAAGGAACGGTATTTTTTCTTGCAATAGTTAAGCCAATCAGATTCTAATGATTGCTGGAATGGCTCATATGCCACCGTTTGCTGCACTTGATAAACCCTTTGATTTTGTGGAACTTTTTGATAAATTACCTGACTTTGTGGTACTATTTGATAAACCACTTGTGGCTGTTCTGGTTTTTTTAAAATTGTACCAAGAATTGTACCTGTTGCAAGACCAAGAATGCCCACCGCTAAAGCATCTCCTGAGTTGTCTATATGAATATTACTGTGTTTTGTCTTTTTGCGCTCGACGTAATGATATGTTTTGTTTTCAACATGATGATAATGGTGGTGGTGGTGATGATGGTGTTGTTGTTGTTGTTGTTCCGTCTTACTATGTTTGGCTACAGACCTTTCATGTTTGGCTTTAAATCTTCTCTTGTTGTCATCAGAACTCTTGTGGAAATCATCAACAAACTTTTGGAAATCATCAGAAAAAAAGCCACGTTTTTTATCAGAACAATGGGAGTGAGAAAAACCGCAAGGCAGAATATCAGCTCTCTTCCTTATTTCCCTTATCGCATCATCTGTTTCTTTACGCATCTTCCTCATCATATCATCTATTTCTCTCGAGATAGAGTCACTACGATTCCATGCCATATCCGCAAGCGTTGCATTTAGCGGCATCAAAATGGTCACAGTTGACATTGCTGATAATACCGCTAACCTGATCACTTTTTTCATAATGATGCTCCTTGTGTTAATTCGTATTTTTCACATCCTACACGTTTCAAACTGAATAGAGCCTGAACAATTTTGGACTTTATTGTGACAAAACAAATAAATAAGCCATTTAGTAAAAGCTATCATAGATACTGACAAAATTTTGATTTCAATTTAATGTATTTAATTGATAAGATTGTATTGGTAGTAGATGATTTTTACTATGTTGTATAAAGTATTTATTTGGGAATAATTTGTTCCTATCAATTAATTTAATATAATTTAATAACTATTTTATAAATAAAGCCTATAGTTTTATCACTATATAATTATGATTAATATTAAATTATATATTATAGTATAATTGTATAAATATAATATATTTGTAGTAATATTTTGTTTCATGGGAGATATTTTTTAAAATTTGTCTGCATTTATTTATATTTTAGAAGTTTTTACAGTTTTAAAGATTTTTATAATAAGGTTGAACAAGAAAGATTTTTTAAAAAGTCAATAAGTTTAGGCATTTTTTGTAAAATATCCTCTCTTATGTTGTCTTAGAAAAATTGGAATATTTTTAATATTTGCTGTTATCTATTTTTAGGGCAATACTGTTTGCTCTTCATCGATAGTCAGTTTTTTAGAAGAGCTAAAGATTAGTTTTGGCGGTGTGAAATTTCTTGCTCCTTCATTGATTGCGTTTTTTTCGCTTTATTGTTGCTTGATTAGGGGTGTTTTTACGAGATTTTCCTTTTTGATTTTCCAAAATACCAGTGTCCATGGTTGGTCCCATGTGTGCAAGGTCTGGTTTGGAGAAAAGACTTGGTTGTAACACGGGCTCTTGGGGGGATTGTTCTCTATGATGTGTTAAGGGATTCTCCGCGAGTTCTAGTTCTATCTTTTGTAATTGTTTGATTTCATCGCGAAGGCGTGCTGCTTCTTCAAAATTAAGATCAGCAGCTGCTTCATGCATTAATTTTTCGAGGTGTTTAATATGAGATGCTAAATTGTTGCCAACTATATTTTTTTTCTCGATGACATCAGGGATATTTGTACGAATATGGTTGTTTTCATAGCCTGAATTGAGAATATCTCCGATATTTTTTTTGATACTTTTCGGTGTGATATGGTGTTCTTCATTATAGGCCATTTGTTTTTGTCGACGTCTTTGTGTCTCTTGTAAGGCTCGTTTTATGGAACCAGTGATCGTATCTGCATAGAGGATAACACGGCCATCTACGTTACGTGCAGCACGTCCGATTGTTTGTATGAGGGAAGTTTCAGAGCGCAAAAAGCCCTCTTTATCGGCATCTAGAATGGCAACAAAACCACATTCTGGAATATCTAAGCCTTCTCGGAGCAAGTTGATACCGATGAGGACATCAAAGGTGCCAAGCCGAAGATCGCGTAGAATTTCAATGCGTTCTAATGTATCAATGTCGGAATGCATATAGCGTACACGAATACCTTGTTCGTGGAGATATTCAGTTAAGTTTTCGGCCATACGCTTTGTGAGAACTGTCACCAATGTACGGTAGCCCTTTTGAATTGTTTTCCGAATTTCATTCACAACATCATCGACTTGAGTGCGTGCTGGACGAATTTCTGTTTCTGGATCGACAAGCCCTGTTGGGCGAATGATTTGTTCAGCAAAAATACCATGGGATTGTTCTATTTCCCAGCGTCCAGGTGTTGCGGAGACAGCAATTGTTTGTGGGCGCATGGCATCCCATTCTTCAAAGCGCAAAGGACGGTTGTCCATACAGGAAGGGAGGCGAAAACCATATTCTGCTAAAGTTGCTTTTCTGCGAAAATCACCTCGGTACATACCACCAATTTGGGGAATGGTTACATGGCTTTCATCGATAAAAACAAGAGAATTGAGTGGAATATATTCGAATAAAGTTGGGGGTGGTTCACCGGGATTTCGTCCTGTTAAATAACGTGAATAATTTTCAATTCCCGGACATGAACCGGTGGTTTCCAACATTTCCAAATCAAAAACTGTACGTTGTTCTAAACGTTGTGCTTCTAAAAGACGCCCAGCTTCGTTCAACTCATCGAGGCGTTGAACGAGTTCCATTTTGATAGATTTCATCGCTTGGTTAAGTGTTGGGCGTGGTATTACGTAGTGTGAGTTGGCATAAATTTTAATTGATTGAAGATCGCCTGTTTTTTGTCCGGTGAGAGGATCAAATTCCGTAATTGTTTCCACTTCATCGCCAAAGAGCGAAATACGCCAAGCACGATCTTCGAGGTGGGCAGGGAAAATTTCGATTGTATCCCCTCGTACACGAAAGGAACCACGAACGAAGTTGATATCTTGTCGATAATACTGTTGAGAGACTAAATCAGCCAAGAGTTTTCGTTGATTGAGTTTGTCCCCTTTTTCTATTTCGAAGGTCATAGCCGTATAGGTTTCTACGGAACCAATTCCGTAGATGCAGGAGACAGATGCGACGATAATAACATCATCACGCTCTAAGACGGCACGTGTTGCAGCATGACGCATCCGGTCGATTTGTTCATTAATAGAGGACTCTTTTTCAATATAAGTGTCAGAGCGTGCAACATAGGCTTCTGGTTGATAATAGTCATAATAAGAAACAAAATATTCGACAGCATTGTGAGGAAAAAAGCTTTTAAATTCTCCATAAAGCTGTGCCGCTAAAGTTTTATTTGGAGCTAAAATCAGAGCTGGACGCTGTGTTTTTTCAATGATATTGGCCATTGTATAGGTTTTTCCTGAGCCGGTAACACCCAAAAGCACTTGTGTACGTTCATCTTTTTGAATTCCCTCAACCAGAGTTTTAATGGCTTGAGGTTGATCTCCCGCTGGTTTAAAAGATGTTTCGAGTTGAAATGGAATACCACCTTCAGATTTTTCAGGACGAATAGGGCGGTGAGGTGTCCATAATGCACCATTCTTAAAAAGAGGATTACCTGAAGCAATGAGAGCAGAAAGAGCTTCTACTGTTGCAGTAACACCATTTTTCATTGTTGTATCCTTTGATAGAAGCGTGCTGGTGATTTTAAAGAAAATACTAATTTTTACAATTTCATTACAACAACAGCAAAACATTATTGAACAGATTTGTTTTGGTTTATTGGAGCTTTCATTAGGATCTTGATCAAGTTTTTTCTATGAGACAAATTCTTCGAAGTATTTCTTTGGAGGGAGCATATTTGTGGTTGTTCATAGACACTATTGCATTTTTTCCATGATGATATTCAAGAGGGCATAAGTTATTATGGCTGTTATGGAGAATAATCGGTACGTTTGGGCACTAAAGGCATTGTGTATGTGTGATAAAGATCATTTCCATCTTTAAATGAAAGATAACGAGATGACACCCAACCCATTTGAGCGTTATATCGGATATGGCACCAGTTTCCTTCACAGTTTTTGACAAAGACCAATTCCCCCGCAGAGATTAAGCCACAAAGCGCATACTGAGTGCTGGGGCCTGCTCTAAAATTAAGATTTCTCGTAACAAAGGCCTCTGCTGCCTCGGATATCGTTGTAGTTAAAAAGAAAGGAACAAACATAAAAAAAATTATGATTTTTTTCATTTTACTGCAAAGAACTTCTTTAGTAATTTTCTATCCTTCTCTCTTCGTATCACATATGATTTCTTTTGCCAGACTATGATAAAACAGAAAAAAATACAATTCTTTCTTCTTTAGGAGACTCAGCAGTAGAGTGAATTTTAATATTTTAAACACCAAAATGAGATGTTTTAAACACTATTGGTGCATGTTTTGTTCCCTTTATTTATTTTTATATGGAAAACAGAGAGACTGTACTATATAATGAAAAAGATCGTAGTTTTCGGATTCCAAAAGTAATTTTGGAAGCCGTTTTTTGTATTTTTATTAAACTTTCCGTGTAATAGAAAGGGACGGATTATGGAAAAAGTTCCGATGACTACAGCTGGTTTTGAAAGTCTTAAAGAAGAGTTGCGTTGGCGTCAACAACAGGAGCGTCCGCGGATTATTGAAGCAATTTCTGAGGCGCGAGCACATGGTGATTTGTCAGAAAATGCCGAGTATCATGCAGCTAAAGAAGCGCAAAGTCTTAATGAGGGGCGTATAAATGAGCTTGAAGATTATATCGCACGAGCAGAAGTGATAGATGTCTCGCGTCTTTCAGGTGACAAAATAAAATTTGGCGCAACCATTAAACTCTTGGATGAGGATACTGAAGAAAAAAAGGTGTATCAGATTGTAGGGGATCAAGAAGCTGATGTAAAAATTGGTAAAATCTCTATTTCTTCACCTATCGCACGTGCACTCATTGGCAAGCAAGAGGGTGACGTAATTGAGGTGAATGCGCCCGGTGGTGCGCATAATTACGAAATCATTGAGGTTCAGTACATCTAAACTATGTCTAAATTATTATGCGTATCTCTTTGGAAGAAACTGAGGTTATTGCGCCTCATTTAAAAAAGCGTTTGTCGGGAGTGACATCTACGATTATTCAGCTTATTCCACTACAGCGCGAACAGGGGGTGCGTATATCTACTTTGGGATTTGGATTACCACAAAACTTGCCTGCTCTTACCTTTAGGGACCTTTTCGGACTTTGGAAAAGTCCGAAAGGGAAATCATTTCGTATTTGGCATGCACGACGCAATATTGAGATGCTTTGTGGGATCTTTTTACGCGATATCTTGCGAATGAAGCTGAGGCTTATATTCACATCGGCTTCACAACGCCATCATAAGCCTTTTACCAAATGGTTGATTCGCCGTATGGATAGAGTTATTGCTACCAGTACGCATACGGGTGCTTATCTAGAAGTGCCTCACAAGGTTATTATGCATGGGGTGGATGTAAGGCGTTTTACGCCACCACAGACTCTTAATGATTACTTTTCTTCAACAGGATTTCCAGGAAAATATGCGGTAGGATGTTTTGGACGTGTGCGTAGCTCAAAGGGAACAGATTTATTTGTTGATGCTATGATAGCATTATTGCCCCACTATCCTGAGTGGACAGCACTTATTGCTGGTCGTACGACAGAACAACATTATCATTTTGAAAAAGAATTACGCCAAAAGATTGCTAAGGCTGATCTGAATGATCGCATTATTTTTCTTGGTGAGATTCTGGATACACCTTTATGGTATCGTCGTTTATCACTTTATGTGGCACCTTCTCGTACAGAAGGTTTCGGTTTAACACCATTAGAGGCAATGGCATCACAGGTTGCGGTTGTAACGAGTGATGCGGGAGCTTATAAAGAGTTGGTAGTAGCAGAAACAGGAACGGTTGTAAAAGCAGGAGATGGTTCGGCTTTAACGGCAGCGATTGAACTTTATTTTGCTGATGTAGAAAAAACATTAGCAGCCGGAAAGAAAGCTTTAACCCATGTTCGTACTCACTTTCCTTTGGAAAAGGAGGCAATTGAGATTGGAAGTATTTACAAAGAACTGTTTGCGGAAAAAATACTTTAAAATATATTATATCAAAAATCTTCTTGAGGAATGATAAAAAGTGTTTCCTTTAAAGGTTTTTTATGATCATCAAGAAAACATCTCAATTATATTAAGTGTTATTTCAAAAAAATTATCATGTCTTTCATATAACGCTATAAGAAGTTCTCAAAGTTTGGGATCAAAGATTAAAAAATCTATAGGTTTGAGAGCGATATATGGCTTATGACAAAGCATACGAGGAGAGAGAAGAATTATTTTAATTCCAGCAATATTTTAGAATGAGAAAATAATACTTTAACTTTTAAAGTCTAGAGATTTATGCACTATCTTAACGCTGTCATGCTAATATTATTACGTTTTGTAAGACTTAAATATAGAGCAAAAAAATTCTTATCTTAAATGAGAGAAAATTTTTGAGGTTTTCTGTAGTATTTTCATGGATAAAATAGTTGTACATATTTTTGGGTAGTAGAAATTCATAAACAAAATGTGCTCTGATTAATATATTGATATCATATAAATAATTTATCTTTGCAATTTGAATAAGAACTTTCAATATCGTATGATTCTTCCATGTCAAATCTGTTTATAGTAAATCAATAAAAACTATACATTTGCACGTCACAATTGGAAGAGAGCATGTGGCGGATAAAAACTATTTAAGAAAGGTGTAAAGAGATTTCTTATAAATTGTCTGAAATGCAGTCTGTTGCACATTAACAGCAGAAAAATAATATGATGGTGCTAATTGTATCTTATGTTGTGGTTTCGGTATGCACTTTATTATTTAAGTAAAAATGATGGGACCAATTAGATCTTATACCTTTCATAAGAATTGTTGTGAAATGAATAAGATGAGTATTGTGAGATGTTTTTTAACAAGCTCGTAAATTTGTAATAGAATGCATTCTATTTTCCATAAAGATGTTGTTCTATTAAAGAGAAAAAACACTTTTATCAGCAAATATTCATATTTTTGCATGAGGGATTATTCGTAAAAAAGAATGTTCTATGCGTCCACTTTATTTGATAAAGAAGATCAATAAAGTGAAGTTTTATATGTTATGGCTTTGAGAGTATTGGTATTTGATTGTTTTTGTTGAATTATTTTTATATCATTGATATGATGTTTTGTATGAAATTTTAGGAAATCTTCAGTAGATTGGGTGAGGGGTGAATATTATGACGCATACTGTTCTCGCCTTTTTATCTTGTAAATTTTTTATCATGGTAGCATAAAATACTCTATGCATTAGAATTGTTCACGCCAGAAAGCGGGAATAAAAAGGACGAATATTGTTATGATTTCAAGGCGTCCAGCTAACATTAGAAAACTTAAAATCCATAAAGCATTATCATTGATTGTAGAGAAATTACCTGCAGGGCCAATGATATCTCCAAAGCCTGGACCAACATTTGAAAGTGCGGTTAAGACACCTGTAAAGGAAGAGGTAAAGTCAAGACCGGTTGTAAGCAAAAGTGCAGTGCCGATAACAAGGCAGAACATATAAAGACATACAAAAAATAAAACGGCTTGAGCAACATCGTTTGATATATTTGAGTGATCATAGCGAGCTTTTACGACAACATTAGGAGAAAGAAGTTTTTGTATATTTGTTTGTGTAATACGCCAAAGAATAATAAGGCGATTGATTTTCATACCACCAGAAGTAGAACCAGCACACCCACCTGTAAAAGAAACAATAAAGAAAATTCCAAGCGCAAAGGGGCCCCAAAGTTGATAATCTTCAGCACTGTAACCTGTGGTACTAATAATGGATGAAAGGTGAAAAATGGCATCAAGAAAAACCAAATGGAAAGCGCGATGATCATGAAACCGTAGCCACACTGCTAAAGCAAAGCTGAAAAGGAGAACGATATGGAGAAAAACAATTACTTGTGGATCAAGGAAGCGTTTGGAGTGTCCAGGAAGAACTAATTTAACATAAAGGACGAAGGGTAAAGCAGAAAGCAACATGAAGATTGTTGAGATAATTAAGATAGCTGGTGTATTAGAAAAATAGCCAAAAGAAGCATCGTGAGTCGAAAAACCAGCAGTTGCTACTGTACTCATTGCATGGTTAATGGCATCAAATAAATTCATGCCTGCAGCAAAATAAGAAAGCATACAAGCCAATGTGAGACCAACATAAGCTATGATAATTCCATTAGCAATTTGGTTGATGCGAGGCAATATTTTTTCAGATTTATCAGATGATTCCATATGAAAAAGTCGTACTCCCCCCACACGCAGTGAAGGCAAAATCAAGAGGGCTAAACCGATAAAACCGATGCCTCCAATCCAGCATATGATAGAACGCCATAACAAAATACTTCGCGACAAATTATCAAGACCCGAAAGGACTGTAGAGCCTGTTGTTGTAATTCCAGAGACAGATTCAAAGATGGCACCTGCTAGAGAAATGGGTAGAGGGGAAAGATAAAGAGGTAAGGCACCCACGATGCTTCCTGTGAGCCAAAGACAAACAGTGAGCATAAAACCAAGGCGTGCTGAAAAACGACAAGTAGCCCCCTTAGTTGCTAAAAGAATCAGCGTTGCTAACATGGTGGTTATGGCACAAGAATAGAGAAAGCTTATCCAATTACGATTGTTGTCGTGCAAATCCACAAAAATTGGCAAAAGCATTGCTCCTCCCATGATTAAGGCAAAACGTGCACAGACATTGATAATAAATTGAAAAATGATCGTTCCCTATCTTTGTATCTCTTTTTATTATGGTTTTGTGCTCATAAGAAGTTACATTTTTCTCTTTATAGGATAAGGATTAATTCTTAACATTAGCGCGCCTTGATGAATTGGTAATCAGACCTTTTCATAAAACTTGAAAAGAAGTATACATAACATAATTAGGGCTCTTGAAAAATATTTTTTTAAAAGGCTGCATTCCGTTATCATTTATAGAATAATTAATTTATAATAAAGTGAAGGGGATTTAATGGTACAATCTCATATTCGTCTGCTGATTATTGGCTCAGGTCCGGCTGGTTATACAGCGGCGATCTATGCAGCAAGAGCAATGCTTAAGCCGGTTTTGGTGACGGGCTTGCAGCAGGGTGGGCAATTAACAATTACAACTGATGTTGAGAATTATCCAGGTTTTGCAGATCCCATTCAAGGACCATGGTTGATGGAGCAAATGGCAAAACAAGCTGAGAATATGGGGACAAAAATTGTCTATGATACAATTATAAAGGCTGATTTGTTGAAGTATCCTTTTGTTTTATATGGGGATTCAGGAACACAATATTCTTGTGATGCACTGATTATTGCAACAGGAGCTCAAGCGCGCTGGCTTGGTTTAGAAAGTGAACAGACCTTTATGGGCGGAGGTGTTTCCGCTTGTGCGACATGTGATGGCTTTTTTTATCGTGATAAGGACGTTATTGTCGTGGGAGGAGGAAATACGGCTGTTGAAGAAGCACTTTATTTATCGCATTTGGCTAAAAGTGTAAGCGTGGTTCACAGGCGGGGGCAGTTTCGGGCAGAAAAAATTTTGCAAGATAGGTTGCTAGCTTGTAATAATGTACGTGTTCTTTGGGATCATGTGGTCGAAGAAATTTTGGGGCTACCCGCTCAAGATTCAATGGGCGCTGTTGTAACAGGGGCACGTCTGAAAAATGTTAAGACAGGTCACGAGATGAAAGTGAATGCAGAGGGCATATTTATTGCCATTGGGCATGATCCTGCTGTTTCTCTGTTTGAAGGACAGCTGAAACAAAAACAAAGTGGCTATTTATGGACAGCACCGGACTCAACAGCAACAAGCATTGCTGGTGTTTTTGCTGCTGGGGATGTGACAGATGAAACATTCCGCCAAGCTGTAACAGCTGCGGGAAGAGGATGTATGGCAGCGTTGGAAGCAGAACGGTTTTTGGATATACTCAAGCGTTAGTCACCCATTGAGAACATAGAGAATATAGAGGTAAAATTAATTGTGGCGCCACCGTTGGATTGGGATAAGTTAAGGGTTTTTCACGCTGCAGCAGAAGCGGGATCTTTTACGCATGCTGCTCAAAAACTTCATTTATCTCAATCAGCCGTTTCACGACAGGTTTCGGCTTTAGAACAAGAGGTTGGGGTATCCTTATTTCAACGTCATGCGCGTGGTTTGATTCTTACAGAACAAGGAGAAACTCTTTATCGTACAGCTCATGATGTTTTGATGAAGCTTGAAAGTGTGCGTTTGCAATTAAGTGAAAGCTATGCAAAACCAACGGGGCACTTGCGTGTGACCTCGACCTTTGGAATGGGGGCAGGGTGGATTGCAGAGCGTATGCCAGAATTTCTTAGTCTTTATCCTGATATGCAGGTTCAGCTTTTGCTTTCCGATGAAGAGCTTGATTTGACAATGTGTCATGCGGATTGTGCTGTTCGCTTACATCAACCCAAACAACCTGATCTTATACAAAGAAAACTCTTTACAATTCATATGCATGTTTATGCTTCGGAAAAGTATATTGCAAATTATGGAAAGCCGGAAAAATTGTCTGATCTCGATGAGCATCGTATTATTTCGTTCGGTGAACCGGTTCCACCTTATTTGTCTGGTTTAAATTGGTTGGAAAAGGCTGGTAGAAGTGATGGATCATTGCGCGTTTCAGTTCTACAAATCAACAATATCATCTCAATAAAGAATGCGCTTATGCGTGATCTTGGGATTGCTGTGCTTCCTGATTATATCGTCAATAATGATGAGCATTTAGTGCGTCTTTTTCCTGATATGGTTGATATTCCTTCTTTTGATACTTTTTTTTGTTATCCTTATAATTTAAAGAATTTGGCAAGGTTAAATGCTTTTCGAGATTATATTTTTTTAAAAGCCCGTCAGTGGTCTTTTTAATATTAATATCTTAATTTATAAGGGACAATTAGCTATTTTGCAACTTGAGACTCCCGTAATATTCTTTCGTTTCAAATTTGCCTATATTGAATCAATTAAAATTATTTGTTGCACATTAAAAGTGGAGGGAGTCTGTGCGGGTAAATATTTTTGAAAAGAGGGATAAATGTTTTTTATGAATGCTAGCAACGGTGAGGGTTATTATATATTGAAAAATGGAAAATCGTGTGATGGTGTAGTTAACATTTTTACTATTTAATTAAAGAGAGTGGTACATGATGGAGACAAATTTAAAGCTATGTGTTTATCGCATAGCAGATACGCTTAAGTCTTTATTGTGCTTTTCCTTATAAAATGACATAGAATATTATCTCTTGATTATGTTGCCTCCCAGTTTCGTTTTCTTGAGTGTTCCCTTACGAAGATCTATCAGATTGATTTTATCTCTGAGGATTTTCCAAATTTGCCGGACATATGTCCGGCTTTTTTTTTAATTTTTGAAAGAGTCCCTAGAAATTGCAATATATGGGAAGATGATAAAGAAAAAATTTCGAAACTGGCGGATATCCAACAATTTTTTTAAGAATACTAAAATTCAATGAGGAGTTTGAGAGGGGGTATTCTACTGTACTGTAAAAGTCTGTCTTTTAGGAGCGTGATATAAAATATTTAAAACCTTATACATGAAGTGCTTTTTATTAGAATGTGAGATGAATATTTAAGGCAGGTCTTGTTCATAAAGCCTATGAAGTAAATCAAGTAGTTATTAGATAGAACTTAAAGGAAACTGGATTGTTTACACAACGATGGGAGGTGGCTTCTTCTTCATTTTAGGACGAAGAAGAAGCTGAGAAATAGAAGAGATTTTATTGTAAGGGCCTTTGATTATAAGGGCAATTGTGTTTAAAAGTGCTCGGTCTTTTTTAGAGTTATAAATTGAATGGAGAAAGCAGAATAGGCTTGTCATCTCTTATGATAAGAGACTGATTCATTTATTTGATAGCTAGATTTTTTTGATCTTTATCTACAGCATCTATTTTTGTGTTTATTCATAGATATTTTTGCTGAATCGATAGATTTAGACCATGACGCAGCTTCTGGTATTTTCTCGGATATACTAACATTCGGCAAAAAACAATCACAAGAGATGATGTTAAAAATTTTAAGTTAAACTGTTGCAAAAGCGCTGGATACGTAAGCAAGCTTCTTCAAGCAGTTTTTCTGATGTTGCATAAGAAATACGAAAAGTTAATCCAAGTCCAAAAGCAGACCCTTGGACGACAGCAACAGCCTCTGTTTCTAGAAGCGCTATGACAAAGTCTTCATCATTCATAATACATTGACCGTTAGGTGTTTTCTTACCAATAAGTCCTTTGCAAGAAGGATAAACATAAAAAGCACCTTCGGGTGTTGGACAGTGAATGCCAGGAGCTTGGTTTAACATGGAAACAACGAGATCACGGCGTGCTTGAAAAATACTTTTATTTTTAGTGATAAAGTCTTGTGGTCCATTGAGAGCTTCAACTGCTGCCCATTGTGAAATAACACTCGTGCCAGATGTTTGCTGGCCTTGAATGGTATCCATAGCTTTAATGAGTTCTTGTGGTCCGCCTGCATAACCGATTCTCCAGCCCGTCATCGCATAAGCTTTAGAAACACCATTCATTGTGAGTGTGCGATCATAAAGCGCTGGTTCTACTTGAGCTGGAGTAACAAAGGTAAAACCCTCATACGTGAGATGTTCATATATATCGTCAGTGAGAATATATACATGAGGATATTTTACTAAAACATCGGTGAGTTTTTTCAGTTCATTATATGTATAAGCGGCACCTGATGGATTTGAAGGAGAGTTAAAGATAAACCATTTGGTTTTTGGGGTAATGGCAGCTTCTAGCTCTTGTGGTTGGAGTTTATAAGAAAATTCCGCTTTTGTTTCTAAAAAGACAGGCGTACCATCGTTAAGTGTGACCATTTCTGGATAACTAACCCAATAAGGAGATGGAATGATGACTTCATCTCCTCTATTCAAAGTTGCCATAAATGCATTAAAGAGAATTTGTTTTCCACCGGTACCAACAATAATTTGTTCTGGTTGGTAAAGAAGGTTATTTTCTCTTTTAAATTTTGCAGAAATTGCTTGGCGCAATTCTGGAATTCCAGATATGGGAGGGTATTTTGTTTCTCCCCTTCGAATAGCTTCAATAGCCGCGTTTTTGATGTTGTCTGGGGTATCAAAGTCTGGCTCTCCAGCACTTAAAGCAATAACATTTCGCCCTAATGCTTTTAAATAACGGGCTTTTTGAGAAGCAGCAATTGTTGCAGAAGGTTTGATACGAGACAGTTTGTCGGCAATAAAAGCCATAATTTAAAATCCTTATATTATATCAAATGATTATTGCTTTAAGAATATTTTATAAGAGATTATATTGTATGCAATAAAAAACTTCCACAATACTCTTACATAGGCTTTATATTCTTCTTTTTTGAGATTTTTGCAAGGTCATTTCTTTTTAGGTTTTATGAAAGATTTATAAGGAAAGATAGAGGAGGTTTGATAAATTGTACAAAGGAGATAAGCAGTCTTTTATTTTAACAAGGTAAAATAATGTTTTATAAAAAATAAAAAATCTTCGTCGTTACAGACGAAGATTTCTAAATAAAATATTGCAGAATTTAAACTTTAAAGTGCTGCAAGGTTACCAGCGGCAAATTTTCCTGAACGACGATCTTGAAGAACATCATAAGAGATTTTTTGCCCTTCATTAAGACTGTTTAGACCTGAACGCTCGACGGCAGAAATGTGTACAAATACATCTGCACTACCATCACTAGGCTGAATGAATCCGAAACCTTTTGTTGTATTAAACCACTTAACTGTTCCTGTAGACATAGGAAACTCCTTAGAATATATAATTATATTGAGCATTGAAGCTTTTATCCCTTCAATACGGCTGTAGATCGAAATTAGGTGGGAGAAGTTTCGTCGAAAGTGCAGATTGCACAGGAAAGAAAGTCACGTAACCGAAAATTCGATGAAACCTCTATAAAAGTTTTTAGAACAAAAAGCAAGTCTTAATCAATTTTTATATAAAGAAAAAATAAGAAAATAGTGTACATTTTACTAAGTAGAAAAAAATTCAACTAAAATAACTTTGTAGTGAACGTACCTCAAGGTGCCTTTTTTTGAGTGCTTTGATCGCTTCTACGACGGCTTCGGCTCCAGCTATTGTTGTATAATAGGGAACATTTTGCATGAGTGCTGCATAACGTAATGATTTTGAGTCTGAGATGGCACTGGCAGTGCTAGTTGTATTAAAAATCAATTGAATTTGGCGATTACGAATAGCATCTTCAATATGGGGGTGTCCCTCTAGAACTTTGTTGATTTTTTTTGCTTCAACGTGGTGTTCGGTGAGAAATTTTTGTGTTCCACTTGTGGCGACAACAGAAAAGCCAAGCTCAGTTAAACGTTTTACAGGATTTAAGATGCGTTTTTTATCTTCATCCCTTACAGAAACGAACAAAGTTCCCTCTTTAGGGAGTTTTACACCAGCTCCAAGTTGGGCTTTAGCAAAAGCAAGCGAAAACTCATAGTCAAGACCCATAACTTCACCGGTTGAGCGCATTTCTGGACCAAGAAGTGTATCAACACCTGAAAAACGAGCAAAAGGAAACACTGCTTCCTTGACAGCAATATGTTGTTTTTCCTGCAAAGAAGGTAATCCACCATAAGCTTGAAGAGCATCATGAAGCGTTTCTCCTGCCATAATACGTGCAGCCATTTTAGCAATAGGGCGACCAATCGTTTTTGCAACAAATGGAACAGTACGTGAAGCACGGGGATTGACTTCTAAGACATAAATGGTGTCATCTTTTATAGCATATTGTACATTCATTAAACCGCGAACATGAAGTGCTTGTGCTAATGCTTTGGTTTGGCGCTCTAATTCAGTAACTATTTTATTTGAGAGCGTATGGACTGGTAAAGAACATGCTGAATCACCAGAGTGGATACCAGCTTCTTCAATGTGTTCCATAATACCAACGATTAGTGTTTCTTTGCCATCACAGAGACAATCAACATCTACTTCAATTGCTTCTGTTAAATAGGTATCAAAAAGAAGCGGATTTTTACCAAGCAATATATTGATTTGTCCTGTTGTGTCGTTAGGATAACGGACTTTGATATCTTCTGAAATTAATTCAGGGACACTCTCAAGTAAATAATTTTGTAAGCTACGCTCATCACGAATAATTTGCATAGCACGTCCTCCTAAAACATAAGATGGACGTACAACCAAGGGGAAGCCTAGTTCGTGGGCAATGAGGCGTGCTTGTTCGATGGAGTGGGCAATACCATTTTGAGGTTGTGTTAAATTAAGTTTAAATAACAGTTTTTGAAAGCGATCTCTATCTTCAGCTAAGTCGATAGCGTCAGGTGAAGTACCTAGGATGGGGATGTTGTGTTTTTCTAGAGCGCTTGCCAATTTCAAGGGTGTTTGTCCGCCAAATTGGACGATGACTCCAACCAAATCTCCTTTTTCCTGTTCTGCTTCTAAAATAGCGATAACGTCTTCTGTTGTTAAAGATTCAAAGTAAAGGCGATCAGAGGTATCATAGTCGGTTGAAACTGTTTCAGGATTACAGTTAATCATAATCGCTTCAAATCCTGCATCACGCAGTGCAAAAGCAGCGTGGCAGCAACAGTAATCAAATTCAATACCTTGCCCAATGCGGTTTGGTCCACCGCCTAAAATAGCAATTTTTTTGCGTTCAGAAACGTGTGCTTCCGAGTGCTCTACACCTGCAAAGGGAACTTCATATGTTGAATACATATAGGCTGTAGGAGAAGAAAATTCAGCCGCACAAGTATCGATCCGTTTGAAGACGTGTTTAACATTCAGTGATTTACGCAAAGCTGCGATATAATCGGTTTCTTGTCCGATAAGGGAGGCTAATCGAGCATCTGAAAAGCCCATAGCTTTTAACATACGTAAATTATCTGCATCTTGGGGTAATCCATGAATGCGGATACGCTGCTCCATTTCAATGATGGAGGCTATTTGTTCTAAAAACCACGGATCAATTTTGCTAATTTGGTGAATCTCATTTAAAGGTAAGCCTGTGCGCATAGCTTGAGCAATATAGCGTAGACGATCAGGGCTTGGTATGGCAATGGCTGAGCGTATAGAACTTTTTTCATCACCTTCAGCATGCTCTGGAATCACAATTTCATCAAGACCCGTAAGCCCTGTTTCAAGTCCACGGAGTGCTTTTTGTAACGATTCTTGAAAAGTGCGTCCAATTGCCATGACTTCTCCTACAGATTTCATCGCAGTTGTGAGGACAGGTGATGAACCGGGAAATTTTTCGAACGCAAAACGAGGAATTTTTGTCACAATATAGTCAATAGAAGGTTCAAATGATGCTGGTGTTGCACCGCCCGTGATATCATTTTTTAATTCATCAAGTGTATAACCAACAGCCAGTTTAGCCGCTACTTTGGCAATGGGAAACCCCGTTGCTTTTGAAGCAAGCGCTGAAGAGCGAGAAACACGCGGATTCATTTCAATAACAATGAGGCGCCCATTTTCAGGATTGACAGCAAACTGTACATTGGATCCCCCCGTTTCAACGCCAATTTCACGCAAAACAGCAATCGAAGCATTACGCATACATTGATATTCTTTATCGGTTAAGGTGAGAGCAGGTGCTACAGTGATCGAATCACCGGTATGAACCCCCATTGGATCAATGTTTTCGATAGAACAAACGATGATACAATTGTCGTTCTTATCACGAACAACTTCCATCTCATATTCTTTCCACCCTAAAACACTTTCTTCAATTAATACTTCTGTTGTTGGTGAAGCTTCAAGCCCACGTTCAATAATTTCATAGAATTCAGAGCGGTTATAAGCGATTCCACCACCAGTTCCACCAAGGGTAAATGAAGGACGAATAATAGCTGGAAGCCCAACAACATCAAGAGCTTGAACTGCTTTTGCTGTTGCATGAGCGATATAATGTTGTTTGCGATCAGCTTCGGTATGTCGCCAGTTGCGCTCAAGTTCTTCGAGTGCTTTGTCAAGCGCAGTACCAGAAAGCTTTGCTTTAAGTTCAGCACACGTTTTTGCGTGTTGTTGGCGATTTTCTTCTTTCAGTTCTGTTGCATTGGCTAACATAGAGCGTGGCGTTTCCAAACCGATTTTTGCCATCGCTTGGCGGAATAAAGCACGATCTTCAGCTTTATCAATAGCATCAGCATTGGCTCCTATCATTTCAACATGATAGCGGTCTAAAATACCCATACGCTTTAATGATAAAGCAGTATTGAGGGCTGTTTGTCCTCCCATAGTGGGTAAAAGGGCATCGGGACGTTCATGGGCAATAATTTTGGCAACGATTTCAGGCGTAATGGGCTCTATATAAGTTGCATCAGCTAGATCTGGATCTGTCATAATCGTGGCAGGATTAGAATTGACCAAAATAATTCGGTAACCTTCTTCTTTTAATGCTTTACAGGCTTGAGTACCAGAATAATCAAATTCACATGCCTGACCAATGATAATAGGTCCTGCTCCGATGATAAGAATAGATTTTATATCTGTGCGTTTGGGCATGACTTTTTCCTATGACAAATATCTATGTGCGATTGTTGCAGGCAAAATATTTCAGTTTTGAAGCTACAGTTATTTTATAAGTTAAGTGACAAAGAAAGTAAGCATTAAAATACCTTTTCCATGCTTTTTTTCATAAAATTTAAGATAAATTTCTTTTTTGAGTTGAGTCATCTCATCAGTCTATCAAAAGTATGACCTTTGATAAAAAATAATAACAGTGCTCCAACAAATTAGAATATTCAATCATACGTGGAGCATAAAAAGTCGGAACATCTTCCCAATACATTGCTTGCATATTTTGTGTTTTATGACGTTGTTTGCCTAAGAGACCCCGCGCTTTTTCTATTGCTTGTAAAACATAAGCCATTATTTATGGTTTGATGGGATTTCGTACAATGAAATGGGAAACTTATCGTGTTGTTCCGTAAAATACTGCTGTTTAGAGCTGTGATATAAGGTATGAAAATTTACCACATTAAGGTGTTTTTTGTTAGAGCGTATGATAAAATTCAGGACCAAATTTGTCTGTAGAGAGCTTATGAAATAAACCATATAAAATGGTTTCAGTTGGAATCTGTTAAATAAACAATAAGATTGTTGATAAGTCGGCTCTGGTCGAAGTTTCCGTTTTAGGGTAGGGAACGTCAATCTATAGATGTGTCCGTTTCATAAAAGGGTGAGAGTGTATTTTAATACAATGGCTAAGGAGATAATTTCAGAATGATTTTGTTTGTTTTTAAAAGAGAGTGAATACTCTCCCTTTACTTTATGGTGATGTTCAAAACTTTTTAAAATATAAAGAAGGATAAAATGCCGAGCATTTCCCAAACGAGATTTTGTCTGAAAGATGTATCAATAGGAAAGCTTTTGGTGGCTAGGTCTCAAAAAGGGATTTGTCATAGTGCGTTAGGAGACACTATAGAGCAATTACTACAGGAGTTTACGCTACGATTTGGTGATGCACAACAAGTTGTAGGTGACAATACATTTAAGAGAGAAGTTGCCCATATTATAGCCATGATAGAAACACCTAAGCTGGTAAAAAAATATAATTTTCCCTTAGATATAAATGGTACAGTTTTTCAACGACAAGTATGGGCAGTATTATGTGATATACCATGTGGTGAAACAATTTCATATGAGGTTTTAGCATGCCGTATTGGTATGCCGAATGCTTTTCGTGCCGTTGCTAATGCCTGTGCACGTAACGAATTGGCTGTTATCATTCCGTGTCATCGTGTTGTGCGTAAAAATGGTTTTATTTCAGGGTATCGTTGGGGGGACAAACGGAAACAGATTTTACTACAACGAGAACAAAATGGAGAAATTTAACTTTGTGTGATGGGCATTATAATCGTTACAGTTGTTCCTTTCATTTCTTTTGAAGTAATTTCAAGTTTTCCCTTGTGGAGTTCTAGCAAGGAGCGTGAAATGGCTAAGCCAAGACCTGAGCCCGTATGAGATTTAGTAAGTTGATTTTCAACTTGTTCAAAGGGTTGTCCAAGTTTTTTAATTGCTGATTGTGGAATACCAACACCTGTATCTGTAATTTTAAAAATAAGATTATTTTTTTTCTTGAAAGCGCAGACATCAATATTTCCGCCAGAAGGAGTGAATTTAACGGCATTAGAGATGAGATTAAGGAAAATCTGTTTCATTGCACGACCATCAACTTCAGCATGAAGTTCTGGGGTAATGTTTGTTGTAACAGCAATATTTTTTTCTTGAGCCTGAGGCGTTAGTGTTCGTACTGCTTCACTAATGATAGGTTCAAGATCGGTATTTTTACAATCAAGCGTAAATCTTCCAGCTTCGATTTTTGACATATCAAGGATGTCATTGATAAGGGTTAGAAGATGGGTTCCTGAATTATAAATATCATGCATATATTCTTTATAGCGTTGTGAACCAAGAGGGCCAAAGGTTGATTGTAACATAATATCTGAAAAGCCGAGAATAGCATTTAGTGGAGTGCGCAATTCATGAGACATATTGGCTAAAAATTCTGATTTAGCCTTATTAGCACTTTCGGCGCGTTCTTTTTCTGCTTTCAGACTTTTATTAAGTTTTTCAACTTCTGTTGCGCGTTGTTGAGCACTCCCTCTCGCACGTTTGAGTTCTTGAATGAAAGAAAAAAGACGCCTTTCGCTGTCTTCAAATTTTTCCTGTTGTTGTTTAAGCTCAGAAATGTCAGTACCAATACAAACCAATCCTCCATCTTGGGTTCGTCGTTCGTTAATTTTGAGCCAACAACCATCTGCCGTTTGGCGAATACTGGTTAAGTTACCAGTACCATCATCTTTAAGGGGATATTCACTAAGAGCAGGGCGTGCCATGGCTTCGACGGTTGCACGTTGGATACCTGATTGGAGAATTTGTTTAGGAATAGCGGCATATTCGCAAAATTTGCTGTTGGACATGACTAAACGTCCTTCAGCATCCCACAAGACGAAAGATTCTGAAATGTTTTCAATCGCGTCACGAATACGAAGGTCGGCTTGTGCCGTTTGTTCAGCCAATTGTTGCTGTTCACTAATATCGAAGGAAATACCAACCAAATGGGGTTCTTCTTCTTCAGTCACTTCGGCACGAATGCGCATCCATACATAATGACCATCAGCATGACGCATAGGAACGTTAATATCGATATGCTTTTTTTTGCCGCTCATTAATTCCTGAGCAAGGTCAAAAAAATTCGCATCATTTGGATTGATAATGGCGCTAATTTGGGAAATTGAGAGCAATGCATCTTGAGGGACATAGCCGAGCATTTCGTACATTGCTCGTGACCAGTAGACGCGTCCACTGGCCATATTCCAATCCCATAGTCCACAGCGTCCACGCATCATTGCCATATCAATACGGTTTTGAATTTTTTCTGAAACAAGATCTGTTTTGCGTGCTCGTACAATTTGGTTATAATAAGCATAAAGAAGAGCGAGGATAACGCCACTAGTTCCAATAAACATGGTTATATTTAACGAGAGAGCTTTCCGCCATTCCATGTAAATATGTTGCATTTTTTCACTGATGAATACCCCATATTGTCCATTTTCTGTTTGCTCAAAGGAAGCAAGAGCAGGAATATCTTTTTCTATTGTAATTTTCATGATTCCAGCATGTTTTCCTAGAGCTTGTAAAGTAATGCTTTCAGAGGTAAAATCCTGTAAGGGTTTTCCTAAGACAATCTCGGAACTTGATGAAGCTAGGACATTGCCTTTTTGATCGACAATAGCAATAACAGCGCTGGTTTTTATAAAACCTTTGTTACGAAAATTGGTTAGGATATTTTGTAAATGATTATGAGAAAGAGCAGCAGCTTTTCCTTGTCGAGTGGCGGCAAGTAAGTCACGGTCGATTGTATTGGTAATATGAGAAGCTAAGAGAGTGATGGTAGAATGCGTGTTTTTATCAATTGTGTTGCGCCAATCATAGATTGATACGAAACGGATTGCTGCAAGCGCAATAAGAAATGCCACAATGACAAATGGAAGTGAGCGTCGCAACCAAGGTTCAATAAAGAGAAGCTTTTGATAGGTAGAGCCAGAAAACAGATGAATACGCTTTGTCTGCGCTTTATGGCTTTGAGCGCTCGATTTTGAATCAGTATATATCTCCGTTGGCGCATTATATGCGTCCAATTTAGCCATCTCTTGTTCCTTTAATTCCGGAATAATGTGATTTAAAAACTGCTTCGATATTCATTAATAACCCCATGAGAGTGCAATGAATCAAAACAGGAGTCTTCTGTCCAGTCTTTTTTTAAAAAAAAGTATTTTACTTTTATGAATTTGGAATATGAAAAGGAAAAGGCATTTTAAACATGGCCTATAAACAGGCTTAGATTGCCTGTTTATAGGTTTAATGATGATCAAAGTAGCTTGTAGAGTTTATTTTTAAAAATATTATAGTATATTGATTTAAAATGTTTTTTTGTTTCAAGTGAGTAGACGATTGATGATATCAGAAACATCGCTTGATAATTTTGGTGCGGCAGCAATCGTTTTTAATGCCGTTTCAAGTTTTTGTTGCCGAATGGGTTCTAATTGTCGCCAAGAGCGCAAAGTTGTTAATAATCGTGAAGCAAGCTGTGGATTTTTTTTGTCAATTTCTAAAATGATTTGGCAAAGAAAATCATAGGAGGCACCATCAACTCTGTTAAAGCCTGTTAGGTTGTTAGAGGCAAAGATACCGATCAGAGATCGTACACGATTAGGATTATCCTTTGAAAATAGCGGGTGTTGCATGAGCTTTTGAACATTTTCGAGTGTTGATGTGCCAGCAACCATTGCTTGAATAGAAAACCATTTATCCATAACCAAAGGGTCATGTCGATAGCGGTTTTCAAAATCATTTAAGGCATTTTGTGCCTGCTCACTTTCGTTAAAACGCTTCACGAGAACAGCAATACTCGCCATTCGGTCAGTCATATTATCAGCTGTTGCATACTGTGTCGCCGCACGATTTGGATTGTTCTCAGAAATGGAAAGATAATCCAATAGTATGTTCTTGAATGCTCGCTTTCCGGCTTGTACAGTGTCTGGTGAATAGGGTTCTTGGGTTTGCATTTGTTCATAAAATTTTGTTAAGAGTTTTTGATGTGTTTGTGCAAGTGAAGCGAGAAACTGATTGCGCACGTAATGAATACGATCTGGATCAATATTTTTACCGATTGTATGAGCAAGCTCAACTTCACTAGGTAAATTTAAACAGAAGGCACGAAATTCAGGCTCTAAGGTTTCATCTGTTATGATTGTTTCAATCAGGTTTAGCAAAGCAGAGGAGATTGTTTCTTTTGCTGCTTGTGTTTTATCTTGAATGCTTTGAAGCAAAGCTTGCGTCATTAAATGATTAAGAGATTGCCAGCGATTAAGGTGATTGTCATCATGTTGTGCAAGAAAAATAAGTTCACTTTCATTAAATGGCGTGTGTAGAATGATTGGTGCAGAAAAGTCTCGCAGCAGTGATAAAACGGGTTTTTCACGCAGTCCTTTTAATGTAAACGTTTGGCTTTCCTTGGATAAAAGCATAACATCTGATTGAATATCTGTATCCGCTTCATAGGTGAGGTTTTCTCCGTTAGGTCCTAACAAGCCAAATACGATAGGGATAAGCATAGGCTTTTTTGTATTTTGTTGTGGGGTTGCGGGAATATGTTGCTTTGTATGAATTGTTAAAACACCATCGCTATAATGACTATCGATTTCTACATTGGGTGTTCCTGCCTGTTCATACCATAGCATGAATTGGGAGAAGTCTTGACCAGACACTTCAGCAAAACAGGTAATAAAATCTTCAATTGTACAAGCTTGTCCATCATGACGTTGAAAATAAAGATCAGTGCCTTTACGAAACAGAGTAGGACCTAAAATAGTTCGTATCATGCGAACAACTTCAGCACCTTTTTCATAAACAGTTGTGGTGTAAAAATTATTAATTTGGCTATATTGACGAGGACGTACAGGATGCGCAAGAGGTCCTGCGTCTTCTGTAAATTGCGTCGCTTTTAATGCTTTTACATTTTCAATTCGCTGTAGGCTGCGTATATTTTGATCTGATGAAAATTCCTGATCACGATAAACAGTGAATCCTTCTTTTAAACAGAGTTGAAACCAATCGCGACAGGTAACACGATTACCGCTCCAATTATGGAAATATTCATGGGCAATGACACGTTCAACATTTCTATAATCCTGATCGGTTGCTGTTTCAGGATCGACAAGAACATATTTATCATTAAAAACGTTAAGGCCTTTGTTTTCCATTGCTCCCATGTTAAAGTCGGACACAGCAACAATATTGAAAACATCAAGATCATATTCGCGTCCGAAACATTGTTCATCCCAACGCATGGAACGTTTAAGAGCATCCATTGCATAGGTTGCGCGTTCGGTTTTTCCTTTTTCTACATAGATACCAAGCTCGATACGTCGTCCAGATACAGTTGTAAAATGGTCTTCTAACTTATCAAGATCTCCACCTACTAAAGCAAAGAGATAAGATGGCTTGGGATAAGGATCTTCCCAAATGGCAAAATGGCGATTATTCTCTAAAGTTCCTGTTTTCACCAGATTACCATTTGAAAGCAAGATTGGGATTGTTTGGGTATCTGCTTCAATTTTCACTCTATAGGTAGAAAGAACATCTGGGCGGTCGTAAAAATAAGTAATACGACGAAAACCTTCCGATTCGCATTGTGTGCAATAAACACCATTTGAAAGATAAAGCCCCATAAGTTGGCGATTGCTTTCTGGATTCAGTTCCGTGACCATTTTCAAAGTAAAAGGAGCCGTTTGTGGCGTTGTAATTTCTAAACGTGAAGGCGTCACTCTATAAGTGTTTGGGGCTAATATCTCATCATTAATAGAAACGGAAATTAAAGTAAGATCATCACCAGAAAGAACGAGAGGTGTTAATTCTTTTGTATCGTGACGAGGCTCAATAAACAATATGGCTGTAACATAGGTTTTTGTTGGTGCCAATTGGAAAGAAAGGTGTGTTTTAGGGATAGCGTAAGGAGTTGGTTGGTAATCTTCCAAACGATAAATAGATGTTATTGGCTGTTTCATAGTTTTTTCCCATTAGTATTTTAAGAGTTAAAGAAGGGTGTTTTAATTTTAGAAGCAAGATAGGATTAAAGAATTACAAAAGGCTGTCGAGGCGATTTTTTACTTCTAAGAAGTCTATCCATGTAAGCTTCTTTTGACTAGGGGTTCTAAGAAGGTAAGCTGGATGAAAAGTTGGCATAACAGGTATTTTTATATTATCTTCGCTTTCATAGATATGCCATTTCCCTCTTGTTCGGATAATCCCATTTTGAGATCCAGTAAGAAATTGTGCAGCAACGCCTCCCAGTGCTATAAGAACACGAGGACGTGCTAAATAAATGTGCCGTTCAATAAAAGGGCGGCACAAGGCAACTTCTCTTGGTGTTGGTGTACGATTTCCTGGTGGACGCCAAGGAATAGTGTTGGCAATGTAAACATTATTTCTTGCTAAGCCAATTGATGCGAGAATTTTATTAAGTAACACCCCTGCTTTTCCCACAAAAGGAATTCCTTGTATATCCTCTTCTCGTCCTGGTGCTTCACCTATGAGCATTAGGGGACTTCCTGCTGTTCCATCTGAAAAACAGGTATTTTTTGCTGTCAATTTTAGTGAACAGCCATTAAATGCAAGGAGGGCAGATTTTAATTCATCAAGTGTCTTTGCACTTTTTGCACTCTCTATAGCAGCGGATTCGTTTTGTATAGGACTAGAATTATACAGTGGATGATTATCTAATTTTACGCTTGGAGATGTTTTGGCAGATGTTTGTTGATTACCAGAAATGTTAACAACAGGCGTTAATTTTCTCTCTGAACAAGCAGACTGCTTAAAACGATCAATAGGGAAGTCTGTCAGAACGGCATCCGCACCACTTTCTTTATAAAAGTTTAAGAGTTCTTCATAGGAAATCGAGTACGGCGTTTGATTTAACATTTTACTTTTTCTAATGATCTAGGCACTATAGATCAAACAAAATTATCCTTCAAGTTTTATAAACGTATTCGCTAGCCATTAATGTATAAGAATGCTGATAGGATTCTCTCTTTTCACAAAAAAGGCAAATCGTAAAATGCGAGTTTTCGCGATTATATGCATCTTTAAATGTATAATTTGTTTAAATTGCGCTATTTCAACTTTTTAAACAAAATAAACTCACTCATAATAAAAGAATTTTTTACTGAATGCAAGTGGCGTGATAATATTTTTTATCATTATATTCTATATTTAATACTTAGTGAAAGTGAATTTTGTATTATTTTATTTAAAAAATTAAGTATAATTTTTTATTATTATATTTATTTAATAGCTTTTATTAAATAAATTAAATATATTAATTGAAATATATAATTATTACTTTTATATGAGAAAACACTAAGACGTTACAAACAGTTTTCACAATGGGTTAAAAGCAATGTGTGGATATATTCTTTTGCTTTTTTTACAGCTGAAATGAGAGGTTCATTGAGTGCCAAATGCGCTGCAATAGCGCTTGATAGAATGCAACCTGTTCCACGCATTGTTCCTTTTAAACGTGGAGTAGAAATATTGATGACTTCAATTTTGTCAATGAAGCTATCAATTGCAAGAGGACCCTCCGCATGTCCGCCTTTTACTAAGATAGAGCGAGCTCCCAATGACAAAAGTTTTTTTGCTTGTTGTATTGCTTGCTTATCATTAGATGCCAATGGACTTTGGCTAAGAAGAGCGAGTTCTTCTCTATTCGGTGTTAAAAGATCAACATGAGGAAGCAGTTTATCGATCATAGTGTCGATGATTGTTTCTGTTATTAGTTTTCTTCCTGATGAAGCGACAAGTACAGGGTCCAAAACAACTGGAACATGGGGATAGTCTTTGAGTACGTTACAGATTGCTGCTATAATTGCTTTTGTCCCCGTCATACCAATTTTTATTGCGCTTATTGGATTTGCTTCTAGAGCAGCACGCATTTGCGCAGCGACGAGGTCTCCACACATTGGAATGATTTCGACAACGCGATTATCATCTTGTACGTTAACACAAGTAATTGCTAAATTTGCTTTTATTTGAAAATGTGCAGAGGTTTCTATATCACGAACAATACCGGCACCTCCTGTTGGATCAGTGCCTGCAACAATAAGAATGGAAGGTATCAACGCCATGTTTGTGTCACTTTTATCCACTGCTGTACACGCTCTTCAGGTTTTTTATGGAGGATAATATCAGTCACAACAGCAGCACTATTTGCTCCTGCATTTAAAACACTAACTGCACGTTCTGGTGTTAACCCACCAATACCCACTAAAGGTAAAGCACCAATCCGTTTTCTCCATTGTTTGATTTTCTCTAGTCCTTGTGGCATCCATTTCATTTTTTTTAAGATTGTCGGATAAATAGGACCAAGTGCAATATACTCAGGATTAGCAGAGAGTGCGATATCCAATTCATGTTCATCATGTGTACTAAGACCAACTTTTATACCACTTTTACGAATTGCGTGAAGATCAGCATTGCTCAGGTCTTCTTGTCCCAGATGAATAAAATTACACTTTTCATCAATTGCTATTTCCCAATGATCATTAATAATTAATTGTGTTCCCAATTTATTGCATATGTTTTTTGCACGCTTAATATGTTGACGGATTATTTGTTGATTTTCATGTTTCATACGCAATTGTACGAGCTTGATACCAAGAGGAAGCAAACGTTCAATCCAATCAGCGTTATCAACGATGAGGTAAAAAGGATCCAGTTTCATGAAAATACCGCTTTTCCAATGATTGGTGTTGAAGGGACTGCTACATTGCGTGCTTCGATCATGCCAGCTTTATACCCCATACGCCCTGCCTGAATAGCTTTGGAAAAGGCCTCAGCCATCAAAACAGGATCAGCTGCTTTAGCAACTGCGGTATTAAGCAGTACTGCATCATAACCTAGTTCCATCGCAATGGCGGCATGGGATGGGCGTCCAATGCCGGCATCAATAACAAGAGTAGCATCAGGAAGGTAAGCACGGATAGAACGCAATCCATCAGTATTATGAGGTCCTTTGGCAGAACCAATAGGAGCACACCAAGGCATAATAACACGGCAACCAATGTCGAAAAGTTTTTCAGCAACAATGAGATCATCCGTTGTATAGGCAAAAATTTTGAAACCTTCATTGTTTAAAATTTGAGCTGCTTCGATTAAGGAAAAAATATTTGGCTGTAAGGTGTCTGAATTACCGATAATTTCGAGTTTAATCCAAGCTGTTTTAAAAAGATCTCTTGCTAATTGCGCTGTGGTTACGGCCTCTTTAACAGTATAACAACCAGCAGTATTAGGAAGCACTGTTACCCCAAGATCTTGAAGAAATTGCCAAAACTGCCCTCCTTGTTTTCCACCTGCGCTTTCTCGACGTAATGAAACGGTTACAATTTCTGTATTGGATTTATGAATAGCATCACGAAGGATGACAGGAGAAGGATATTGCGCTGTACCTAACATAAGACGAGAGGTGAATTGTCGTCCATAAAGATTCAACATAATTAACCACCTTGCATTGGGCTTAAAATTTCCACTTTATCTCCTTCATGCAAAATAAATTGGTCTCGCGCATCTACAGGAACAACTTCAGCATTAACAGCAGTTGCTAGCCAATTTCCTTCATACCCCAATTCCACAAGCAAGAGACTAAGAAAAGGAGCTTCTGTTTGAAGTGTTTCACCATTAACAAATATTTGCATGCTTTATTCCAATGCCAATTTCACTGCTCGTTTTGCCATTTCTGGAGACAAAAGAAAACCATGTCTATAAAATCCATTAATAGAGATATGGTTACCATATTTGCATACAGAAGGGAAGTTATCAGGATAAGCTGGACGAATACCAATGCCGGATTCAACAATTTCTGCTTCGGCAAAAGCAGGGTGCAATGTATAGGCCGCGTTGAGCAATTCCATCATTGATCTTACAGAGATTGCACCATCAAAGTCACTTTCAATCATCGTTGCGCCAATCATGAAAATATCATTCTGTCGTGGAACAACATAAAGTGGAAATCGTGGATGAAGAAGACGAATTGGGCGGGAAATTTTAATTTCTGTACTCCGCAAGAGTAGCATTTCACCACGTACACCCCGTATATTTTTATCTTTTCCTAAACGTCCTATTCCTGTCGCATCAATAACAATATCAAAATTTTTTTCAGCCTTCTCTACATCAACAAAACAGGCTCCATTGTTGAGAAGCTTTTCTTTTAAAGCCATAAGTGCTTTGCGAGGATCAATATGGGCTTCATTTTCATAAAAGAGTGCACAGTTAAAACGTTCCGCAAGATCTGGTTCAAGATGAGCTATTTCTGTATTATCTATGGTTTTGTGATTATGCGTACGCATAAAAAATCGTTCAAGCTCTCCTCTATCTCGTGTAGGTGCAACTACTAAAGTGCCTTTTTGTATGACAAGGTTGGGGAGCGTTTTACGCCACCATTGTATAGCTTGTACACCAAGATCTTCAACAATCTGTTCCGCATTTTCTCTTTCACAGTAAGGTGCGAGCATTCCTCCTGCATACCAACTAGCACTTCCTATAGGTGAATGAGGGGGGGCTGATACAGTAACAGAAGCACCTTTTTGCTGTAACATAAAGGCAACTGTTAAGCCGCCTACACCTGCACCTTTGATAAGAATGTTCTTCAACTGTTTACTTTCTTTTTTTGAGGAGGAACAATTTCCATATAAAGATCACCACTTTCTTGATATTTTTCAGCCATAGCAATCATACCTTCACCTTTTGTTTTTTTGAGTGCTGCAGCATCACGAATATCATGGGAAATACGCATAGAACAGAATTTTGGTCCACACATGGAACAAAAATGCACCAATTTATGGGCATCTTTAGGCATTGTCTCATCATGAAAGGCACAGGCTGTTTCTGGATCAAGAGAAAGGTTAAATTGATCATGCCATCTAAAATCAAATCGTGCACGCGAAAGAGCATTATCGCGCAATTGTGCTCTCGGCAAACCTTTGGCAAGGTCTGCGGCATGAGCAGCAATTTTATAAGTAATCACACCAGTTTTTACGTCATTCCTATCGGGGAGTCCTAGGTGTTCTTTAGGTGTTACATAACACAACATAGCAGTTCCAAACCATCCAATCATAGCGGCACCAATTGCTGATGTAATATGATCATAACCCGGAGCAATGTCCGTTGTAAGAGGTCCTAAAGTATAAAAAGGCGCCTCATGACAAAGATCTAATTGTTGCTCCATATTTTCTTTAATTTTGTGCATTGGGACATGCCCAGGGCCTTCAATCATAACTTGTACATCTTTTTTCCAAGCAACTTTTGTCAATTCTCCCAAGGTTTTAAGCTCTGCAAATTGGGCCTCGTCATTGGCATCGGCAATAGAGCCAGGACGCAATCCATCCCCCAATGAAAGAGAGATGTCATACGTGCGTGCAATATCACAAATTTCATCAAAATGTTCATAGAGAAAACTTTCTTTATGATGATGCAAACACCATTTTGCCATAATAGAACCACCTCGTGAAACAATACCTGTTACCCGATCAACGGTCAAAGGGATAAAAGGTAGTCTTAATCCTGCATGAATGGTAAAATAATCAACACCTTGTTCTGCTTGCTCAATAAGGGTATCACGAAAAATATCCCATGTTAAGTTTTCGGCAATACCCTGCACTTTTTCGAGTGCTTGATAAAGAGGAACTGTTCCGATGGGCACAGGAGAATTTCGGATAATCCATTCACGAATATTGTGAATATTTCGTCCTGTAGAAAGATCCATAACTGTATCTGCTCCCCAGCGAATGGCCCAAACCATTTTATCAACTTCTTCTTCCATAGATGAAGTTACTGCTGAATTTCCAATATTGGCATTAATTTTAACACGAAAATTACGTCCAATAATCATAGGTTCGCACTCTGGATGATTAATGTTTTGTGGAATAATGGCGCGTCCACAAGCAATTTCATTGCGAACAAATTCCGCAGTATAAGTTTCAGGTATTGATCCAGAAAATGTTTCATTTGATGGTACATTTTGCCGCTCTTCTACTGCTAATCCTTCATTTTCTCGTATAGCCACATATTCCATTTCTTCGGTAATAATGCCTGCGCGTGCGTAAGCCATTTGTGTAATTGCTTTGCCATTTTTTGCTCGTAAAATAGAACGTTTTTGCTTAAAGGCTGGTGTAAGGTTTTTATCAGAAGTCAATCCATTATCTTCAGGTTTAACTAATCGTGCAGGATAAGTTTCAGTATCATCCCGCTTAGAGAGCCAAGGCAAGCTAATTGCTGGAAGGCCTTTTGTAATATCAATGATCATATCTTTATCTGTGTAGGGGCCAGAAGTATCGTAGACGTTTAAAGGTTTTTCACCACTGCCATCAGCCAGTGAAATTTCACGCAATGGTACGCGCACATCAGAAAAGAGAAGGCTCTGTTGATAAATTTTGCGTGAAGCGGGAAAGGGGTTACAACTAATTGATGGAGTATTTTTCTGCACAAACTTTTTCCTTATAGACACGGAGTTCAAAAATAGGTTGCGATGTTAATGGAGTTACGATGTTAATGGAGATGTATTCAAATTATCAATCACGAGCATTCGGATGAATAGGGGTAAGTATTGCTTTGTAGCAAAGAAAACCCAATACAGCTCAAGAAAAGTTATTTTGAAAAACTGATACAATATCTATTCTAATATTTGCATGCCTCCTCCCACTTGAAGTATTTTTGTTAATACGAATATGGTTGGCTTAAATATCTATATTGTCAATCATAAAAATATATTTTAAACGATTTTGGTGTGTTTTTAAGAGTGAAAATAAATATTATGAAGTGATAAACTATGATATTGAAGCTTTTATAAACCAGAATAAAGTTAAAAGCGGATTATCAGAGAAAAAGTAGATAGTTTATGGCTCTGATTGAGATTTTTTTCATATTAAAATAATAACTCAGAATACCATAAGATTCTCTCATCATATATCTTTTCATATAAAAACACTTCCTTGCATGTCATAAGTGGGAGCGTATGGGGCAAAACACTTGAAGAAAGGAAGCCAAATGTCATTTAATGAACATTCTAAGATGTGAGGCTGTCAAAAAGTGGAGGCCAACAAAATGTATGATGGATTCCACTTGTATCTTCAAAAGCTTAAAGCTGATGATCTATAATGGCTTGCTATTGTATCATTGACGTGCGCTGTCGTAAAATGAAAGGAGTATATTTTGAGCAATATTTCTTAAAAAGTGCGTAATATGCAATATCATTATATTTTGTTTGGGGTATTCTATTCTTCATGAGGGGGATGTTTCCATTAAGAATGCGATAAACAAAAGCGGGAAACAATACCTAATCTTTATTATTAAAAATAATATTGTCTTGAATTAAGAAGAACACCAATAATTGCAAGATGTTGTTTAGAATGATTTATTGCTCTTGCAAAAAACATATACATATAATAATATATAGAGGGAGATGTGCTAAGTGTGGGAGGGGAAAAGTTGGTTATGGGGCGTTTAAAAAACAAGGATATTGTTCATAAAGATTGGGGGAGGGGCTAGGTTATGCTTTTTAATTTTTTCCGGATCGGATACAACCTTCAAATTTTGTGAAGGTGTGTGATATTTGATATTTCAAGGTATTTTATTTCCAGTTTAATGAAAGTGTGGAGCAAGTGTCCATATTGAATATATTTTCTATGATACATTTAGATTGAATAAAAGCTTATTCAAAAAAACATTGGTGCTAATCTTGTGACACAATTTCAGAAATAAATTGAATAAAATAGAACAAAGTATCTGCGTGTGAATAAAAAGATAATGAAGCATGTAAAAAATTTGAAGCTAATTTTTAAAGTTTTAATACAAATGATAGCCAAAAGATAGAATTTCTTTGTTTAAAATATATGGTATAAAATATCGATGAGATAGATTTAAACTATTGAAAAAAATAAAAAAAGATAATGTTTAAGTCAGAAACTTTCTATGTGGATGATAAGTTATTACATTCAGTAATGGTTATATGAAATCCATAATAAGGAAAAATTTGAATAATATTTATAAATTTTGCAACAAGATGCAAGATTTAAAAAATAATTATATAACAACAGCAAAACAACAAAACAAGATATTAAGTAACATCAGATGAGGTGGTTACATTATACATTAGAAGAGAAAGTATTCATACTAATGTTATGAAAAGCGTCTGGTGAATTTAGGTTATAAAATTGGAAGGAGTGAAGAGAGATAAAATGCGTAAATAAGGATGGTGCAGTGGTTATGATGTATCAATCAACAGCGGCAGCACATTTTAGTGCACAGAACGAGAAGTTGTTAGAAAAACTATGAAAATAATGGGGGTTTAAAATGTCTAATATTTACGATTGGTCTCTAAAGGCTGATGAAAATGCTTATTCAGATAGTATCATTAATTGGGCAGAAGGACAGCCGCCTAGTTCTGTTAATGATAGTGCACGGGCGATGATGCAGCGCGTACGAGAATATCTTGCAGATAATGGTGGATCTATTGACTCAAGCTTTATGGTAAATGCGGAAGATAAAACAACATTAATTACCTTAAAGACAGTTTCACCAATAAAGAAATACAACAATGATATCATCATACGTTTTAAAGCTCGTGGCACAAATATTGGCACGACGACAATAACTGTTAATAATATAGGAGAAAAGCTTATCTATAAAGCCACTGATGTGGGGGTTATCCCCTTAGAAGGGGGAGAGCTGCAAAGAGGTGGCATTTATGAAATGGTATATAATAATGGTGTTTTAATAAAAGAGCATGAAGGGTGGTATTTATTAAATCCTACACCACCAAAAATAGAAAATTTTCCTGCTGGATTCATTGCAACATTTGCTATGCAAAGTGTGCCAAATGGTTGGCTTTTATGTGATGGTAAGTCCTATAAGTGTGAGGATTATCCGCAGTTATTCAAGGCAATAGGTGATAAATGGGGGAAAAACAGCTATGGAACTTTTAAAGTTCCTGATTTTAGAGGTATGTTTTTACGCGGCTTTGATGATGGCCGTGGTTTAGATGGTGGTAGAAAATTTGCAGATAAACAACAAGATAGCATAAGATCGCATACGCATATTGGGACCATTGAAGAAGCAGGCGAGCATGCACACAGTTTTGAGTATAAAACAGTAGGATGGCCCGTTGGTGATATTGGAAGACTACCAAATCATTATACCTATAATGCGACCCTGAAAGGGACAACAGCTTCTGCTGGTGCACATACACACAAGATCACTCTTTCCCATACGGGTGAAACAGAAACGCGCCCTGTTAATGCAACTGTTGTCTATGCTATAAAATCATGAGTATGATCTGCTCATAAATAATCTATACACTTTGATAATTTTGTTAACGCGGAGCAATTCCGCGTTATTTTTTATGTATGTGAAGAGGAAATCTATACTCTTTATACAATACTTGAGAGAGTTAAAAAATAATTTTAAATGATTGGAGGGAAGAGTTAAGGATATAATTTATTATAATTGTATGATTATGAAGAGAAAATATGTAAAAATTATTTTAAATTTGCCATTAAATGATCTGGAGATACATCTTTTCATCAGGTGTTTTGATAGGGGCTAAAGTGATACAATTACTCAATCTGAGGCATGAAAAAGTGCAACATTTGTAGCGTTTTATTACAAAAACAGTATATCTTTGTATCAGCGAATTGATCTCATAAAGAGATTTCTCATCTCTTTATCAATTTTATTTCTTTGCAATGCTATGATGTAGGTTATATTTGTAAATTGTATACTCCTTGAGTGAAATTATCGTTATACTTTCTTTTCATCTCTATATTACGCATTGTTTTTGCGTTAAGGGGACGACAAGAAGCGTTATTGAATTTATTTTAAATATTTTATTCAATAGTTTAATTCTTTTGATGTACCAATAAACAATTTTTCTAATAGAGGAAGAAAAATAAAAATATGATTATATTTAATGTTTTTATTGACTACAGAGATAGATAAAGAATCAATATAAAAAAAGATAAAGAAAAAGCATATATGTTATGAGAAAAAATAACGCCGTTAAAGCAACAAATAAATCTTTTACAGATTGTTAAGAGGTACTTAATTTTTATCTAGTCCCTAGAAAATATAAATAATCCATGTAATTATTATGACAAAGGTATTTGTATGTATTTCTGGATCATTTTTATTAAAGACAAGAGTGATAGAAAGAGCGAGGAAAATACATATTTATGTCGTATAAACTTGCATTATATAAAATTATGATAGCAAAACAAAATCTCAAATATTTTTAGTACGTAAAATCTTGAAAGATTTTAAACAGATAGTCTTTTCCAAAAATATCTTTGATGCGAGCGGAAGACGTTAGATGATAGAAAGGAGTTCATTAAAAATAAAATAGAATCTTGAATATTTGCGTACTTTATTGTGCTAGGTACATTAATTTTTAGATTGAAGCTGACTGCTTTAGGATCTAAACCTCATAAGAGGATGCTGTTTGAGGGAGTATAAATGGGATATCTTCTTTAGGTAATTCAGAAACGTTTAAGGAACAATGATAAACATCGCGGAGATTTTGTGTTGTCAAAACATTAGTCGCATTTCCTTCGCAATAAATCTCTCCTTCTTTTAGCAAGATCATGCTATCTGCATAATGTGCTGCAAGATTGAGATCATGAAGAACAGCGAGAACGCCGCCACCAGAATGAGCAAATTGTTTAGCAATATCCATAACGATGATTTGATGTTGAATATCGAGGCTAGCAATAGGTTCATCTAATATCATCCAGCGAGGAACCCCATTATGAACAGGTTTCCAGATTTGGCAAAGAACACGAGCAAGTTGTACGCGCGCTTGTTCTCCACCTGATAATTGGTGATAATATAGGTTACCATAATCAGAAAGGTCAACGCGATCTAAAGCTTTCTGGATAAGATTTTGCAATTCGGCTTTGGCAGTGCTAAATTGGTTTACAGAAAGGCCAAGCCCTACAACTTCATGGACTAAGAACGGAAATACGAGCGTTGTTGATTGTGGTAGTACAGCGCGCATTTTTGCCATTACATGAGTTTTTGTTTGGCATACATTATAACCATTTAAAGTTATTTTTCCACTGTAAGGAATTTCACCACTCAGAGCTTTGATAAAAGTACTTTTTCCTGATCCATTAGGGCCAATAATAATGGTAAAAGCACCACTTTTAGCTTGAAGATTAATGTGTTTAAGAATCTGTTTTTTTCCGCGCTGAACACAAATATTTGTCGCTTCAATCATGAAAAGTCTGTTCCTCGTTTGCATATAAGGATCCATAGAAAGAAAGGTGCACCAAAAAGTGCTGTTACAATCCCAATCGGCAATTCTGCGGGGGCAACAATTAAGCGTGCAAACATATCAGCAAAAATAAGTAATGCTGCTCCCAAGAGAGCAGAGCAAGGAATGAGATAGCGATGATCAGGACCTATGAGCTGACGTAAAATATGAGGAACAATAATACCAATAAAACCAATACCACCACTGACAGCAACAGCACTACCACACATAAGAGCAACAAGGGGAATAGAAATATTTTTGACGCGTTGAATATGGAAACCAATATGGCCAGCAACAGCTTCTCCAAGAGCAAGGGCATTAAGTGCTCGTGATAAAAAGGGAGAGAAAAGAAGACCAATAACGATAAAAGGGAGAACGAGCCATACTTTCAACCATGTAGCGCCCGCAAGAGAGCCCAGACTCCAAAAAGTGATATCACGCAGTTGTTGGTCATTTGCGACAAAAATCAATGTTCCGACAACAGCACTACTTAATGCACCAAGAGCAATACCAGCAAGCAGCATGGTTGCAATAGAGGTAAAGCTGTTATGTGTTGCTATTATGTAGAGAATAATCGTTGATAAAAGTCCACCAAAAAAAGCACCTATGATAACTTTATAAGGCTCTAGAAAAGGTGCAAATGAAACAGGAAAAGCAATGCCGACAACAATTGCTAAGACTGCTCCAAGTCCAGCACCTGCTGATACACCTACAATTCCGGGATCTGCAAGAGGATTACGAAAAAGCCCTTGCATAAGAACACCGGAGACAGCTAAAGCTGCTCCAATCAATAATCCCAAGATAACACGGGGAAGCCTTATGTCGATGAGCACGAGGTAATCACGCGTTTTACTACTTACCGAAAAATCTTGTGTAAGCATCACATGGAGGAGATCAACGAAAGAAACCTTTGCTGCACCATTCAAGAGCCCACCAAAAATACTTAAAATAAGGAATATTATTAAGCTTAATAATAAAATCTTCCCCTGCTTTGAACGGTTTATTTTTTTACCTTCTTTTTCTTTAGGTAAATGCATCCTGGATGTACCGTCTACCATTTTTATCAGCTCTTACCGTTTTGATGTGCACCATAAAGTATCTCAATAAGCTCTCTTGATGCGTCTGCAGTACGTGGACCAAATCCCAAAAAATACATAGCATCCATCTGTTTTATGGCATGATTTTTCGCTGCAGTTGTTGCTTGAATTGCCGGTATGGCTAAAATCTTATCAATGCTGGTTGATCTTGCACCATGTTTTACAAGCAAAATAACATCAGGATCTGATTTCAATAATGCTTCGCCGTTGAGAAGTTTATATCCTTTATAATCGGTGATAGCATTGATAGCGCCTGAAAGTTTGATCATACTATCAGCTGCAGTACCTGTTCCAGATGCCATGACGCGTCCATTTTGCACAGAGAAAACAAAAAGAACACGCTTTGGTGTTGTTACTTTCGCCAAAAGCGCATCGTTGTCTAAAAAATTACGCTTCAATTTCTCAATTAACGCTGCGGCTTGTACTTCCCGATGAATGGCTTGACCAACGAGGCGAATCTTTTCTATCACATTTTCACGGGAGTAGTCTTCTGGTATGATCACCAGAGGTATCGATGTTTTTTTGAGAATATCAATTGTTGAAGCGGGACCACTTCCTTCAACAAGCAATATACCCTCTGGAGCAAGTGATAAAACCCCCTCAGGTGAAAGAGCACGCATATATCCTAGCACAGGAAGCTTGAGCGCTTCTTGTGGGTAGACGCTTGTACTATCACGGGCGACAAGTTGATCTTGGGCTCCCAATGCATAGACAATTTCTGTAAGTGCTCCGCCGATAGAAACAATTCGAGCATTTTCAGGAAAACGCGTTGCAGGTTCAGCAATCACTTGTTTAGAAAAACAAGTAAGAGAGAGCAGTAAACACATAAGAAAAAGGTTTGATAACCTATGTAAAAGAGATATGAACATGTCTAACCTTATCTTAGTTACTGCTGTTTTCTTGGCATGATGGCAAACTATTCAATAAAGAACGCCAATCTTCACGTTCTTTTTGACCCTCTTTGCGTACGCCAAAAAATTGAATAACCATCTCATCATCTTTATCGAAAACTTCAAGTGAACTGACATAACCATCACGGGTAGGTTTGCGAACATGCCATACACTAGAAATCCCAGACGTGAGTAAATGAAGGTCAAATCTTGGATCAAGAACATTAAGCCAAGGTCCCATTTGCTTAATATTTTTTACAGTCCCACTAAAAATTTGAATACACCCTTTATTCCCAACAAAACACATGATTGGCAGTTCTTGTTGTGCGACTTGGTTAAGCATTATTTCAACAGCATTTACCTGTAATTCATCGGCAAATTCATTACCAACATATTTTACAGCATGATGTCGATTAATTTTAAATTCGGAAATAATTTTGTGAAGTTGGTGTACATCTGTCATTTTCCGCCAACGGTCCCGAAAACTCTCAATATCCAATTCTGTTATGTCACACTGGGCTGGGAGAGAAACGGGAAGAATGTTAAGAACAGGAGACTGATCTTCAAGAAGGAGCTTTTCAACAAGTTTATTCCACTCTTCCATATTTGTCATATCTTTAGAATAGACCTTTAAGATAGCAACGCCATGTTGATCAAAGAATTGCAGACTTTTTGTAGGTTTTCCAAGAATAACGACATCATATTCAAAACCGAACTTCCATTGTTTTGTAAAAATACGCAAATCAATTTCACCAAGTGTGATAGGAATATGTTCGTTTTGAACAATTTTTTCAAAGCGTCCCGTTATTTCGTGAACAGCATATTCATTGCGAGTTAAGACCATGACGGTTCCAAGTCGAGGTGCATTTTCCAAGAGAGTAGCAACATCAGTTTGTAGCCTTTTTGCTTTTCCAATGGTACAATAAGCCGCAATAAGCTCCGCTTCAGATATACCAATCGAAACCGCAAAATCGCGGTTTCGCATTTCTTTTTTTTCTTCACGCAAACGAAGAATCATTTCAGCTGTATGTGCCATGAATTTACCTTATGCTACTTAACTCAAAAACTAACTTTCAAATTTTACAATTCCAAGGCAATAAATTAAATTCTTTTAAGAGTTCAATCTATCACAAAATAACACTCTATCGCCAACAGCTGAGCAATCAAAAAACGATAAAACAGAAAGAATTAAAACTTTTCTACCAAATCTTTGTAATTTTAAAGATGTTGAAAATAGAAACACAATAATTAATCCTTTTATCAATATGATTTTATTGACCGAATAATTAACAGAAGTGACTAAAACTTTTGTACAAACGACACCTTAAAGTTACGACCAGGCTGGCTATAATAGTCTTTTGGTGTTGAACTTTTACCTGAAGGAAGTTCAGATACATTCCAATATTTTGTATTGAAAAGATTATAAACACCGGCTCTTAGAATAGGTCCTGTTTCACCGAATGGTTTCCACCACCCTGTCATATCAACGACATGATATCCTGGAATTTTTTGGTAATCAGATTCTCCGGCTACTTTATCACGTTTAGCTGCCAAAGTAAGGATAATATCGCTTCCCCAAACCTCTTTTGCATATCCTAATCCGATAATTGCTTTCAAAGGAGGAATTGAGTTAAGATACTCCTTTTTATCAAGATCTTTTCCTTGTGAATAAGCAAGAGCAACATTGCTATGAAAACCGTTTTTAAGAACTAAATGGGCTTTTGTCTCAACACCAAAAATTTGCACGTGAAAACGATTCATATAATGCCGACGCGCAAATCTAAATTCCTCTGATGGCCCTCTATCCTCAGTATCTATGAAATTCTTATATTGATTAAAAAAGGCATTGAAGGAACCACCGAAATTTACATTTCCATACCGTAAACCAACATCATACCCATTGCTTGTTTCTGGTTGAAGATCAGGATTCCCTTTCACGTAATAAGCAGAAGGTTTGATATAAGAGACGTAAAGTTCTGAAATACGTGGTGCACGAAAAGCCTGTGCCCACTGAGCATAGAGCGTTACTTGATTACGAACATCCCACTCCACGCGTAATTTAGGAGAAAAGCGTGAACCACTTCTTTCTGGAGGGAATTTATCAGAAATCAGAGCTTTCTCATAAGAAGGTGTTTTCTGAGGAATATATTTGTACCAATCATACCGGATTCCCGGTGTTACACGAAAACGATCATCAACCAACCCAATTTCATCTTCAAAAACAAAACCTAAATTGTAACCATTTGTGTCTGGCGAATCTGATCGATTAGCAGGAACAAAAAGACATCCTCGAGCGTATTCTTTTATATGACAATTGTCTTTACCTAACAAATAGTGATGAAATTTAGATGACGAAACATTCATTACAAACTTTAACGTATGGTTTATAGTGCCAAAATCCACTTTTTTAAGGGCATCAGCATTGAAACCATAATTGATATTACGCAAGAAATTATCTCTCAAATAATCCCCTTTGGGGGCTGAAACACGAACGCCTGTCATAACGTAACGACTTGATTGCCTTTGCCAATAAAGCTGCCCATTAAACGCATCAAGAACTGCATCACCATTACCATTATAATTATAAGAAAGAGAAAAGCGCTCACGAAGTTTATTATCCTGCTCATAAACGGAACCTGGAGCGTATCTTTTAGACGAATTTAATTCATGTGTGTTACTCTTATGACCAAAACGCTCTGCGGTAAAACCAAGGCGGTGATTATCACTCAAATATTGATGAATTTTAAAAAGTAAGTTATTTTTATCAAAGTGAGAAGGGTTTTTGCGCGTGCGTTCCTCATACCCTTCTACTGTTCCCATATTTTTGCGCTCATGACCTTCTACATAAGATCCTTGAAAAAGTAAAAATGTCCGGTAATTACGCACAGCAAAAGCTTGATCGATGCGCCAGCTGTTATCAACAGAATTATAACCACCTTTTATAAGGCTTCCCCAATTCTTTTCTTCCACGATCAGGTCTTCAGGATCAAGGGTACGCAACGCAATGATTCCCCCTAAGGCGCCAGAACCATAAAGACTAGAATCTGATCCTTGAATAGTATCAAACGTAGAAAGAGCATTGAAATCAAAAGTTGTGTTTCCACCTCCACCACGGAATATATCATTAAACCATGGAAGAGAAATACCATCCATTGTCGTAAGAACACGGTTCGCATCTAAACCCCGAATAACGAAACTGTTATTTTCTGAGTTATAGGATACGGAAGGATTAAGACGACTCACATCATAAACATCAGTTATTTGTCTTTCATCAATATTCTTGTTGGTCTTACGATCAGTCAGAATGGTTATTGAATTTGAAGCATCTTCTATTTTTTTTCCTTTAATAAGGATTGGTTTGAGTTCAGTGACAGCACTTCCATCTTTATTTTGTGCAAAAACAAATGAAGGTATACAAACCGATAATGCACTTAAAATTACACAGCTTTTATAGATATTTTTTCGTCTTATTTGCATAACACATCATAACCCTTTTAAACATCCCCTCTCTGTTTTGAAATTTTTTTAATACAAAAAAGCTGGACTCACTAATTAAAACTTGCCAGCCAAGTAGGAATGATTTTGACAACAGCACAAAATCATTAGAAGACCATATTAAACATGACAAAATCAGTCAAGAAAAAAGTTGCAATTTCAAAATAGCCTGTTTTAATGAGATTGAACACCAATATTAAGCTTAAAATAGTGGCAGAAAAAACGATGAATTTTGCAAATACGAAACAATTATTAATTCTTTGGATTGGTGCATTTATTGGGGCTTTCTTTTTGCATGTATTATTGGCAGCACAGTTTTATTTTCAAAGTACTGGTATAAGTAATGGCTTGCTCTCGTCGGAGATTATGCTGACTTTTGTGCAAGAAACTGTATATCCGGATGTTGATACAGACTTGCCAGATATTCATAGAGAGTTGGATATTAATACAGAGCAAGAAGTATTACAGTCTGATCTCCTAGAGCAGGAGTCAGAAGGATTGGAATCCGTGGATGAAGTTCAATCGGAAGAACCTCAGCATATAGTAGAACAAGATGATTTAAAGCCTTTGGAAGAACTCCTACCTCAAAAAGTGGAGCATAAAGCGTTTATCAAAAAAACAATACCGATGCCAAAGGCAGTAGTAAAGCGCTCCAATGCAAAGGCGGTACGTTCTTCTTCCATCAACAAGGGCGGCGGTACAGCAGGGCTTGAAGATATGTTGTTAATGGAGTGGTTAGCAAAGGTACAGTCACAATTAGAAAGGCAAAAAAATTATATTGTGGGACAGCGCACCAATCGTACAAAAGGAACGGTGAAGTTAGAATTTATGGTGCATGAGCAGGGGAGTATTTTTTCTAGTCGTGTCGTTGTTTCTGCTGGAGATCCAGAACTTGATCGATTAGCGATGGCAGCCCTTCGACGCGTTGGTTCTTTTCCACCACCACCACCATCAAAAGTGAATAAAACAATTAGAGTATCCCTAATATTTAGCTGATTTTTTATACGGGGCGATTTTCTTATAATATATTGATTTATAATGATTGTTTATAATTTTGATGAAAGTTAAAATATAATTTATTCGAATTTTTTTGATGTTGAATCAATCAAAACCATCCGCTTACTTATGATACAAGTTGAGGAGGAGCATGGACAAAAAACTTCTAAAAAGCAGTGAACATACTTCTTATGAGTGCTCTAAATGAAAGGGCTTTTGCAACATTGGGAGTTAAGGGATGATGGAGCTATAGCTTTTATTAATTAAAGGTCTAATCGATTTTTATACCATTCGTGAGAAGATTTTCGTAAGTACTTTTCAGATACACCGTTGTGAAATGGACTTAGAAACATTAAAATAAAACAATAATATAAATAAGAAAAACATACTATTTGGGGATGCTCTGTTTTGTGTAAAGGATGTGAGCTTATATGTAAAAATGAGAAAAAAGCAAAGCTTCATCTTCATTATTAAAAGATATTGACATATTTAAAAGTCGTAAAACCGAATGAAAAGGGAAGGGGCAGAAGAGAATTGTTTGTCTTTAAGGCTTTCTAACTCAATGAGTCTCTCTTTCTGTTATCAGAGATAACCCAAACGATATACACAATAATGCGCCCCTATTGGGTATAGAAATATTGTAAGCAGAAAAAATAGTCTTAAAATAAGCTGTTTCACAAGATTTGAATATTGACTAATAAGCAACAGTAAAAGGATGAGCTATTTGTTTCACTCTTCTCTTATATTTGTAATCTCTATGATATTGTCATCTATGTTGAGAAGAAATGAATTATTTGTACTACCTGTTGATTTATAATGATAATTCATCATTTTGTATTTGAAATAAAAGACCCAAATAGTATAGGGTTTTCTCATTTCGAATTTATGAATACTGAATCAATTAAAATTACTTTCTTATACGTCCTAAGAAGGTTGGTATGTGGGTACTATTTAAAAAGGAATAAAAACACTTCTTATGAACCCTTTCAAATGCTACTTGGGAAGTTCAGGCATATTATTTCCGTCGACCAGAAAGCAAGTCGGTTTTTATATCTATTTTCCCAGTGAGTCTCGCTTTGTAAACACCGTAATTTTCCATGACACACATCACGTAATTCCGTGTTTCTGTATAAGGGATACGTTCAATCCAATCGATGACGTTATTGAGAGGTTGTCCTCGAGGATCGCCATAGCGCTTGATCCATTCATTGACACGGCGGGGGCCCGCATTATAGCCAATAAGAGTTAGTATATAGGATCCATTAAAACGTTCCAATTGTTCATTGAGAAAATGGGCGCCTAATGTCACATTATAACGCGCATCACTGCTAAATCTTTTAGGAGACCATGCGATTGAGTATTTTTTTGCTAGTGCTTCTGCAGTTGTAGGAAGCAATTGGAGTATCCCTTGTGCACCTGCTTGTGATATGGCTGTTGGATTAAATTCGCTTTCTTTGTGTGCAATGGCATAGATAAGCGATTTTTCTTCTACAGAAATATGAGCAGAGTCTGGTATAGCTCCCAGAGGATGAGAGAGTGCTCCAACATTTTTTCCTAGGAAAGCAGCCATTTTTCCGATTCTGAGGCTGGTATAATAGTCACCATTTTTTTCTGCCATAACAGCCAGAAGAGCTAATTCACCGGGGCTTTCTATTTTTTTTCCGAGTTCTCTATAAAAAACTTTAGCAAACTCAGCATATCCAGCTTCTTCAAGACGTTGAATTGCTTTGATCGCTTTTCGTGCACTAAAATGTTGTCGCTCAGCGATTGTTGGTTTAGGAAGAGAGATATTAATTTTTTTTTGGTTGAGTCGCGCAGCGGCTAATTGACCATAATACGTTGCGCCAAAATGAGCGGCGCGATGAAAGTACAGCTGGGCATTTTTATGTTCTCCTAGCGTTTCTGCTGTTCGTCCCATCCAGTAATATCCACGTGATGCAGCAAAAGGTAAAGAGGAGAGTTGAGGAATGCGTGAAAAATGTTGCATTGCCAACTTAGGGTTATGAAGAAACCGTAGTGCATACCATCCTGCGTGAAATTCAGCATCGACGGCTAATGCAGATGTCATACCAGTGTGCCTTGCAACGAGTTGATAAGCTATTTGGGGTTTGTTTAAATCAAGCATTTCACGAGAAAGGGCGCGTTGCTCTTTCCACAATGATTGAGGGTTCATAAGATGGAATGCATCTTGTGATGTTTTCATCATGAGTGTTGCGGCTGCATCATATTGTTCTGTTCGCCGCAGATGGCGCATTCGAGCAAACTGGAAGAGAGGATCTTTTTTCCATACTCTTTCTAAAGCTTTTAATTTTTGTGTTGCGCTAGGATCATTTTTTTCAACCGCTACAAAAGCATCAAAAAGAGATTGAGCATGGGCTAATTTTGCAACGCGTGCCGCTGAATCAAAACGATGTGCATACAACATAAACTGCATGCGTTTTAAATGATCAATAGGTTTTAAGGCAGCACTTGCATTTTTAAGAACAAATACTTCTTCTTGTGCATTAAGCCGTGTTTTATGCCACCATGGTGCAATAATGTGTTGAGCACGGGTGATTTGTCCCGTTGCAATGAGTGCTTTAGCAAAGAGAGCCATGCCTTGTGCTGTAAGGGGGGGATGATGAGAAAATTTTTGGATAATGGCGTGTGTGATATTGGTTTCGTTAAGAAAAGCACGTTCAGCATTGCGTTGCATCGTTTCTATACCAGGCCATCCTTTTAGCATGTTAATTGCATTAGATATTTCAGAGCTTGGTATATTATTTTGCTTTGATAGTCCTAGCGCCCATGTCAAAATATAACGATCAAGGCTATGTTTTTCCATTGAATTACGAAGATTTATTGTTTTTGCAATATTGTTATTTGCAAGGGCATCTAATCCAGCTTTTAGTTGTTTGAGTGTCACGGTATTGTACGATGTCGTGTGTCTCTGTTGAAGAGGTTCTTGAGCTTCTTGTTTTATGGCAATGGGGGTAGGACGTGTCGAAGGGATTGGTACTTTCCCATGTAAAAGCGGTGTTTGTGCAAGTGCACTTGAAAATAAAATTCTTATTGCCAGTATAAGTGCAGTAAAGGTTGATACGAAAAGAGAGGTGGAAAATACACGCATAGAGAAAAGACCTTGAGACCTTGCTTTTTGTAAAAAAAACTTAAGGTTTTTTAGAACACAAGCGTGAAAAACGCGTTAATATAGACGGTTTGTTTTAAAGAAATGTTCAACATTTAAGGAGGTCCATTTTCATCTTATGAGGGCTTTTTTTGAAATTCATCTTGCTTCAATGATAGAGCAAGATTATGCTCTATTTAAAATTTATAAAAGGCGATTATAAAAAAATAAAAGCAAACATTATAGGGAGTTTATCATGCTCAAGGGAGCTATAACTGCGCTTATCACCCCGTTTGATAACAAGGGCGCAATTGATGAGAAGGCATTTTGTGATTTTGTTGAATGGCAGATTACACAAGGGATTAATGGTGTAAGCCCTGTTGGGACAACAGGTGAATCAGCAACTTTAAGTCATGAAGAACATAGGCGAATTATAGAATTGTGTGTCAAGCAGGTCGCAAAGCGTGTTCCTGTTATTGCGGGAGCGGGATCAAATAGCACAAGTGAGGCTATAGAGCTTGCACAATATGCAGAAAAGGCTGGTGCAGATGCAGTTTTGGTTGTCACTCCTTATTACAACAAACCAAATCAATCTGGTTTATACAAGCATTTTTCTTCTATTGCCAAAGCTGTTTCTATTCCGATTATAATTTATAATATCCCTGGTCGTTCTATTATCGATATGGCCGTGGAAACGATGAGAGATCTTTATCAAGATTTTAAAAATATCGTTGGTGTTAAGGATGCGACGAGCAGAATTGAGCGCGTTAGTGAGCAACGTGAAAAGTGTGGCAAGGATTTTATGCAGCTTTCCGGTGATGATTGTACAGCGTTAGGATTTAATGCACATGGAGGTATGGGGTGTATTTCGGTTTCCTCGAATGTTGCTCCAAAGCTTTGTGCAGAGCTTCAAGCTGCGTGTTTTCGTGGTGATTATAAAACAGCACGAGAATTAAATGATCGCCTCATGCCTCTCAATCGTGCTGTGTTTATTGAACCTAGCCCAGCAGGGATTAAATATGCTGCTACAAAATTGGGGCTTTGTGGTGAGACTGTACGTTCTCCGATTGTTCCATTAACAGAGAGCACAAAGAAGGTTATTGATGTAGCCCTCAGCCATGCTGGTCTTTTAAAAGCATAAAATGATATTGAAAAAGTCATGAATAAAAAAAAGAACGCGCCCGTACGGAAAATAATTGCTGACAATCGTAAAGCACGTTTTAATTTTGAAATCCTTAATAATCTCGAGGCTGGTCTTGTCCTTCAGGGAGCGGAAGTGAAGTCCTTACGTTCCAATCATGCTAATATTGCTGAAAGCTATGCGAGTTTTGAGAATGGGGAATTATGGTTAGTAAACAGCTATATTCCTGAATATACGCAGGCTAATCGTTTTAATCATGAACCACGACGTTTGCGCAAATTATTACTTTCAAAACGTGAGATGGCACGTTTTTTTAATGCAACGTCTCGTGAAGGAATGACACTTGTTCCTCTCAAACTTTATTTTAATGAACGAGGGCGCGTTAAGTTGGAGATCGCTCTAGCGCGAGGGAAAAAGCTTCATGATAAGCGCGAAACGGAAAAAAAACGCGATTGGGGACGTGAAAAAGCAAGACTTTTAAAAAGATATGGATGACGGATGCGATTTAGATATCCTTTATTTATAGCGCTATTTAAAACAGTTTTAGCATTGATCTAAGTATGTTTTTACTGCTTGAAAAATTTGGTGAAACATAGCGTCTGTTAAGCGGCCAGTATTCGTATTATAACGAGAACAGTGATAGCTTGAAAAGATGCGTAATCTACCGATATTATTGATTTCGCCATGTCCAAAAGGGTGAGCTAAAACTTTTGCATTAAGGGCACGTATTGTTGAATGGTGCGCAATGGTGCCTAAGGTAATAACGGCTTTAAGTTTGGGAAGATTTGTTAAAAGAGGAGAGAAGAAATAGCGGCACGTGTTAATTTCTGCACCGGTGGGTTTATTTTCTGGTGGAACACAACGAACAGAGTTAACAATTGCTGCATCAATAAGTTCAAGAGTATCGTCTGCTCTTTCTTCAAAGGTTCCTTGGGCAAAACCAAACTTTTTTAAAGTTGAATAAAGTAAGTGCCCAGCATAATCACCAGTAAATGGACGTCCAGTTCGATTTGCTCCGCGTAATCCAGGGGCAAGCCCAACAATAAGAAGGCGTGTTGTGTCTGGCCCTTTATAAGGAAAGAATGGGCGCACCGGTGCATTATACCAACTTGGTTCTTTTACACGCCAGCCAGCGATAAATTGATGGAGCCTAGGACATAAATTGCAATTTGGGGGTGGTTCTGGGCAAAGCGATGTTAATTGGCTATTCATGGTGTTAGGCATTAATCGTTTTTCTATTTTTTTTGAGTCTTTTATAGCGTATATGACGGGTTATGGTTTGATAAACAATCTATAATGAATATAAATAAACTTTTTTAGAAGAAAGTTTAATATAAACTTATTGCTCATTATTGTGTAAGGATAGGTCATCTTTCAGTAATTTATTCGATGAATAAGAGTGCAATACACATGATGTTCAAAGAAAAAAGTTCTCTCTTTAGATAAAGATATTATCATAAAAAGTATGTATAAGGCTGCTGTTATTGCAAAGGGTTTAAACAGCAGGTATTCCTTTTAAAAGGATAAGGACTCCAGACAAGTATTCTGTCAAGAAAGATCTCCCTTTGTTTGAAGTCAATCTATTGGAATGCTTTTAAAAGAAATTTTGATAACGAGCATGAATAGGTTATACATTTTTATAAATTTTCCAAGATTTTTTTAAATAAGTTCTTTAATTAAAAAATATAAAAGTTTGTGTTGTTTTTCTTGTGTTTTATTTTGATTATTGTATATACTACTTTATCCGCTATTAAATTTTTTTATTTGAGAAAGAGGCATAAATGGCCCGCGTAACGGTAGAAGATTGTATTGATAAAGTTGACAACCGCTTTGAGTTGGTACTTTTAGCAGGTCATCGGGCGCGTCAGATTTCACAAGGAGCGCAGATTACGGTTGATCGCGATAATGATAAAAATCCAGTTGTTGCTTTACGTGAAATAGCAGAAGAAACATTGTCGCCTGCTGATTTAAAGGAAGACCTTATTCATTCGCTGCAAAAACATGTGGAAGTAGATGAGCCAGAAATGGCAAGTGAATTTATTACCCATTCAGGTGAAGCTGAAAGTGTTTTTAATACGTCGTCGCAAGAAGAAGGTACTTCATTTGATCATATGTCAGAAGAAGAGCTTTTAGCGGGTATTGAAGGTTTGGTTGTTCCAGAAAAAAGTGACGATTACTAATTGCAGCAATTTATGTTACAGGAGTAAAGATACCTTGTCATGTAAGGAGCAATTATTTTTCTTGTCTTTTTTGATAGGACATGTTCAATAAAGATTAGAGGTGTGAAAAGATAAAGGATATGCTCGTATGATGCGTCAGTGTGAGCTTGTTGGACGTGTTCAACGTTACAAGTCTGACGTAGATGAGGCTCTTTTAAACAGGGCCTATGATTATGCAATGAAAAAGCATGCACATCAAAAGCGTGCATCAGGTGATCTTTATTTTTCTCATCCTTTAGAAGTTGCTGCTATTTTGACAGATATGCGGTTGGACGAGGCAACGATTGCTGTTGCTCTTTTGCATGATACAATTGAAGATACAAGCGCTACACGAGCAGAAATTGATCAGATTTTTGGTTCTGAAATTGGAAAGTTGGTTGAAGGGCTTACAAAGCTTAATAAGCTTGATCTTGTATCAAAGAAAGCCGTACAAGCAGAAAATCTTCGTAAACTTCTTATTGCTATTTCTGATGATGTTCGTGTTCTTTTAGTCAAACTTGCTGATCGTCTTCATAATATGCGTACCCTTGGTGTTATGCGTGATGATAAACGTCGGCGAATTGCTGAGGAGACGATGGATATCTATGCGCCACTTGCAGGCCGTATGGGTATGCAGGATATGCGTGAGGAGTTAGAGGATCTCTCTTTCTTTTATTTAAATCCAGAAGGTTATCGTACGATTACCAATCGACTTTCTGAATTATTGAAACACAACCGTGATTTGCTTTCCACAATTGAAAATGAATTGACAAAACTTTTTTTCGAGCATGGCATTAAAGCAGATGTTAAAAGCCGTCAGAAAAAATCTTATTCAGTCTTTCGCAAAATGGAAAGTAAAGCATTATCTTTTGAACAATTATCGGATATTTTTGGATTTCGTGTGATTGTTGAGTCCGTGAATGATTGTTATCGTGCTCTTGGTGTCATTCATACGACATGGCCAATGGTTCCTGGTCGTTTTAAAGATTATATCTCTATACCAAAGCAAAATGATTATCGTTCTATTCATACAACAATTGTTGGTCCTTCAAGACAACGTGTTGAGTTGCAAATTAGAACGGCTGCTATGGATGAAGTTGCTGAATATGGGGTTGCTGCTCATTCCATATATAAAGAGCACGGTTCCAATTATTCGACTGTGAAGTTATCAAGTGAAACGAATGCCTATGCATGGTTGCGTCAAACGATACAATCTTTGTCTGATGGAGATAATCCAGAAGAGTTTTTAGAACATACAAAACTTGAGCTTTTTCAAGACCAAGTTTTTTGTTTTACGCCGAAAGGTCGATTAATTGCTTTTCCTAAAGGAGCTACGCCTATTGATTTTGCTTATGCCGTCCATACAGATATCGGTGATTCTTGTGTAGGTGTAAAAATCAATGGTCGTATTATGCCTTTAATGACCAAATTAAAAAATGGTGATGAGGTTGATATTATTCGCTCACACGCTCAAATTCCGCCAGCAGCATGGGAATTTCTTGTTGTCACAGGTAAAGCACGTTCAGCTATTCGACGAGCAAGTCGTGCAGCAGTACGTAAACAATATTCGGGTTTAGGATATCGTATTCTCGAGCGTTCATTTGAATATATGGGAAAGCAATTTTCAAAAGACCTTTTGAAGAAAGTTTTGCCACGTTTAGCACGTAAAGATGTAGAGGATGTATTGGCTGCTGTTGGGCGTGGAGAGCTGTTTTCCGCTGATGTGATTAAAGCAGTTTATCCTGATTATCAAGAGCGTGTCGTACAAAAGCCCTCTTTTAAGCCTGGGGAAGAAGGGTGGTTTAATATTGAAAATGCTCAAGGGATGATTTTTAAAGTTCCAGAAAATGAAAAGGATACAATGGTTGAAAATCATCAATCTAAAGCATTACCTATTCGAGGAACTCGTGGAGATATTCCTGTACGCTTTTCACCAGAAGGAGCTGTGCCTGGAGATCGGATTGTTGGTATTATGCAGCCAGGGGCTGGAATTGTTATTTATCCAATACAATCTTCAGCTTTGATGGCGTATGATGATCAGCCAGAACGATGGATTGATGTCCGCTGGGATATTGATGCCCAAATGAATGAACGTTTTCCTGCACGGATGAATATTTTAGTTGTAAATAGTCCTGGTTCTTTGGCTGAAATTACACAAATAATTTCTGCTAACGATGCCAATATCCAAAATTTATCTTTTATCCGTACAGCACCAGATTTTACAGAAATTATGATTGATTTGGAAGTGTGGGATTTAAAACATTTGAATCGTATTTTTTCTCAGTTAAAAAAGGCAGGTTCAGTAAGTACAGTACGGCGGGTTCATGGATAAAAAGAAAGATTTTGCAATGAATACACAAGATGTCATTGATATTTTTAAACAAGCAGATGCTATTCTAGAAGGGCATTTTATTTTAACATCGGGGCGCCATAGTGCGACTTATATGCAAAAGGCGAAAGTATTCATGCATGCTAATTTGACGGAAAAGCTCTGTCGTGGATTGGCTGAAAAAATAAAAGAATCTATCAAGGAATCAATTGATTATGTCGTTGGTCCCGCAATTGGCGGTCTTATCCCTTCCTATGAGACTTCACGTCACCTTGGTGTTCCTTCTCTTTGGGTAGAGCGTGTAAATGGCATCTTTGAATTGCGTCGTTTTGAAATCAAGAAGGGTGCACGGGTTGTTATTGTTGAAGATATTGTAACAACGGGTCTTTCCATTCGAGAGACTGTTGAAGCACTTGTTGCAGCAGGAGCAGAGGTATTGGCCAGTGCATGTATCCTTGATCGTTCTGGTGGTAAGGTCAATGTTGGAGTTCCATTGATTGCGCTTGCTGAATACGAGATAACCTCTTATGCTAGTGATGCACTTCCTGCAGATCTTTCTGTTCTTCCCGCGATTAAACCAGGCAGTCGAAATATTTAATTGTCGTTCTATTTTTTGTGCAAAAGCTTAAAAAGATTAATTTGGATGATATAGATTATTTCATCATCAAAAGATGTATATTGAGAGTCATATGCTTTTTCGTCGTCGAGAACCAATAGATTTTGTAACGCGTATTCGACTTTGGTTATGGCCACGTCGTTCATTTTCTCGCTCATTTTGCTACATACATAAACGTATTTTGCGTATATCAGCAACACCGCATGAAGTAGCATTAGGGGTTGCTGTTGGCGTTTTTTTAGCGTGTTCCCCTTTCTTTGGGCTGCATATTATTTTGGCAATATTTTTTTCTTGGCTTTTGCGTGCAAACTTTGCTGCCGCAATCATTGGGACGATTTTTTCTAATCCACTCACATTTTTATTGATTGTCATGGCTGATTATAAAGTAGGGTATTTTTGTTTATCACTTTTTAGCGATGTCAAAGAGATTTCTCTTTCGCAAATTCGTGCTCTATTTAATGGTTTGACATTGTCAAATCTCTCTCTCCTCTTTAAAGGCGCATGGGACACAATTATGAGTCCTATGATTTTAGGGGGAACTCTTTTAGGTATTGTTTTTGGTGGTTTATCTTATATAGGTGTTTACAGAGCAACGGTTCGTTTTAAACAAAAGCGATATCAAAAGATTATAAAAAAAAGGCGTTTAAAGAAGCGCTCATCGTAGGACAGATCGGGTAATATCTTATGATTATTGGTCTTGGAAATGATCTGGTTGATATACGACGTATTGAGAAAATGTTGGTTCGTTATGGTGAGCGTTTTATCCAACGGATTTTTACGGATATTGAAAGAAATAGATCTGAAAATCTCAAAAAAAGCTCCTCTTCCTATGCAAAAAGATTTGCTGCGAAAGAAGCATGTGCTAAAGCCTTAGGAACGGGAATCGCTTGTGGTATCAATTGGAAAGACATGGGGGTAGTTAATTTGCCATCTGGTAAACCAATAATGCAATTAACAAATCGTGCGCAAATGCAACTTCAAAAGTTATTACCTCCTCATCATGATGCAGTTATTCATCTTAGCATAACAGATGATTTTCCTTGGGCACAGGCATTTATTATTATCGAAGCACTTCCACGTGGATAGATGGCGTGAGAGATTGTGCTTTTGTTATTTGAATATTATGATGAAAAAATTATATCTGTGATGAGAAGGCAGTTGGTGATGATCCCAAAAGATAAAGTGCATAAAAAAGAAAAAAAAGGTGGGCTTCTTGAATTTATTTCTGTTTTAATACAGGCTTTGCTTTTAGCAGCGTTTATTCGGACACTTTTTTTCCAGCCGTTTAGTATTCCTTCCGGTTCAATGCGTCCTACTTTGTTGGTGGGAGATTATCTGTTTGTTTCTAAGTATGCATATGGGTATTCTCGTTTTTCCATCCCCTTTTCTCCTCCTCTTTTTTCTGGACGGATTTGGGCATCTCAACCTCAACGTGGAGATGTGGTCGTTTTTCGCTTACCAAGTAATCCGAAGATTGATTATATAAAACGCGTCGTTGGGCTACCGGGTGATCGTATACAAGTCCGTCAAAGTGTCCTTTATATTAATGATGAGGCTGTTTCACGTCACTTTATGGGGGAGATTGATAATTCTGATATAACAGAAGTGAACTATCCTGTTGAGGTTTATCGCGAGACAATGCCTAACGGTGTTAGCTATGATACACTTGATTTAGCTTTCATCCCCAAAGTTGACGATACAGAAGTCTTTGAAGTTCCTCAAGGACATTATTTTATGATGGGAGATAACCGCGACAATTCAGATGATAGTCGTTTGGATGTAGGCTATGTTCCAGAAGAAAATCTTATTGGTCGCGCGAGCGTGATTTTCTTTTCTATCAGTAATGGTTCAAGTGCTTGGCAGATTTGGCGTTGGCCATTTGATGTGCGTTGGAAGCGTTTGTTTTCTTTCATAAATACGGTTCATGATTTGCCGCTTATCAAGCAAGGAAACAACGATGAAACGTCTAATGATTGATCAGCTTGTCAAGCTGACGGGACATCGTTTTAAAGATGAAGAGAGATTAAAGAAGGCATTAACACACTCGAGTGTACAAGATTCGGAACAAGGAAATTATGAACGGCTAGAATTTCTAGGGGATCGGGTTTTAGGGCTTTTGATTGCAGAAATGCTGTATCAACTTTTTCCTCAGGCAAGTGAAGGTGAATTATCAGTCCGTTTGAATCATTTGGTCAATGCACAGACATGTGCTGATATTGCGCGCGAAATGAAGCTTCCTGACATGATCCACGTTGGTTTTGAGATGAAAAATTTCGAAGAGCGTCGACTCATCAATATGCATGCAGATGTCGTGGAAGCTTTAATTGCTGTGATATATCTCGATGGAGGATTGGAAAGCGTTCGCCCTTTTATTCAAAAATATTGGCAAAGTCGGGCAAAGAAAATGGATGCTGGTCGACGTGATGCCAAGACAGAATTACAGGAATGGGCGCATATCCAAGGCAATGCACAACCACATTATCAGGTTATAAAACGTTCAGGTCCAGATCACGATCCTGTTTTTATGGTAGAGGTAAATATTGCTGGTTTTGCTTCAGAGATTGGGCAGGGAAGCTCCAAAAGATATGCTGAAAGAATGGCAGCTGAAAAAATTTTGCGACGAGAGGGTGTATGGAAAACAGTGGGAAAAAATGATCATGAGTGACGTTATGAAAACGCGTTCTGGATTTGTTGTGCTTATTGGGATGCCTAATGCCGGTAAATCGACACTGGTTAATCAATTGGTTGGAACAAAGGTTTCAATTGTAACACATAAAGTACAAACAACACGAACTTTAATCCGCGGTATTGTCATTCATGATGATGTGCAAATTGTGTTGGTCGATACACCGGGTGTTTTTCGTCCCCATAAGCGCTTAGAACGAGCCATGGTCTCTGCTGCTTGGGGAGGGGCTAAGAGCGCTGATGTTCTGCTTGTTTTAATTGACGCTCAAAGTGGTCTTTCGGATGAAGTTGATATGATGTTAGATATTGTGAACAATATGAAACAAGAAAAAGTTCTTGTTCTTAATAAGGTTGATACAGTTGTTAAATCATCTCTTCTAGCGTTAACCACTAAAATAAATGAACGTGTAAAGTTTGCGCAAACATTTATGATTTCTGCTCTAAACGGTTCTGGTTGCAAGGATTTACTTCATGCGCTGAGTAACATGATGCAGGAAGGGCCATGGTATTATCCAGAAGATCAAATTTCTGATATGCCCATGCGTCATCTTGCTGCTGAAATTACGCGTGAAAAACTTTTTCTTCGTCTTCATGATGAACTTCCTTATTCCTCAACGGTTGAAACAGAAAACTGGGAAGAGCGTTCAGATGGTTCCGTTAAAATTAATCAAGTTATTTATGTCGAGCGTGAGAGTCAGAAAAAAATTGTCTTAGGAGCAAAAGGCGATACAATTAAAGCGATTGGTCAAGCAGCACGTAAAGAACTCATGGAAATTATGGATCAAAAGGTTCATCTTTTTCTCTTTGTGAAAGTGCGCGATAATTGGGATACCGATCCAGAACGTTATCGTGAAATGGGATTGGATTTTTTAAAATAAGATTTTTAAAAATAATTAAAGTAAAATGAAGTGGAAAGAACAAGCCGTTATACTTGGTACACGCCAATATGGTGAAACAAGTGTTATTCTTGAGATTATGACACGTGAACATGGTCGTTATATGGGAGTGGTAAAAGGGGGGCGCTCGCGTCGCATGGCTGCTCTTCTTCAACCTGGAAATTTTGTGGAGGCTGAATGGTGGGCTCGTTTAGACGAACATTTGGGACTTTTTCGGCTTGAAGCTCTTGATTTACATGCGGCACGATTAATCTGTCTACCAGAAGCACTTTATGCTTTGCAATTGATAGCTTTTCATTTGCGGCTTCTTCCCGAACGTGATCCGCACCCCATTTTATATGATATTTTACACCTTTTTATGCAGAATTTTGATGAACCATTTATCAATGCAGAATTGCTTGTACGTTTTGAAATGCGGCTTCTTGAAGAACTTGGTTTTGGTCTTGATTTATCTTGTTGTGCTGCAACAGGTCGTCAGGAAAGGCTTCATTACGTATCACCAAAATCTGGTCGGGCTGTCTGTGAAGAAGCAGGAGAACCTTGGAAAAAAAAGCTTCTCATTCTACCACAATTTCTTGTACAAAGAATGACTCGTCCTGCTGATTTTAGTGACATAATAAATGGTTTTATACTGACGGGTTTTTTTCTTATGCGTCATGTCTGGGAGCCACGAGATATAAAGCAGCCGTCAGTGCGCATGAATTTGATACAATTGTTTGAGCGCCAATTTGGTGTACAGGCATTAATTTGTTGATCTGATGATAATTGAATGGGAAAATGAGAATTTTAAAGACAATTGCTGAAGTTCGCCAATATACTTCAGAGGAACGACGTTTAGGTTTTTCGATTGGTTTTGTTCCAACAATGGGGGCATTGCATGATGGTCATCTTGCATTAGTACAGTATGCAAGAGCAATGTGTGATCGCGTAGTGGTTTCTATTTTTGTCAATCCAAAGCAATTTGGACCTCATGAAGATTTTTCTCAATATCCAAGAGATTTGAAGGGCGATTGTGCTTTGTTAAAAGAAGCAGGTGTTGAATGTGTTTTTGCTCCTTCTGTCGATGAAATGTGGCCACTGGGAAATGAGACAATTGTGAAGGTGGAAAAATTATCACGTATTTTGATAGGAAAATTACGTCCAGGGCATTTTTGTGGTGTAACGAGTGTTGTTGCTAAGCTTTTTAACATTGTCCAACCAGATAAGGCTTTTTTTGGGGAAAAGGATTTTCAACAAATTTTAATTATTCGGCGTATGGTTGAAGATTTGGCTTTTCCTATTGAGATTGTTGGAGTTCCTATTTTACGTGAAGCAGATGGAGTTGCGCACTCTTCACGCAATCAGTTTTTAACATTAGAAGATCGTAAAGCTGCCAAAATTATTCCTAAAAGTGGAAAAGCTGCTGAAAAGCTTTACCATGAAGGTGAACGGTCGGTTGATAAATTATGCAAAACTGTTCGTGATATTTTACAACAAGAAACGCGTGCAATCATTGAAGCAATAGATTTACGGGATATGGAAACTTTATGCGTGATCAAAGGAACATTGAATAAACCGGCGGTTTTACTCCTTACTGTCCGCTTTGGTGAGGTAAGACTTATTGATCAATATATATTGCAAGAGAAGGGTGGAAAATGAGTGTACATAAAACCGTAAAGCGTATGACATCTTCCGAAATACGTGCAAGAAAGGGACAACAGCCAATTGTTTCTTTAACAGCTTATCAAGCTTATACTGCGCGGATTGCTGATCCATATTGCGATATCCTTTTGGTTGGTGATAGCGTTGGGATGGTTGTGTATGGGTTTGAGACAACGCTTCCTGTTAATTTAGATATGATGATTTCACACGGGAAAGCCGTGGTGCGTGGATCTCAAAAAGCTCTTGTTGTTATTGATATGCCTTTTGGGTCTTATGAGGAAAGTCCAGAGCAAGCTTTTTTAAATGCATCGCGCATTCTTGCACAAACGGGGTGTGGTGCAGTTAAGCTTGAAGGTGGCGTTTATATAGCCGAAACAATAGATTTTTTGTGTAAACGTGGCATTCCAGTGATGGGGCATATCGGTCTTACACCCCAAGCAATGAATCGTTTTGGTGGTTTTAAAACACAAGGACGCAAGGAGAATGATTGGCAAAGAATTGAAGCAGATGGAGCAGCGATTGAAGAGGCTGGTGCTTTTGCTGTTGTTTTAGAAGCAATGGTTGAACCTTTAGCGGTGAAACTGACGGATAAACTTTCTATTCCTACGATTGGTATAGGGGCGTCCAATCAATGTGATGGGCAAGTATTGGTTATGGAAGATATGTTAGGTTATGGTGCCCATGTGCCAAAATTTGTTCGTCGTTATGGAAATCTTGAACAAGCCATGGAAATTGCAATCAAGAATTATGCAGAGGATGTTACCTCCCGTGCTTTTCCAGCGGATAATGAGGTTTATAAACTAAAATAAATTTCAGTTTAAGATCAGCAGTTTGAAAAGAGAACATTTGTTGTTTTGATAATGAGTGTCATTATTTCATGTATTTTGTATGCAATTTGAACTGTGATTTTTTCCATTTCTTTAATGAAGTCACGCTCCTCATGCAAAACAGAGCGCCATTGGGTCGCTAATTCAGGTGCTTTTTTAAAGAAAGCTTTCTAAGGCACCCAATCCTATTTCGCGACGGCGTTCGTGAATAGTATAGTGGTAACTCCCTTATGAAATGTATAAAATTTATAGAGCACTTCCGTCTTTACGCTTCATAAGAGAGCAAGCCGGTATCATCATACACTTTTCCAATTTTCAATGCTGCGACAGCGCTTAGCACTTGAGATGGTTCATAAGAAGCATTTTAACTCTTTCTTTAAAAAATTTTACTCACACGCCAGCCCCGCTTGTGGTGTGCAAGAGAATGATTTTGATTGATCCAATATAAACAGATTTGAAATGAGTGAAGCTTACGATATTAGGAGCTCTCATTCAAAATGAAAAAACAATGAATTATTATTATAAGTCAGTGTGATGAGTCTGTAATGACAAGGAATCAACAATGCGAAGGGGCTATAATCTTTGGACATCCAAGTCATTAAAGCGCGTTAAAAATGCGTTTTCAATGTGTTGGGTAGAATAGGAGGATAAATTCAGATCATCGGGTAAAATATTATTGGGAGAGCCAAAATAGCGAAGGGCTTCTTCTGTATTAAATCCAGCAAGCGTAATCGATTCATAATATGCAGCGATACGGTCGGCTTGTTTAATTTTTTTTAAAAGTTTTTGAGAAAGATCAACGGGAAGAGAAAAGCGCATGTGGATAGCATCTTGGATGCGCTTTTCAACGCGTTCATATTGTTTTCCTATGACAGCTTTAAAAGGGGAAATCATATCGCCGATGACATATTCTGGAGCATCATGAAGAAGGGCATAAAGACATTCATTGCTTCCCGATTGTGGAAAAAGTTTTTGAAATATTTGTTCAACCAAAAGTGAGTGTTGTGCAACAGAATAGGCGTGTTCTCCTCGTGTTTGACCGTTCCAACGTGCTACACGAGCAAGTCCATGGGCAATATCTTCAATTTCAACATCAAAAGGAGAAGGGTTGAGAAGATCAAGTCGCCTTCCAGAAAGCATTCTTTGCCAAGCACGTGCTTCTCCATTTTTTAATAATTCAGCTTTAGCCATGCGTATTTTCTACAGTATTTTCAGGAAAGGTAAAATTCATATTTTCAGCAATACTTATGGTGATAGGAATGTTTTTTACAGTAAAGGGGATGTTATGATCCATAGCATCTTTTACGTGGTCAATACGCAGTAAAGCAAGAGCTTCATTGTCTACACATGTTCCCAAGGATCCAAATACTTTTGTTCCTGCTTCAATGCTAGATTGAGGGGACAATTCATGCTGGCCTTTTACAATTAAAATACGGCGACGTGCTGCTTGGCGGTGGTGCATTCGTGAAACAACTTCTTGTCCAATATAACACCCTTTGTTGAATGCAAGTCCATTTATTTGATCGTAATTAATATCATGAGGAAAGACTTTACCAACTTCATAATCTTGACCACTTTCTGCAATTGCATAACGGATACGCAATTGATTCCACATGTTATGATATTCTGAAGCCAAAAAAGATGTTTTGCCATAGATTCGTATTATTTTTTCTTTTTCTGGGAATCGTTTATCAACAAAACTTGAATCAAAATTTAAAGTATCTGATTCATTTTTCCAAGAAACTGTAACAACTTCTTGGAATGGTTGTGTAATTTCTATTTTTTTACGCAGTTTATAAAGCAACAGACGCTTGTAGAGTATATCAGCTAAAGGCATGATAATATCAATCAAATAACCATCTTCTTTTTTGCCAATAAGAAAATCAGCAAGAACCTTTCCTTGAGGGGATAAGAGGGCTCCAGGGAAAATTTCTTGCGGGTTGATTTTTTTTACATCTGTTGTGATTAGGGATTGCAGAAAATCTGTTGCTTCTTCGCCTGTAATTTGAATAATTGCGCGATTTTTTAAGCAAATGGCATTTTGTTTTTCAATCATGGTTCTTGCCTTTCTGCTCAAAGTTACATAATCGATAAGAGAGGAATATGTAAGGAGCGTGGCTATGTTTAAAACATTTGATACAATTTTTAAAGGTGCAACACTTGTGAATCATGATGGAAGAAGCAAGCGTGATATTGGTGTTACAAATGGCCGTATTGCTGAAATTGGCGACCTTACATGTGCATCGGCAGGTGAGGTGATTGATTGTACGGGGCTTCATATTTTACCGGGAATTATTGATAGCCAAGTACATTTTCGCGAGCCAGGTAATGAATATAAGGAGGATTTGGAAAGTGGCTCGTATTCTGCTGTGTTAGGGGGGGTGACAGCAGTTTTTGAAATGCCTAATACCAATCCATTGACAACATCAGAAGCTACATTAAGCGATAAGGTTAAACGCGCATTTCATCGAATGCATTGTGATTTTGCATTTTGGGTTGGAGGAACGCGTGAAAATGCTCATGAATTGTCTGAATTAGAAAGACTTCCTGGTGCAGCTGGAATTAAAGTCTTTATGGGGTCTTCTACGGGTGATCTTTTGGTCGATGATGATGAAAGTGTACGCCTTATTTTGAAGAATATACGCCGTCGTGCGGCTTTTCATTCTGAAGATGAGGCGAGGCTCAAAGAGCGTAAAATACTGCGTATTGAAGGGGATGCATCATCACATCCGATTTGGCGTGATGAAGTTGCGGCATTAAAATGTACGCAGCGTTTGGTAAAAATTGCTCATGAGACGAAGGCTCGGATTCATGTGTTACATCTTTCGACAGAAGAAGAAATTGATTTTCTAAAAAAACATAAGGATGTTGCAACAATTGAAGTGACACAACACCATTTGACGCTCACGGCTGATGATTATAAGCAATTTGGTACATTAATTCAGATGAATCCGCCTATTCGTGAGCCGCGCCACCGTGAAGCTCTTTGGTACGGTGTTCAACAGGGGATTATTGATGTTTTAGGCTCAGATCATGCGCCTCATACTTTGGAAGAAAAGCTTCAATCTTATCCTTCTTCACCTTCAGGAATGACAGGGGTGCAAACAACAGCAGCAATTATGTTGACACATGTGAATGCAGGAAAGATATCTCTTGAGCGTTTTGTTGATCTCACGTCGCATGGCCCTAGTCGTATTTTTGGTATAAGCTGTAAAGGACGCCTTGCTGTTGGATACGATGCTGATTTAACAATTGTTGATCTTAAGCGAGAAGAAATTATTACGAATGGCTTAATTGGTTCGCGTGCCGGTTGGACACCTTATGATGGTAAAAAGGTTAAAGGTTGGCCTGTTGGGACCATTATCCGTGGTATGCGTGTGATGTGGGAAGGTGAAATTGTTACTTCTTCACAAGGAGAGCCTGTTAAATTTATAGAAACTTTGGTGTAAATAGATTAAACTTTATAGGTTTTATTTTATTATGCCATAAAACATCGCCTTTTAGAGCGGTGATATAAGGCATGCTAGCTTCCTTGGCACATAAGTATTTTTTTAAGTGTATGGTGAATATTTTTAGACTTGTTTGTCAAGCCTTTAGTACTTTTAGTTTAAGTAATAACATGGGTGAGAAGCCAAGAAGAATCTGTTCAACAAGAACCCAGCCTATTGATAAACAAGCTCTGAGGGTGGGCAGGAAGCCAAAGAACGATTTTGTTCAGGGGAAAGATGCTCACAAGAATAAAAACGTGTCGAGGAATTATTTTTCAAAAACTTCTCTATTTTCAGAGTAGATTTACAGCTCCCCTCATTTGTGAGAGAACATGGTTGATATTGCTGAAATTGAAGAAGACACTTTTTGTATAGATTAATTATTTATAATGCATGAGGAGGTTTTCGGATAAAGTTCTTCCTTCCTCAACGTATCTTTGATTGGCTTCAATTGCTGCTTGTGTACAATGATGATAATTTTCTGAGAAAGCACGGTATGCTTCATTAAACGCTTCATAAAAATAAGCGCGTCTTTGTGGGATAGGCTTTTCTGCTTCAATCAATGCGTTCATGTAGTCATACCATTGGTTTGTTGGAGTCTCGCAAAGATTTTGAAGAGAATGCAGAGATCCCAAAATTTCCGCTAGTCGGAGTAATTTTTTCTCATAAGGTGGAGATTGTTGCGCAAAGGTTGGCATTGAACTTACAATGAATATTAAAATAATGATGTTCATCAATCTATTACGCATTATTGTTATTGTTTTCCTTGGAATAAAACTCTGTACAAATAAAATAATTGTGTCATGAAAACGATGTCAAAAAATAGGGTTAATTGTTACATTATTCTCACTTACTTATAAAATATAGGGCGTAAGAGACAGTAAGGAAACCATAATGAAATATTGAAAATACTGACGGAGTTTTTTGTAGTGAAAAATTTAAGATTTGCTTCGTGCAATCTATTTTTCACATAAATTTATAGTGTAACGCCTATAGAATTTTTTAAAGCTCGTTTTCTTCAAGGAGAGAAAAAATCTCTATCTACAGAATGTTTTTGTCTAATCAAATAAAATAGATTGTTTTTACGATCAATGATGGATACAGCCGTGAATACAATGGGAAAATGATAAGAAAAATTTACTATAAGATAAAAGTTCTAGCCTAAACCGCATAATGCGATAATTTGAGGTAAGATACATTCAAAAAGAGCGGTGCGTGGTATCGTTCATGGAGCCAATGATGAAAGAGTTGCGATTTTATAATACGCTAACACGTAAAAAAGAAAATTTTACACCAATAGATGCGACAAGAGTACGTCTTTATGTTTGTGGACCGACAGTTTATGATTATGCACATATAGGAAATGCACGCCCTGTCATTGTTTTTGATATTTTATTTCGTTTATTGCGTCATGTTTATGGCAATGAGCATGTTCTATATGCACGTAATATTACAGATGTTGATGATAAAATTAATGCACGAGCAGCTTGCGAATATCCAAACTTGTCACTGAATGACGCTATTCGTCAATTAACAGAACGTACATATTCTCAGTTTCAACAAGATACAATAGCACTTGGTTGTCTATTGCCAACCAGTCAGCCGCGCGCAACCGAGCATTTAGAGGAGATGCGCTCTTTAATTGAAAGGTTGCTTGAAAAGGGGCACGCTTATGAAGCGGAAAATCATATATTATTTTCTGTAAGTAGTATAAAAAATCCTCCCCATTATGGGGCATTTGCAAATCGTTCTTTAGATGAAATGAGGGCGGGGGCACGTATTGATGTTGCTGCTTATAAAAGGGAAGAGATGGATTTTGTTTTATGGAAGCCTTCTGAGGAAGGAGAACCAGGTTGGAAATCACCGGGCGGAATTTCTGTTTTAGGTCGTCCAGGTTGGCATATTGAATGTTCTGCAATGTCAATGGCAAAGTTATTAGCGCCCTATGGTGGTGGTTTAACTTGTGATGATCCGACCGCCAATATTTTTGATATCCATGGTGGTGGACTTGATTTAATTTTTCCTCATCATGAAAATGAGATTGCACAAAGTTGTTCAGCTTTTGGGACGGAGCGAATGGCTAATTTTTGGATGCATAACGGCTTTTTACAAGTTGAAGGTAAAAAGATGTCGAAAAGCTTTGGCAATTTCATAACTATTCGTTCTGTTTTAGAGAATAATTTTTTGGAGTTTAATGGTATTTTATCCGATGAAATGAAGCAAAATTGGGCTGGTTTGTCTGCGCGTTTTTCGATGTTGCAAACACATTATCGTGAACCATTAAATTGGACAGCACAGCGTTTAATACAATCGAGCAGCGAACTGTATCGTTGGTATGAATTGCTTCGCAGCAAAAAGAGTGAGATGAAAAACAATGAAGTAGTTGATGATACTTTGATAGATGCACTTAGTGATGATCTTAATACTCCAAAAGCACTGACTCTTTTGCGAAAATTTTATAAAGAAGGAGATGCTTTGGCTCTTGTTAATGGGATGAATTTATTAGGACTGTTACGAAAAGAATGGATTAAAGAAATAGACTGCCCATTATTTACAAGAAAAACTTTTCTTGATTCAAAATTTATTGATCAGCGCATTGCCGAAAGACTACAGCTTATCCATAATAAAGAGTGGGAAGCTGCGGATATAATTCGTGATGAGCTTGCAGCTGAGGGGGTTCTTTTAAAAGATAGTAAGGATCCGCAGAGTGGTAAGCGCATAACCGTGTGGGAAATAAAGCGACACTAATGTCTCTATTCCAGCAGCTCTCATGAAAAAGGAGAATATGATGGAATTTTTATATCATTATGGGTATGTCGCACTAAAATTAGTTGTAGGCCTTATCGCTTTCCTCTTGATTTTAAGAACCACAGGTCGTGGTAGTCTTAGTCAAATGACGCCAGTTGATTTGGTAAGTAATTTTGTGATGGGAAGTATCATTGGAGGCGTTATTTATAGTCCGGATGTTAGCAGTATTCAATTATTGATCGTCTTATTTATTTGGCAGACTTTGGTCACCACTCTTAATTTTCTGATGCGCTATTCAGTTTTTTTTCGTCGTCTCATTGCAGGACGTCATATTGCATTGGTTTTAGACGGAGTATTTCAAGTGGATAAGATTAAAAACTTAGGTATCAGTGTGAATGATCTGATTACAATGTTGCGTATTAAAGGCTGTAGTTTACACGAAGCTGCTTTCGTTCGTTTAGAAACCAATGGCGATTGTTCCGTTATTAAAAAGGAAGAAGGAAAGAAGTCTATCATTTTAATACAAAATGGCGAAATTCTTGATAAGGGGCTGAAAGAGATTGGTAAAACAAAAAAGTGGCTTCATGCAGAACTGAAAAAAAAGCATGTAAAAGTTGAAAATTTATTTGCAGCAGAGTGGTATGAGAATACAGACCCAAATAATAAATTATATAGTGGATTATTTCTTGTTCCTCTTTCAAAAACAGTCTAACTTCAAACAACGAGTAGGTATAGCTTATTGGAAGCATAATGAAGAGATGAACCTATAAACAACCACAGGGGGGTGTTTTGCCTTTTTCGTGTGGATGATAGAGAAGTAAGGGCTTTATGAAACGTAATGAAATAACAAAAACTGTATCATCAGATACGGGGAAAACTCTGCGCACACTTTACAATTTATGGCCTTATATGTGGCCAGTAGATCGGCGTGATCTAAAAATGCGTGTGCTATGGGCAATATTTTATCTTGTTTTGGCCAAGTTCGTTCTCATATCTGTACCGTATTTCTTTAAATATTCTACGAATGTGCTTGATGCTAGCTTTCAATTACCTGAATGGTTTCCATCCAATTGGATTATTCCCATCATGCTCGTTTTGGCGTACAATGTTGCACGTATTATGCAGGCTGGATTAAATCAATTACGCGATTCTCTTTTTGCCACTGTTGGTCAATATGCTGTTCGTCAATTAGCTTATAAAACCTTTGTACATATTCATGAATTATCTTTGCGATTTCATTTGGAACGCCGAACTGGTGGGCTTTCTCGCGTGATTGAGCGTGGTACAAAAGGAATTGAAGCTATCGTAAGATTTTCAATTCTCAATACAATACCGACAGTTTTAGAATTTATATTAACAGCACTTGTATTTTACATAAGTTATGGGTGGTATTATCTTCTCATCGTTGTTGTAACGGTTGGGTTATATACCTTGTTTACCATTAAGGCGAGTGATTGGCGCATTCGTATTCGGCAACAAATGAATACAGCGGATACTGAGGCGAATACGCGCGCTGTTGATTCTCTCTTGAATTTTGAAACGGTCAAGTATTTTAGCAATGAAACTCTAGAAGCTGATCGTTTCAATGCTTCTATGGTATGTTATGAAAAAGCCGCAACAAAGATTTGGACATCATTAAGCTGGCTTAATTTTGGTCAGGCTCTTATCTTTGGTATTGGAATGACGATCATAATGCTGATGTCAGCTTATGAAGTTTATTATAAGACACAAACTTTAGGAGACTTTGTTTTTATTAATGCACTTTTAATGCAACTTTCTATTCCACTGAATTTTATTGGTTCAATTTATCGTGATGTTCGGCAAGGTTTAACGGATATTGAAGCGATGTTTGATCTTTTAGATGTTCAACAGGAGATTGTTGATAAATCGGACGCCAAACCGTTAGAGATAAGCGATGGAACCATTCGTTTTCATCAGGTAAAGTTTTCCTATGATTCGACGCGTCAGATTCTTCGAGATATTGATTTTGAAGTCCCTGGAGGAAAAACAGTCGCTATTGTTGGTCCATCGGGTGCAGGGAAATCAACTATTTCTCGGTTGCTTTTTCGGTTTTATGATGTTGATTCGGGCTCTATTACAATTGACGGGCAGGATATTCGTGATGTAACACAAAAAAGTTTGCGCGAAGCGATAGGCATGGTACCACAAGATACGGTGTTATTTAATGATACAATTGCCTATAATATTTGCTATGGGCGTCCAAGTGCTACAGATGAAGAGATGCGCAAAGCTGCTGAAATGGCACAGATCTCAAAATTTATTGAGATATTACCAGAAGGTTTTCAATCTATGGTAGGAGAGCGTGGTCTCAAATTATCAGGTGGTGAAAAACAACGTGTGGCTATTGCACGGACACTCTTAAAAGCCCCCCCACTTCTTATTCTAGATGAAGCAACAGCGGCTCTTGATACGGCGACAGAACAGGAAATTCAACAAGCATTGGATATTGTAAGCCGTGGACGTACAACATTGATTATTGCTCACCGTCTTTCTACGGTTATCAATGCTGATGAAATTTTGGTTCTTAAAAGTGGTCGTATTATTGAAAATGGGACACATACAGAGCTTTTACGCAAGAAAGGTCTCTATGCTTCAATGTGGAATAAGCAGCTTGAAGCATCGCAAGCTGAAGAAAAATTACGTAAAATGCGTGAAGAAGATGAGACGAGTGTTGTTAATCGTAAAAAATAAATAGAGCAAAATGTAATCTATATCTTTATATGGAGTGATTGATTAAATACATAAAAAGACACAAGAGGAACAAAAAGCTTTGTTGCTTGTTTAAGTTTACGATGAATAGGAAATTATATGAGTATTCTGCAATCTTTCCATAATAGCTTTGTACCGGTTCATAAAGAAGGTTATCCTTTTATTGTAGCGTTTTTTGTTATTTCGCTCATTCTTGGTTGGATATGGAGTCCGTTTTTTTGGTTTGGTCTCGTTCTCACGGTGTGGTGTATATACTTTTTCCGTGATCCAGATCGTGTGATCCCTTTGAATTCAAATTGGGTGATGTCGCCTGCTGATGGGCGTATTTCATGTGTGGAATCATGTGTTCCACCTGAAGAATTAGGTTTAGGGAAAGATGAAATGATCCGTATTTCTATTTTTATGGATGTTTTTTCATGCCATATTAATCGTATTCCTATCAGTGGTACAGTAGAGTCTATCGTTTATCATCCAGGTCGATTTACCAATGCTGACTTTGATAAAGCTAGTCAGTTTAATGAGCGTAATGGGGTGGTAATTGATAGCAAACATGGTAAAATTGGTGTCGTACAAATAGCGGGAATGGTTGCGCGCCGGATTGTTTGCTGGTCAAAAGAAAACGATGCCGTTATGACTGGTGAGCGATTTGGATTGATTCGTTTTGGTTCTCGCCTTGATACTTATATACCGACTGAAATGAAATTACGTGTTGCAGTTGGACAGACAGCAATTGCTGGAGAAACGGTTTTGGGTTCTTTTGATGATAAGAGTGCCACAACGGACTTCAGATACGATTAGGACTCACAATGAAAAATTTTTCGCCATTTTCTTCATTCAATCCTGAGGGGCAGCATGATGATGTTGCAAATCGGCGGCGTTCACCTACATCAATGCGGTATGTCATTCCTAATATCATTACTATTTTAGCAATTTGTGCAGGGATGAGCAGCATTCGTTTGGCTTTTGAACATCGCTATGAAGCTGCTATTTTAATGGTGCTTCTGGCCGCAGTTTTAGATGGTGCTGATGGTCGCATTGCCCGTTTAATAGATGGTAGTTCATCTTTTGGGGCACAGATGGATTCTCTTGCTGATGTTATAAATTTTGGTGTTACCCCTGCACTCATTGTTTATTCTTTTATCTTGAATCAAGCGAATCATATTGGGTGGGTTGCTGCCCTTGTTTATTGTGTTGCTTGTTGTTTGCGATTAGCACGTTTTAATGTGATGTTAGATAATCCCAATATACCTAAGTGGCAGAAAAGTTATTTTGTTGGTGTTCCAGCACCAGCAGGAGCATTATTGCTTTTATTGCCTACTTATTTAGGCACTCTTGGTTTGGTTCCCAATTGGGGGTGGGCATTATTTTTTAGTCTTTATACTGTAATTATTGCTTTTCTTTTGATTAGTCGTTTACCAGTATGGAATGCAAAAACAATTGACCAAAATTTAAGGCGCGATATCGTTATACCGTGCATGTTGGTCATTGTTATTTATGTCGGTTTTCTTGCGACTTACACATGGAAAACTTTATTGATTACAGCGGTTAGCTATATGATTTTTCTCCCCTGTAGTTTTATCGCTTATAATAAACGTGCTACTTTAGAAGAGAAAAAGACTGATGCTAAAGCTATCCAAGAATCATAAAGTGTCTCATTCTTCTGTTGAGAAGCACAGGAAAAAGAGAGAGTCAAAAGATTTACTTCTCATATGATGATCAATCAGGTATATGATAATCTACAAACCGATTTTTACGGACATTAAAGAGTTTTCCAGTTTCTTTTAATTCAGGTGATAACAAATGGATTATCTTTTTTGCAATCTCTTGTGGTGAAGGGAGAGTTTGTGGATCTTCACCGGGCATAGCTTCAGCGCGCATGGCAGTGCGTGTGGCACCAGGGTTGACACAATTAATCTTAATAGGGGTTTGTTTGAGTTCTTCTGCCCAACAGCGGGCAATCACCTCTAAAGCCGCTTTAGAGGCTGCATAAGCTCCCCAGAAAGGGCGCGCAGCATGCGCAACGGTTGAGGATAACAGGATGGCTCGTCCAGCGTCAGATTCACGTAATAAAGGCTCAACGGCTTTCATTAAGCGCCATTGGCTGAAAAGATTTATTTGAAAAACATCTTCAAATACTGTGTTTTCAATATGTGCTATTGGTGAGAGTGTTCCAAGAATTCCTGCGTTTGCGACGATAATATCAAGTTTTTTCCAGCGTTTGGCAATTGAGATAGCAAGGGTATCGATGTTTTCCATATGATGCAAGTCAAGGGGAACAAGGGTTGCATGAGCCCCTTTTTTTCGGATTTGATTATCTAATTCAGTAAGTCCACTGACTGTTCGTGCAAGAGCAATAATATGAGCGCCGCGTGCAGCAAGCTCGAGTGCCAAATAATAGCCAATCCCTCTTGATGCGCCAGTAACAAGTGCAACACGCCTATGGAGACTAAAGTCACGTTTTGTCATCATTAATCTCTTGTTTTTAGAACAGATGATTGATGAATTTTGGAGAGATTTTCTTGATCAACCAGATGCGTAGGATAATATCCAGTAAAATAATGGTCAGTAAATTGTGGATCGGCGTTATTCCGTTTTTCCCCTGCTACAGCAAGATATAATCCATCCGTTGAAAGAAATTCTAATGAATCCGCTCCAATAAAATCACACATAGATTTTAAATCTGGATATTGATTTGCTAAAAGGTTTTCAGCTTTAGGTGTATCAATACCATAAAAGTCAGGATAAAAAATCATAGGGCTAGAAATGCGCATATGAACTTCTTTTGCTCCTGCATCGCGAAGCATTCGTACAATTTTAAGGGATGTTGTTCCACGGACAATAGAGTCATCAACCAGAATAACACGTTTTCCTTCAATCACAGGACGGTTTGCCGAATGTTTTAACTTGACGCCAAAAGCGCGAATTTGTTGTGTTGGTTCGATAAAAGTGCGGCCAACATAGTGATTACGAATAATACCAAGCTCGAAGGGAATTCCAATTTCTTGTGCATAGCCAATTGCGGCAGGCGTTCCTCCATCAGGAACAGGAACCACAACATCACCCTCACAAGGGGCTTCCTGTGCTAAACGGATTCCCATATTTTTGCGTGTTGTATAAACACTACGTCCTCCAACGATTGAGTCCGGACGGGCAAAATAAACATATTCAAACAAGCAAAGTTTTTCTGGTTTTGTATTTTCTGGTTTTATAATTTTTTTCGTAATTTCCCCATTTTTTTGTATTTCACATATGATGATTTCTCCATTTTTAACATCACGGACATATTTTGCTCCAATAATATCAAGAGCACAAGTTTCAGAACAAAAGATAGGCTTACCATCAAGTTCCCCCATCACGAGAGGTCTAATTCCTGTTGGATCGCGTGCCGCAATAAGCTTTGTACGTGTGAGCGCTAACATAGCATACCCACCTTCTACTTGCCGAATCGCATCAACAAAACGATCAGAGGACGATTCATAACGTGAGCGGGCGATAAGATGGAGAAAAACTTCTGAATCTGACGTTGATTGACAGATAGCACCAGAAGCGATGAGTTCACGGCGTAATGTGAGACCATTGGTAAGATTACCATTATGCGCAATAGCAATACCTCCAACTTTCAATTCAGCAAAAAGGGGTTGAACATTGCGTAATGCCACTTCTCCAGTTGTTGAATAACGGGTATGTCCAATAGCACGATTTCCTGGTAAGCGCGCAAGTGTTGCAGGGTTTGTATAGTGATCGCCAACAAGACCTAAATGCTTTTCTTGATGAAATATTTTATTATGGTAAGAAACAATCCCAGCTGCTTCTTGCCCACGATGCTGAAGTGCGTGGAGTCCAAGAGCTGTTAATGTTGCGGCATCTTCATGCCCAAGAATACCAAAAACTCCACATTCTTCATGAAGGGTATCATCATCTAATAAAAATTCTTGACAGAAAACATCGCTTTTTATCATCATATTCTTTCAGTTGTGATATGGAGGAATCATTAATATCACATTTTACATCATTTAGTTTTCTTTCCTCATGAAAAACTATTCTCTATTTTTTGAAAATTATCTTTTCATGAGAGTGTTGCTCATACGTATGTTTATTGCTGTCTTTAAACAAATTTTCCGTCTTTTCGAGAACAGATCCAATATCTTTGGGGAGTATTTCCCAAACTTTTTGTCCCAATGAATCTAAAATAGGTCTTGTTTTTGCATTTTTTAACCAATTCGCTTGAAGATCGGGTTTAATCAGTGCATTAATCAGCAACATACCGATGACCATGATAAGTAAACCACGAAGTGCTCCAAAAATAAAACCAATAGCACGGTCAAGAATACCAATTCGACTATCAATAATAAAATCAGAGATCTTCATTGTAATAATTGAAGTAATAATGAGAACAATAATAAAAATTGTGACCAATGTTGTGATCAATGCAATCATTTTATTAGAGAGATATTGTTCAAAGAAAGGTAAGACAGGTTTGAATAAAAACAGTGTCGTAACAGCTGCAACTGCCCAAGAAATCAACGATAACACTTCACGTGAAAATCCTCGAAGCATAGCAAGAAAAGCGGACAACAGGATGATTACTACGACAATTCCATCAAGGATTGTTATGATCATTTGTTTGTTCCTTATACATAAAGTTGTGTTCTTTTAAGTCTGTGTGCAAATATATTTTTTGTTATGCCATTTTTTGTTCTTATAGCAAGGATCTTTTGTATTTTATAGAGTTTTTTCTATATTATCATATCTGTGGTACAGATCATTTTTTACTTACAGTAAGAGTAGCAACGAGTTCGGGAAGGTCGGAGAAAGTTTTTTGTTGAAAGTTGAGCGAATTCATCATTTCGGTTGTTGTTGTGGGGTGAAAGGCTCCCTGAAAGCCAAGTTTTTTTGCTTCATTGATGCGCTGTGCTGAATGTGCAACAGCGCGGGTAGCTCCTGAAAGACTGACTTCACCAAAATATACATAATTTGTTGGCAAAGGAATATTGGCAAGAGAGGATACCAAAGCAGCGGCTACAGCTAAATCAGCAGCGGGTTCTGATATGCGATATCCACCTGCCACGTTCAGATAGACATCATGCTGTCCAAAACGAATGCCACAATGGGCTTCTAAAACGGCAAGAATCATAGAAAGACGATTTCCATCCCATCCGACAACTGCACGTCTTGGTGTCCCAAGGGAAGAAGGAGCAACAAGCGCTTGAATTTCTACTAATATTGGGCGTGTTCCTTCCATCCCGGCGAAAACAGCAGCGCCTGGTGCTTTTTCATTACGTTCTCCTAAGAACAATTCGGATGGATTTATCACTTCGCGTAATCCTTTATCAGACATTTCAAAGACACCAATTTCATCTGTTGGCCCGAAGCGATTTTTTACAGTTCTAAGAATGCGATAATGATGTCCACCTTCACCCTCAAAATAGAGAACGCCATCAACCATATGTTCAACGACTCTAGGACCAGCAATTTGCCCATCTTTTGTAACATGACCAACAAGAACAACAGCAGCTCCTGTTTTCTTGGCAAAGCGGATCATTGCTTGAGCGCCAATACGTACTTGTGTGACAGTGCCAGGTGCTGAATCTGCTGTATCTGACCATAGAGTTTGAATCGAATCGATAATCACCATATCAAGGTTTTTATGTTCGCTTAAGGTTGCCAGAATATCTTCTACATTGGTTTCAGCGGCAAGTTTTACTTCTGTATTGTTCGCTCCAAGCCTCTGTGCACGCAGACAAATTTGCGCAATAGCCTCTTCACCTGAGACATAGATGACATGATGTCCTTTGCGGGATAAAGCAGCAGCTGTTTGTGTCAGCAATGTTGATTTTCCAATACCAGGATCACCACCAACAAGAAGTGCTGATCCACGGACAAAGCCCCCACCGGTAACACGATCAAGTTCCGCAATACCAGAATGAATACGTGGAGCATCTTGGATATCTCCAGAAAGAGATGTAAGGGCAACGATGCGTCCTTTACGCGTATTCTGCTTAGGACCACTTCCTATGCCGCCATTTATATTTTCTTCAACAAGAGAATTCCATTCTCCACAGGCGCTACATTTCCCTGCCCAACGAGAATGGATGGTTCCGCAATTTTGACAGATAAATTGAATACGGTTGCGTGCCATGGTGGTTTAGCCAATTTGCTCTGGAAGATAATTGCTATCAGCCAAATCACTAAAGCGTGTGAAGTCAGATTGAAAGGCAAGGGGAACGATTCCTGTCGGCCCATGGCGATGTTTTGCAATAGTAACATCAGCTTTTCCAAAAGCTTTGTCCATTATTTCTAGCCATTTCATATGTTCAAGGCTACCGAACTTTGGTTCTTCATTTTTGAGGTAATATTCTTCACGATAGACAAATAAAACGATGTCGGCATCTTGCTCAATAGAACCAAATCCACCTAAATCTAAAAGTTTTGGGCGTTTATCTGTTCTGTTTTCAACTTGATGTGAAAGTTGTGAAAGAGCAATAATAGGGATATTTAATTCTTTAGCTAAGGCTTTTAATTCTGCAGTGATTTCTTGAATACGATATTCAGATGTGTATTTTAAATCACTTGTCATGAGTTGGATATAATCAATAATTAAGACATCCAAACCATGTTTTTGCTTGAGACGCCGAGCACGGGCAGCCAGTTGTGAAACTGATATTCCTCCAGTTTGATCAATATAAAGGGGTGCCTTTTGGAGCTGATTTACCGTACGAATAATTTTTGAAAATTGTTCATCTGAAATATGACCACGTCGAATATCAGAAGAAGAGACTTCCGTTTGTTCAGAAATAATACGTGTTGCAAGCTGCTCTGAGGACATTTCAAGTGAGAAGAATCCTACAACGCTGCCTTCATTTTCTTGGATATTACCATTATGATTATAAGCATTGGCAATATTAAAGGCAATATTGGTAGCAAGTGAAGTTTTACCCATACCAGGGCGCCCTGCAAGGATAATTAAATCGGATGGTTGTAATCCTCCTATTTTTTCATCAAGTGTTTGAATATGAGTCGCTATCCCTGATATTTGCGAAGAGCGCTTTTTTGTAGCACCTGCTATATCAATAACTCTTTTAATAGCTTCATCAAGACTGTCAAATCCACTATCGCAGTCTTCTTTTTTTTCTAGCATAATTACACATTTTCCTTTTGTTATATATCAGTTTTTATACAATTTTATATCAAGAATATTTTGCATGTTATAGAATTTTCTCTGTGCTGTAGTATTTAAAACACTGCTTGTTTTTTATATTGCGGTAATTAGGGTAATTTTTCAGATAGATTAGAAAATATTTTTGTTAAAAGGTTAGAGATTGTCCTATAAAGAGGAAATTTTCTGATATTTTACATAATAGCCAGTCTTGCACAACATCAGCAATTATTTTTGAATTTAAAAACAAGAAAATGAGTGTCTTGTGAGAAGGAGTTTTTTTAAAGAAGGAACAATATAGAAAGATTTAGATTAGCTATAGATTTTGGATATATGTATCTTACTTGCAACGCTAAAAAGATGTATTATCTTCTCATATTATTAAGATTAATATTGTTCAAGAGCTTTTTAGATAGCAAATAATGACGGCCAAAATCATCCATTTTCCTGCCCAACGAGAATGGATGGTTCTGCAATTTTGACAGATAAATTGAATACGATTACGCGCCATGTCGATTTAACCAATTTGCTCTGGAAGGTAATTGCTATCGGCCAGATCACTAAAGCGTGTGAAATCAGATTGAAAGGCAAGGGGCACGATTCCTGTCGGCCCATGGCGCTGTTTTGCAATAATAACGTCAGCTTTTCCAAAAGCTTTATCCATTATTTCTTGCCATTTCGTATGTTCCAAGCTACCTAGTTTTGGTTCTTCATTTTTGAGATAATATTCTTCGCGATAGACAAACAGAACGATGTCGGCATCTTGCTCAATTGAACCAGATTCACGTAAATCTGAAAGCTGTGGGCGTTTATCTGTTCTATTTTCTACTTGACGTGAAAGTTGAGAGAGAGCGATAATAGGAATATTCAATTCTTTCGCTAATGCTTTTAATCCTGTGGTAATTTCTGTGATCTCTTGAACACGATTTTCTGATGAACGCTTTGAACTGCTTGTCATGAGTTGGATATAGTCAATAAACAAGATATCTAAACCATGTTGCCGCTTGAGACGCCGCGCACGAGCGGCTAATTGCGTAATTGATATTCCACCAGTTTGATCAATATAAAGGGGTGCCTTTTGTAGTTGGTTCACCGCACGAATAATTTTTGAAAATTGTTCATCTGAAATATTACCACGCCGAATATCAGAAGAAGAGACTTCTGTTTGTTCAGAAATAATACGGGTTGCAAGCTGTTCGGATGACATCTCAAGTGAGAAGAATCCCACAATGCCGCCTTCATTTTCTTGGATATTGGCATTACGATTATAAGCATTAGCAATATTAAAGGCAATATTGGTAGCCAGTGAGGTTTTACCCATACCAGGGCGGCCCGCAAGGATAATTAAGTCAGATGCTTGTAATCCTCCCATTTTTTCATCAAGTGTTTTAATATGGGTGGCTATCCCTGATAATTGTGAAGAGCGCTTTTTCGCAGCACTTGCCATATCGATAGCTTTTTTAATGGCCTCATTAAAATTTTCAAATCCACCTCCATATTTCCCTTTTTCTGCTAGCTCAAATAACTGATTTTCAACAGTTTCAATTTGTTGGGTAGGCGTGAGTTCTACAGGAGCATCAAAGGCTGTATTGACAACTTGAGTTCCAAGGTTAATCAAAGATCGTCGGATAAAGAGATCGTAAATGACGCGTCCATAATCTTCAGCGTTAATAATAGTGACTGCCTCTGTGGCTAAGCGAACAACATATTGGTATACAGTAATATCTCCAATTTTCTCTTCCATTTGGATATAGGGTTTGATTGTAACTGGATCTACACGTTTTCCTATTTTAATAAGGTGAGATAAAACATGATAAATTTTTTGATGCAATGGTTCAAAAAAATGTTCTGGTTTTAGAAAATCTGAAACGCGGTCAAGAGAATCATTGTTGATAAAGATGGCACCAAGCAATGCCTGTTCAGCTTCAATATTATGCGGAAGTTGCCGAAAAGAAGGAGAATCCTCTTTCTTTGAAGAGCTGACATTAACAACGTTAGTTTCTTCCATAATATTTTTCCACTAAAATTCTAAGTCTAGCTACTTTAGGTGATAAATTGAAAATCGTATAATTAAAAGAATAGAGCTACAAATCTTCATTTTAAGTTAAAATTATATAATTTTTTAAAACTCTCTTTCGTTCCTCATTTATCATTTGTGTATTATTTATATAATGTCTATCTATTTTATTTTATAATATGTGATTTTAAAGTGGAAGTTTTTCTACTCTAAATTTAAGTATTTTTAAGTTACTTAACCTTAAAATTCCAATATCTGTTTAAGTAGAATTATTTTTGTTTTATATGCTGGAAAACAAAAGACATTTCCTCTTAGTGATATTATCATTCTCGGCATGTAATTTTTAAATAGTATATTTCTAATTCTTTCATAAAAATTAGGTTCTTTATGTACGATAGCCATAAAATACTCACTTTTAAAGTGTGAGTATTTTATGAGCGATATTTAAAATGGAATAAAAAATATAAAACAGAAAGAAAAAATAGCAATTAAGCTTCTTGATGAGAACTGTTTATATCGTTGTCATTAATTTCTTCTGCCAATAATTCTTCCTGACTTTCTTCTAATAATTCTTCTTGAATATTATATATTTCTTTAGCCGAAGTGAGAGTTTCACCTTCTGCTTGGCGTTGTGCTTCACTGGTAGAACGCGCAACGTTAATAATCACAGAAATTTGAACTTCTGGATGTAAACTAAGAGTGATAGTGTGAAGACCGATCATTTTTATTGGATGATTAAGTTCGATTTGATTTCTTCCAATAGAAAAGCCTTCATCTGTTATGATTTCAGCAATATCACGTGTTGACACAGAACCATAAAGTTGTCCCGTTTCACCAGCAGAACGAACAACAATGAATGATTGTCCATCAAGTTTTTCAGCAATTTTTTGCGCTTCGCTTTTGCGTTCAAGATTACGTGCTTCAAGTTGTGCACGTTGTACCTCAAAATGTTTTTTATTAGCTTCATTTGCGCGTAAAGCTTTACCTTGAGGCAAGAGAAAATTACGCGCATAACCATCTTTAACTGAGACAATATCACCCATCTGACCAAGACGAGGAATGCGCTCAAGTAAAATAATATCCATAGTTTTTCCTTTCGAACAAATAAATTTAGTGGAGTTTTTTGCGTGATTGAAAATTGTATTGAATAGCAGCCCAAATTCCCATCAAAAGCATCATGAAAACAATAGGTGGAGTAAAAACGACTGTTAAAATAGCAATATAAACAAGAGAAAGTATAATAATCCGACCGTTTACCCCTTTTGTAATATTGTGAAGATATGCTAGACCGCTAATTAATATGATGACAGTGTATGCAGTACTAAAGACAAGTGTACTCAAGTTAAGAGAAGCGCTCAACTCAACCATCGATGCTATGCAAACAATAATAAAAATAATAATTCCAGAAATTGGAAGGCGGAGAGTTTGGCTCCAATCATCACGGGGTCTTTTCAGCCATTTCATATGTTGTGCTGCTATCATGGAAAAGTAAAGGTTACCAATGAGAAAAACCAAACTATAAATAGTCAAAGAAAAAGCAGTAAAAGTTGCTGTATGCGTCATTAAAAGCTCATTAAAAGCGCGTATATCGGCTTCCTTTATTGACTGTGTTTGTTGCAGAGTTTGTGCTATGTTTTCGGTGATTTTTTTTGCAACGATGGGTGTGGAAGGACGTGTTTGAACATAGAGCCCAATGAAAGTTGCTATAAGAGCGATAAAATTAGTTAAATGAAAAATAACCGATGATAATGGATACCACATCAGTTCGTTTTCTTTTTGCGCTGGTCGTGCAAGCCCAAGAAGCCAAGAAGCATAGACAGCAGGAAGGAAAAATAAGAACATAAAGCCAAAAGCAATATAGGTATTAGTGGTTATGATAAGAACAACAGTGGCACTTATGAGGGCGATGAGACTGGCTAATGTTCCTTGACCGAACGCAACAATAAAAATTGGCAATGAAAGAAAGCAGCCAAGAAGAAGAGAAAAAAAGGGCGCGATATTTGCAACACTGATGATTGCCATTCCTATCACAACAGCAAATAATCCTGCCAAAATACCGGTTAATATCTCATAAGTACGATTTTTTTTCATTTATTGCTGTCCTGCTTTCTGCAGTTAGAGGCGTGTCAATACCCCAACTTTGACATTTAATAGCTTAACATAGGATACAACAAGCTATTTTTTAACCATATAAGAAAAGCAACTGGATAAACTCTCCAGTTGCATAGCGTATTGATCGCTTACTTTATAACGTACGGAAGTAAGCCTAAAAAGCGAGCACGTTTGATAGCGTTAGCTAATTCACGCTGTCTTTTTTGACTAACAGCTGTAATCCGTGAAGGAACAATTTTTCCACGTTCAGAGATATAACGTTGTAACAATTTGATATCTTTATAATCAATTTTCGGTGCATTAACTCCTGAAAAAGGACATGTTTTGCGACGGCGATGAAAGGGGCGACGTGCAGAGTTTTGATTAGTATCAGTCATCATTCTACCCCTTCTATAGCATTTTCACGTTGACGACGCGGGGAACGAGAACGCTCCTCATCATGACCAATGTGGCTATTGCGATCAAGATGTGAGAGCATAGCAGATTTTTCTTTTTCATGTTTTTCTACACGAATGGTCATGTAACGCAAAACATCCTCATTGATGCGCATCTGACGCTCCATTTCAGCAATTGCTGTAGCTGGTGCATCAATATTGACCAATACATAATAAGCCTTACGGTTTTTTCGAATACGGTAAGCAAGAGGACGAAGTCCCCAATTTTCTACACGCCCAACTTTTCCACCCTGCGCTTCAATGACACCTTTGTAGAGACTCAAAAGTTCATCAACTTGTTGTGGTGCAATGTCTTGTCGAGCAAGGAACATATGTTCATAAAGAGCCATTGTTTTGCCTTTCTTCAATTAAATTCCACCGGTTTTAGCGCAAAGCCTCTGCGACTTGTCTTTTTTGGAAATCCAAAGAAGAAAGGACGCGTTTACAATTCGAGACATCTCAGAGCGGAGACACGGGAGGTCGGAAACATTGTATTTCCTACTGATTTCACAGCCCTCCGTTCAACCTCCAGCTAAAGTACCGGCAACGAACACTCCATATCTACAGGTTATCTTTAAAAATAGCAAGTTTACGCACATAAAAAAATTGATTTATTAAATCTTGATATATTTTCAATATATTTCCCTCTTCTACAAAGAGATAGTTCTGTAACACTATAAAAATAAGGAGAGAAAAATGGACTTTTTAAACCAGATTGATGTTTCACTCTTTGAAATGTTTGTCGGCAATCATCAATCTTGGTCGATTTTAGTTTTGTTTAGCATTTTTTGTGCAAAGTTTTTAATTTACATCATTCCTATTCATCTTTTTGCGTTGTGGTTTTGTGGTAGAGAAAGGGAACGATGTGTCGTGCTAAGCACTTGCATGAGCATTTGTACTTCTCTTTTCATAGGCTATCTCATTTCTCTTTTTTACTTTCATCCACGCCCATTCGTTGTAGGGCTGACAACACCCCTGATTCAACATCGTGCAACAGCTTCTTTTCCTAGTAATCATGCCTTGACCATTGCATCTTATACAGCTAACTTTTATTTTTACCGATACAAAGTGACTTTTAGATTTGCTGTGGTGTTTTTATTCTTAATCTGTTGGGCGCGCATCTTTGTGGGTGTACATTACCCTTTTGATATTTTAGCAGGTATAGTTTTAGGAAGTCTTATAAGTTTGAGTGTTATTCAGTTTATAGCACCATATTTTCCTAAGTTTTTATATCAAATTCCACCCTTAAAATATAATTTTAAGTGTGGTATTCGTTTTAAATAAAGGGCTTTATCTTGATTTGTGCGGATGAATAAGGTCAAAAGAAAATAATTTAATTGTACAGTTTTAGGAGTTGATAAATGGGTGCAGCTTTTGTTTTTCCAGGGCAGGGGAGTCAACTTGTTGGTATGGGGAAAGCGCTTGCAGAGCAATTTGTTGCGGCGCGGATGGTTTTCGAGGAAGTTGATGATGCTTTGGGTGAGAAATTATCAAAGATCATTTTTGAAGGACCAGCAAATGTTTTAACGTTAACAGCAAATGCACAACCGGCATTAATGGCTGTATCTATGGCTGTCATTCGTGTGATGAAACAATTAGGGCTTCGTATAGAAGAAAAGGTAAGATTTGTTGCTGGCCATTCTTTAGGCGAATATTCGGCTCTTTGTGCTGCTGGTACATTTACTCTCACAGATACGGCAAGACTTTTGCGTATTCGTGGCAATGCTATGCAGGCTGCTGTTGCGGTTGGTGAAGGTTCTATGGCTGCATTGATTGGTTTGGAAGAGCACATTGTGGAAGAAATTTGCGAAACTGTTTCTGGAGAAGGACTATGTCAGATTGCTAATGATAATGGTGGTGGGCAAATTGTTATTTCCGGTAAAGCAAAAGCAGTTGAGGCAGCGGTAGAGATTGCATCAATAAAAGGTGCAAAACGTGCACTTCTTCTTCCTGTTTCTGCACCTTTTCATTCATCTTTAATGCAACCTGCTGCTGATGCCATGAAGAAAGCACTTTTGACTGTTAACAAAATGTCCCCTATTGTTCCTTTGATTGCCAATGTTTCTGTTGCACCTGAGAGCAATCCAGAGCGTATTACTACTCTTCTTGTCCAACAAGTGACTGGGAGGGTGCGATGGCGTGAAACAATAGAATGGATCGCTGCGAATGGGGTTGATACGCTTTTTGAAGTTGGTTCTGGAAAAGTATTAACAGGTTTAACGCGTCGTATTAACAAAGATATAAAGGGGGTAACAATTGGAACAGTTGATGAAATAGAATCAGCGCTAGGCATGCTTGGCGTTTAATCTATAAGGAGTTAAAAAATGTTTAGATTAACAGGGCGTAAAGCTCTTGTAACGGGGGCTTCGGGAGAAATTGGTGAGGCAATTGCACGCTGCTTTCATGCACAAGGAGCCATTGTTGGACTTCATGGAACACGTGAAGAAAAGCTCAGAGAAGTGGCGGCAGAATTAGGGCAGAATGTTTTTGTATTTCCCGCTAATCTTTCTGAACGCCAATCGATTAAACAATTGGCTGAAGTTGCAGAGAGAAAAATGGATGGCGTCGATATTTTGGTTAACAATGCGGGAATCACTAGAGATGGTCTTTTTGTGCGTATGCAAGATAAAGACTGGGATGATGTTTTAGAAGTTAACCTAACAGCTGCTTCTCTTTTGACGCGTGAATTAATACATTCTATGATGCGCCGCCGTTATGGAAGAATTATTAACATTACATCTGTTGTTGGTGTTGTGGGAAATCCTGGACAAACAAATTACTGTGCTGCAAAAGCAGGCTTGATAGGTTTTTCTAAAGCATTGGCACAAGAAATTGCTTCGCGAAATATCACTGTCAATTGTATTGCTCCAGGATTTATTAAATCTGCAATGACAGACAAGCTTAATGAAAAGCAAAAAGAAGCCATTATGGCTGCGATTCCAATGAAGCGTATGGGAAGTGGGCAAGAAATAGCCACTGCTGCTGTTTATTTAGCAAGCGATGAAGCAGCCTATACGACAGGTCAAACACTCCATATCAATGGTGGAATGGCAATGATATGAGTATTTATTTTATTCCACATTGATTTATGAATTGTATTATTTTAGATAGTAACGATTGAAATGGATAGATGCATCTATTTCTTTAATATGGTCGTTAATCAATTGATGTCGGAATGTCAGATTGGTTCATTTTGTAGGGGATATCCACAGGATGTTTTAAATCATTACTAAAATCTTTTAAAGTAATGCATCTATTGCTTGATTAGATGAACCGATATAGTTAACCAAATTATAGGAAATATAAATTCGAGGATTTCAACATGAGTGATACAGTAGAGCGCGTTAAGAAAATTATCGTGGAACATCTTGGGGTTAATGCTGATAAAGTTGTAGAAAATGCAAGCTTTATCGATGATCTAGGGGCTGATAGCCTTGATACGGTTGAACTCGTTATGGCTTTTGAAGAAGAGTTTGGGGTAGAAATTCCAGATGAAGCTGCTGAAACGATTTTCACCGTTGGTGATGCAGTCAAGTTCATTGATAAAGCTTCTGCGTGATTACTAAAGGGCAAAGGCATAAATTGCTTTTGCCTATATTCTTCGGAGTTCTTTTGAAAAGAGAGCTTTGAGAGGTGAAGTTTAGTTCAAGGTTAGAAGTTATGAGACGTGTTGTTGTTACTGGTTTAGGATTGGTATCTCCATTAGCTGGTAATATTGAATATAGTTGGAAACGACTTCTTGAAGGAAGAAGTGGTGTCCGACGTATCACTGAATTTGATGTATCAGATTTGCCATGCCAGATTGCTGCGCGTATCCCCTTAGGGGATGGAACAGAGGGGACCTATAATGCTGATTTGTATATGGAACCTAAGGAGCAACGTAAAGTTGATGCATTTATTGTTTATGCAATGGCTGCTGCTAACCAAGCGCTTGCAGATGCCGAATGGTTTCCTAAGAGTGATGAAGATCAGATTTGTACAGGTGTGTTAATTGGTTCGGGAATTGGGGGAGTTGAGGGCATTGTTGAAGCTGGTTATACGCTTCGTGATAAGGGCCCACGTCGTGTTTCTCCCTTTTTTATTCCAGGTCGTTTGATTAATCTTGCTTCTGGTTATGTGTCTATTCAATATGGTTTACGGGGGCCTAATCATTCTGTTGTAACGGCTTGTTCGACAGGGGCGCATGCGATTGGTGATGCGGCACGTTTGATTATGTTTGGTGATGCAGATGTCATGGTGGCAGGGGGGACTGAATCTCCGATAAATCGGATATCTCTTGCAGGTTTTGCAGCTTGTAGAGCTCTTTCTACTTGTCGCAATGATGATCCTGAACGGGCGTCACGTCCTTATGATACTGATCGTGATGGTTTTGTGATGGGGGAAGGAGCAGCTGTTGTTGTTTTAGAAGAGCTGGAACATGCCAAAAAACGAGGGGCGCGTATTTATGCTGAGATTATTGGCTATGGTTTATCTGGTGACGCTTACCACATTACAGCACCTTCAGAAAGTGGTGAAGGGGCTCAGCGTAGTATGATAGCTGCTCTTAAGCGTGCACAAGTGAATGTGAGTGAACTTGATTATATTAATGCTCATGGTACATCTACGATGGCTGATTCCATAGAGCTAGCGGCTGTTGAGCGTGTTTTAGGGAGTTATGCACCACAAGTTTCTATGTCATCAACGAAATCATCTATCGGGCATTTACTTGGTGCAGCCGGTGCTGCTGAGGCTATTTTTTCTATTTTAGCTATACGGGATAATATAGCCCCAGCGACACTGAATCTTGACAATCCATCGATTGAAACAAAAATCGACCTTGTACCACACAAACCGCGTGAACGAAAGATTGATACGATTCTTTCTAATTCTTTTGGATTTGGTGGGACAAATGCATCGTTGGTGATACAACGTTTTAGAGGATAATAAGTATTTTTATTTAATTTCTTCTTTTGAGTTTTCTACTTTATTATAAGGTGAATGAGAAATTATAATATTATCCTTAATCGCTATGAGGGGTTATGTCCGATGTGAAAAATGGAAAACCATTAAAGGACGTAAGTGATTCCTCTTCGAATCATTTAGCAGATAGTTATGACATGTTAATACATAAAAAACGAAAGAAATCATCTATCGTCCGTAATCCATTGGTTGTTCTCGGTAATTTTTTTCTTATGCTGATTGTGATTATTCTTTTTGGCATAAGTATTCCTCTTTATATTGGAAAAAGTATTTTTGAAGAAAAGGGAAAAATTGAGGAAGAACAAATTGTTCTTATCCATCCTGGTACCGGAATTCGTGAAATTGCTTCATTGCTAGAAAAACGTGGTTTCATTCGATCATCAGATATCTTTGTTTATGGGGTTGGTTATCACCAAAAAACAACGCATCTGAAGGCTGGTGAATATTTAATTCCAGCTCATGCTTCGATGCAGGATATTATGGATATTCTTGTGAAAGGAAAATCTATAGAGTATACATTTACAGTACCTGAAGGTTTAACGGTTCAGCAAGTTTTCGATCGATTAGCTGCGAATGAAATTTTGATTGGAGACCTTCCAAAAATTTTGCCTCCAGAAGGCTGTTTAATGACGGATACTGTTCGTTTTATTCGGGGGACAACGCGTAAAGAGATTGTAAACAGATTGCGTGAAGGACAGACAAAATTAATTCATGCTATATGGGCTACGCGTTCACCTGATTTACCTATTAAATCAATTGATGAATTTGTTATATTAGCCTCAATTGTTGAGAAAGAAACGGGAATTGCAGCAGAAAGACCAATGGTTGCTGCGGTATTTTATAACCGCCTTACAAAGCATATGCGTCTTCAATCGGATCCAACAGTAATTTATGGTCTCTTCGGAGGAAAAGGAAAACCATCCGGTCGTGCGATTTATCGTTCAGATCTTGAGAAGGAAACACCATATAATACTTATAAAATTAATGGTTTGCCTCCAACGGCTATTGCAAATCCAGGTCGAGATTCTTTGAAAGCGGTAGCACATCCACCAAGCAGTGATGCACTTTATTTTGTTGCTGATGGTTCAGGAGGGCATGTCTTTTCTCGAACTTTAGAAGAACATAATATGAATGTTCGCAAGTGGCGAGAATTAAAGGCAAGACATTAAATTTATAATAATAACGTATCTGTTTGCATCGTAAAATGAAAATCCAAAGTATAGTAAAATTTTTTTATAAGAATTATAAAAATCATTTTCTTGTATGCTACAAGAGAGCTTAGCGTATGGATAAAAATATTTAAGAAAGAAATAAATATACTGCTAATAAATTATTTTAATGGAAGAACAGGATAACATTGAGATCTAGCTGCTAAAGCAAATACCATTGGTTGGGAGAAATATTGAGGTAATGTATTATTTAAATTTTGAAGAAAAATTTATAAACAAAGTAGAGTGGTGTGATGACAGCCTTTGAAAGTAAATTCAATGCCATAAAAACAAATCAACGCCGCGGTTTTTTATTTATTCTCTCTTCACCTTCAGGCGCTGGTAAATCAACAATTTCTCGATTACTTCTAAAAGAGGGACAATTAGAGCTTTCCGTAAGTATGACCACAAGGAAAAGGCGTCCTAGTGAAGTAGATGGGCTGCATTATTACTTTATTTCAAAGGAAGAGTTTGAATATAAGCGTGATAGGGATGAATTTATTGAGTGGGCAGAAGTTCACGGGAATTATTATGGCACTTTACGTGAAACTGTTGAAAAAGCATTGAATACCGGCCGTGATATGCTATTTGATATTGATTATCAGGGTACTAAGCAGCTGCAAAAAAAAATGCTAGGAGACACTGTATCTGTTTTTATTCTTCCACCATCAATGAAAGAGCTTGTTTCGCGTTTACATCGTCGAGCCGAAGATAGTCAAGATATCATCAATTTACGATTGGAAAATGCACGAACGGAATTAAAGCATTGGCATTCTTATGATTATGTTGTGATTAACGAAGATTTAGATCAATCTTTATCTTTTATTAAGTCGATTTATTTAGCTGAAACCAAAAAACGCGAGCGCTGTTCTTATCTTGCCTCTTTTGTTGATGGGCTTATTGCTGAAAAGATCGATAAATGCCTTTATTAAAAAAGAATGCAAAACAAAAAGTGCATTTTTTAGAGCACTAGATGCGCTAAAGTTACAAATTCAGAAACCGAGAGTGTTTCAGCACGGCGTCTTCCATCAATTCCAGCTTTTTCTAACAGCTCTTCACCTCCAAGTGTTTTGAGATTTTGACGAAGCATTTTTCGTCTTTGTCCAAAAGCAGTTTTTGTAATGAGGCTTAGTTTTTGTGCAGAGCAGGCAAGAGGGCGGGGGCGCGGAATAATATGAACAACGGAAGAGGTTACTTTAGGCGCTGGTATAAAGGCTTGAGGTGGAACATCAAAAGCAATTTTAGCAACGGTACGCCAGCCAGCTAAAACACTAAGGCGTCCATAGTGAGCAGAGTGAGGTTGAGCCGTAATCCGTTTGGCAACTTCACGTTGGAACATCAATGTCATTGACTCATAAAAAGGAGGCCATGGTTCAGACAAAAGCCAATTTAATAAGAGTTGTGTTCCAATATTATAGGGAAGGTTTGCAATAATGCGTGGTTTTTCTAGGCTTGTTTCAAAGAGTTTTGAGAAATTTTGCTTCAGAGCATCATTACAAATAAGTTTTAATTTTTGAGGATAGTGTTTTTCTATTTCTAAGAGAGCCGGTATACAACGCTCATCGCGTTCTATTGCTATTACAATGGCGCCCTTTGCCAGCAAGGCACGTGTGAGACCTCCAGGACCAGGCCCAACTTCAATAACAGGTTTTCCTTCTATATTTCCTGCTTGATGAGCAATTTTAGAGGTTAAATTAAGATCAAAAAGAAAATTTTGCCCCAAAGATTTATGTGCTTGTAATCCATATATATCAATAACCTCACGCAGAGGAGGAAGATTATCTATTGGCATGGGTTCAAACTATTTTTTGCAAGTTGATTTGCAAGTTTAAGAGCAGCAATAAAGCTTTCGGGAGAGGCTATCCCTTTATCAGCAATGTCAAAAGCAGTCCCGTGATCTGGAGACGTACGAATAAAAGGTAAACCTAATGTAACATTAACGGTGGTATCAAAGTCTAATGTTTTAACAGGGATAAGGGCTTGATCATGATACATACAAATGGCAACGTCATATGCCTTTCTTGCGCATTCATGGAACATTGTGTCGGCAGGCAGCGGGCCTGCAATATTGAGTCCTTTCTTTTTAAGATATTCAATAGCAGGAGTGATAACTTCAATATCTTCTTTTCCCATTGCACCTCCTTCTCCAGCATGAGGATTAAGACCAGCAACAGCTAGTCGGGGTGATGTTATTTTAAACCGTGTTTTTAAGTCACATTCAGTAATAAGTACCGTTTGAATAATTAAATCACGGGTAAGCTGTGAAGGAACATCTTTGAATGGAATATGAACAGTAATTGGTACCGTTTTTAATCGAGGTCCTGCTAACATCATAACGGGATGATAACATTTATGAAAAGCTTTATATGCCAAATCGGCTAAAAATTCTGTATGACCTGGAAATTGAAAACCAGCATCATAAAGATTTTTTTTTGCAATAGGACAAGTGATTAGTGCACATGCATGGCCACTTTGAATCAATTGAACACTGCGTTTAATCGCTTCAATGATTCCAGCAGCATTATTCGATGAAGGTATACCTAATTGATCACTTTGTTTGTTTTTTAACGGTATGATAGGAAGAGCGTTTTGAAAATTTTTTGTAGGATTATTGATTAAAACAGATTGCACCTCAACATCAATCTGTAAAAAACGAGCGCGCGAACGAATAACATCTGGATCAGCAAGAAGTACAAAAGGTGGAATTTTATGCGTAACACGCAAATTCCACGCTTTTAGTACTATTTCAGGACCAATTCCGGCAGGATCTCCACCGCTAACAACAAGAATAGCCATTATGAATTTTGAATACGCGCCACTCGGCGCAGTTCTTCTAAATATTTGTCGCTTAATTCTTCAAGTTTTTGCGGGCTTCTTTTTTTACTATCTTGAAGAGAAAAGATCAGCCGAGCGACATAATCATCAGAAACTCTCTTTATTTTGCAGACAGCAATTGCTTCGATTCCATCAGATGTTTCTTGTAATTTTGTCATTTTTCCAGCAGGTGTTGCAAGAATAGCTTGTTCCCATGCACTGGGGAGTTGGGGCTCCAGAAACTTTCCTAAGTGACGGATAGTAACGTCTAAAATACCTTTTGCTTGATTGTGAGCATTTGCACATCCACGGAAATGTGCGCGAAAATTACTTGCTTCTCTTTGACGTCTTTCAAAGATTTCTGAACGACGATGTGCTGGAATGACAAAAACAATTCTCTGTAATGTATATTCGTTGGTTGAAGGTTTTACACCACCATTTTTTAATATTCTGCGTACAGCTTCTTGTTCGCTAATCATACCTGTTTCAGATTGATAGCGTGCGCTAACAAGACGTCCCCATCCTATTTGTCCACGGATGTAATCTTTAAAGTGTTGCACAGTGATATCAGTTTGGATCAGAATCTGGTTGAGCTGATCAATCGTCATATTATTTTGTGTTGCAAAATTCTCAAAAGCTTTATCAACTTCATCATTGCTTACTTCAATATTAAGACGTTTTATTTCAATATTTTTTAGCTTTTCGTCAACAAGCTCTTTTTTAGCCTGTGCCACCAAATTGCCTTGCTTTTGTTGCAGTCTCAGAAAAGCAAGGCGCCTTTGTATATCATAATTTGTGATGGGGTTGCCATTAACTGTAACAACAATAGAAGTCTGCGCAAAGACTGTCGGAATCAAAAATCCATTTATTAACAGGCTACTTACGCTCAAAGACGCAATATAAAATAAAGCAAGAAAACGCTTTTTCAATTTATTCATATAAATAGGCTTTCGCATTGTTTATTAATTCTCATCAACAACTTAAAATACACGCTTTCTTTCATAAAAACAATGATAAGTTAAATGACTGATACATTCCCTTTATAAATTAATCTATCTTTTTTCCGATATCTGCAATCGTACGCAATGAAAGAGAGAAATTAAAGTTTTGCAAGGGTGCTTTCCTGCCTGGATTCGTTACCTGTTGATAACCGAATGTTAACCCGAAACATTCATCCATATAACTCAAGCTAATTCCTCGCTTTATAAATGTACCAGATACTAAATCATAACCGGCGTTGCTATTAATGGACCAATAATCTGCCAATTTAAGTCCTGTTTGAAAAGAAATTTCTTGGCGCTCTTGAGAATATTCATAATCTGGTTGCTTTGCGATATAGGCATATTGTAGAGCCGCCCAAAAATTTTGCCATTTTTGTGATGCTTCGATTTCACTACGGCGGATTTTTCCTGTTTTTTTGTCAAAGCGTCCACGCGTTTCTAAGGAAAAACCACTTTTATGGGTTGTACCAAACATTGCAACATAGTCTGAACGTTTTGCCTCTAAGCTAGAATGAGTACCGACATTGATAAAGTCCTTTTCTGCAAAAGAATTCTTTCCTGCTAGATGAAAGGATTGTCCAATGAGACCATAAAGAGACCAATTATCATTAAGGCTTCCAGAGTATCTTAGACCTATATTGGCTCTTGTGCCACCTTCTACACGATCATAACCAGAAAATTTATCCCGTTGAAAGAGAGTAGTTGCATCAAATACAAAGCTTTGAGCATCTTCATTAGGAATTTGTCCGATATATTGTTCATTATTGCGTATGAAAATTTGTGCGGTTGGTTCTATGATATGTGTAGAATGATCAGCTGTAATGAGAAAGGGATAGCGTAGTTCTAACCCTGCTGTTGCCATGCCACGAATTGCTGAACCACGAACTTCGGATAACACAGTGTTTTTTATAGAAGAATCATGATTTTCACGTACATTGGTTGTAATGATATCGGCTCGTAGAGAGAGGAGGGGGGTTAAGATGAGTCCATTGTGCGTGTTGAAGCGCTTTTTCCACTGAAGCTCGTTTGTTAACCGCAAACTATTTCCAGCTATACCAGAAAGTCTTACTATGTTGAGAGAATTTGCGTTCTTGTCGGGTGAACTGAAATCAGCATGACGACGATAAATTGATTGCATATTACTATGGAAGGTGAGCTCTCCATTATAAATGGGTTCATCTGGTGTGAAAGTATAATCGATGCGTGGTAGAACCCACGCTTGCCGAGAGTGACGTTCATAATGAGGATCATTCAATATCAAATCTTGAACTTTAAAATGATAAAAACGCATATCAAAATAATTTTTTCCTGCAAGACCATTCAGATAGATCTGAGAAAGTTGTGTAGGATTGTTATAGTTTTCAAGTTTATAGGCACGACTAAAATGCCGATCTGACTGTGCAAGAATATCCCATCCATAAGTCCAGTGTGAATTAATACGAAAGTCCCCTTTTGTTGCCAGCATATAACGATTTTTATACTGTGCATCAATTGTATCATTATCAAATTTATGCGGTTTTATTTGATATATATAAGCAAAGCGAATGTTATAACGGCCCGTTTTAAAACGTTGACGCCATTCCCCTTCGGTCAAAAGCCCTTGTTGGGTATAAACCGTAGAAGAAAGTGTGAAATCGTAATGAGGAGCGAGATTCCAGAAATAAGAATTCTTTATCCCCATGCCGAGATCATTGGTATAAAAAAAATGAGGAGTAAGCAGACCGCTAGCACGCCTGACAGTTGGATCATAGATCTCAAAATTTGGAAATTTTATAATCGGTACACCAAAAACTTCAAAACTGCTATTTTCAAACCGAATTTTTTTGACGCTATTATTCCATATGATCTTTCTTGCTTTAATTTTCCATAAGACGTCTCGATCTGGTTTATAAGAGCAAGGTTCACAGGCTGTATAGGTTGCATTTTCAAAGACTGTTATGTGATTGTGTTTGCGTGTAGCATTTTGGGCTGAAAAGTGAACATTGTTGGCTGTATCAATACGTAAGGCGTTTACAAAACCCTCGCCAAGATCTTTGGTCATATCAATTTGGTTGGAATAAATTTTATTACCATCCTTTTGAGTAATTTCAACGTTCCCTTGTGCTATAAGCCGTCCTGTTTTTTGATTGTAAATAATTTTTTGAGCGACAACTTTATTGCCATCATATTCGATTTGGACATTACCGTGTGCAGAAACAGTGTTTTCATCACGATTGTAGATGAGTTCATCCGCAGAGAGCAAAAGAGGAGGTTCCGGATTTTGAATGCGACTTTGAGAAGGAGATTGAAGGCTTTGAGCGTGCGCACAATAAGACAAAGCACCTCCTAAAATAACCCCCACAATACTTTTAAAAGCGAGAGCACTTAATTTTGTTAAAATAGTTTTTTTAAGTGTTAATGCCTTCACTTAGCCATCCTCTTTATGAAGCAAAAAAGAGATTCCTAAGAATAACGCAATAACAACGGGTGTCCAAGCTGCAATAATTGGTGGAATATATCCAGCATTACCAAAAGCTTGGACAAGTACGGAAATAACATAAAGCATAAACCCAGCTATCACGCCACCAAGAATCAACATTCTAGATTGCCCAAAACGTGTAAAATTTAAAGATACAGTTGCTGCAATGAGGGTCATTGCCACAAGCAATGCCGGTAATGCAATCAAAGATTGGAAATACATATCAAAATTATGAGCAGAATAGCCAAATGAACGTGCAATCATAATTTTTTGGGGCAATTGGTAAAATGGAATAGTTGCGGGATTCACTAAACGTTCCGTTAAAAATTCAGGTTTTAGATTGGTTTTTATTTGCAACATGGTAAATTTTTCAGGAGGATGCCCTATTTTATAGATTGTTCCATTTGTTAATAGCCAAAATCCATTAGTCAAAGTTGCTTTTGGGGCATTAATCCAATTTTTAACGGTTGCATTATCATTGTATTGTACAAAGGTTGCATCGAGAAGAGAAAGTCCTTGATCGGAGATAGATTTAGCACCAATGGTTGTTCTGCCTAAATTTGTACGTTGTGTTAACCAGTGGATACTTGTATTGTGAAGAGGTGTTAGTACATTGTGATTGCGCCATTCAGTCATCTTTTTTTCTGCTTGAGAAAATCCCCATGCAGCAAGTGGATTAATAAGAAGAATTGAAAATAATCCTAAAAGAAAAGCTCCAAAACAAGCTGGCATAAGAAATTGCCATGCAGACACACCGATTGAACGAGTCACCACAAGTTCAAGTTTTTTGTTGAGCGAGATAAGCGTTGCCATTGCAGAAAAGAGTGCAATGAAAGGGATAAGTTGTTGCATGATAAAAGGGATGCGTAAAACAGAGAGGAAAAATGCATCTTTTGCTGTATAATGCGCAAGGGAAGATAGCCTACCGGAATTCTCTGTGAAATCGATTAAAAGAGCAAGAACAAAAATGCTTCCCCAGAAATAACAAGTTATTTTAAGATAACGTATAAAAAAATATCGTCCAAGTGTCCACCCAATCATGATATTTTATCCGAGGAATCTTGAGATTTTCGATGTTCAAATTTGTTCATTATTTTTTGAAAAGCGATTTGAAGTATCTCATTAACTTTTGTGGGAAGCCCAATTTTATGATTCGTTAAAAGCATAAAAAAGACAAATGCACTTGTTCCTATAGGTATAATATAAAGGAAAGGAACGTATGCAAGATCGCTTTTTGCTTTTTCTGCGAAAAAATATCCTATCCAATATACCAGAAAAGAGAGGGCAATTGCCGAGAGATTTGCGGAATGACGAGCTTGTCGATGGGAGCGTACATCCCCTGCCGCTGCTAATGCAATAAGTGAAAAAACAATAGGGTAGAGCCATTGTGTTAATCTGCGGTGAAATTCAGCTTTATATTGGAGTGGTTTTCGTTGATAGTAGGGATCTTTTGGGTCAGGGTTTTGTAAATAAGAAAGAGACCGATCTTTTGGATAAAGAGTAGGTGTTTTATCACTGGGGATAAACTCTCCTAGGCTAAAAGTATATGAGCTAAATTGCACGATTGAAACACTGTTATTTTGATGATTGACTCTTTCTATTTCACCGTTATTGAGAACCAGAAAACTGCCGTTTTTATTGCTCACAATGGATGCGTCTGTTGCATAATAAAAAAGATCAGTCTTAGGATCACGCTGGTCGGCAATGAAAAGGCGTTCAAGTGTTCCATTTGGATTTCGTTCGCCAATTTCTATGTAAAGGTTATTGGCGAGTTTTTGAAAGCTCCCTTCACTAATGAATAGATTGATAAGATCAAAACGAGCGCTTGCTAGCATTTGTCGCATATGAAGACGCGCTTGAGGAACAACAAAATTAGCTATAGAAAAGGAGATACAGGATGCAACAATAGCAAGAAGAAGGATAGGTTTCCAGACAGTACTTTTAGGAAAACCAGAGGCATTGATGACAGCAAATTCTGAGTCTTGATGCATTGCTGAGAGGATGGTTGTAATTGCGATCACTAATGCAAACGGAATGACCAGAAAAATAACAGAAGGAACCAATGAGAGTGAAAATTGTAAGACTGTGAGGAGTGTTTGTTTACTTGTTGTGAGAAAGTTTATCCGTGCAAGAATTTGTATAGTCCAACTAACGCCCACTGCTGCAATCATGACAGAACTAAACAAAACAAGGACACGTTTCAGGATGTAGAACTCAATAATACGCATAAATTGGGGAAAATCCTCAGTTTTTAATTCGATAGCAAATATTCTTACTGCTTTCGGTTAAAATGTAATAAAGTTTGAAAAAATATCCTTTCATGAATTGGATATTTTTACCAAATAAATAATATAAAATTGCCTATGAGGTCCTCTTTAAATTTTCCGTACATTATATTTTATTTTCAACTATAGTCTACAAAGAATCTGGAAAATAACTTAAAAAACTTTTTTATTAACGTTGAAAATAAAAATTATTGTCTTTTAAAGATACGTGCAAAGAGATAATGCATCTCAATCAAAAAAGAGGGTTTATATCTTGAACCGTTTCCTTTGTATTAGGGGTATAGAAGTTTTTTTAAAAAGATATTAGCTTTTTTATAAAGAATGATGAAGGCTTAAGAGATTGGATATTTTATTCTATCATTTGACGCAGTCAACGCTGAAGGATATTTTGCCGACGCTTGTGGAGCGTGCATTGGCTCGTTTTGGTAAAGTAACAATACAGTGTGTGAGTAAAGAACAACGCGATTCTATAGATATACATTTATGGGTTTATACTGATGAATCATTTATTGGACATGGAACGGAGTGTGATCAATATCCAAACTTTCAGCCTGTATTTCTTACAACAGGACAAGAAAATCCGAATGATTCAAAGATTCGTTTTCTCATAGAGGGAGCTGTTTGTTCGGATATTGATGCTTATCAACGACTTGTCGTGATATTTGATGGTAAAAGTGAAGAGCAGTTGAATCTCGTTCGTGCACAGTGGAAAAAATATAAAATGGAAAATCATAATTTAACGTATTGGCAACAGACTGAAGATCATCGTTGGGAAAAACAAATTTAATGCGTTTCGTATCTGTTGTTCTGATTTTTATAGGAGTGGTAGGAATAGTAAATCCAGCACTTTTTATTACGGAAGGATCAGGGGGAGGGCGTTGGGTTTTTATTGTGATTTTTCTTTTAGGCATGTTAAATATATGGACTATAATTAAAAAAACGAAACACCATAATGATGATTATTGATCGAATTTTGCTTGTTTTATGGGCTGTGATGTTGGCCTTCTTTTGCGTTTCATGGTTGGGGACGACGCATATCTTATCAGAAATGTTTGCTGTTTCTTATATAAGCAATATTGCAGATTTTTTATTTTTCTTTTTGAGTGCATTGTTTGCGGGAATATTGTGGTGGAAGATACCTCAACCCATGTCTTTAAAAATGAAACTGGCAGCATTTTCGCTGCCAGTCCTTATTTTATTCTTCGTTATTATATTTTAGTTGGATATTTCATCCTCTGTAAATCCGACGAAGCAAATCAGTGAAATAAAAGAAGCAAAAAGCAAATAGTAGCCGAGATAAGACGTATCGAAATGTTGTACCAGATATTCTGCAATATAAGGTGCAAGAGATGCTCCTACGATAGCAGATAAATTGAAAGTGATAGAAGAACCAGTATAACGAATTGCTGTTGGGTACGGTGAAGCCAAAACAGCACCAAGAGGACTGTATATCATTCCCATGAGAGACAAGCCAATGACAGACATTGCAAGGACTCCCATAACTCCAGAATTTAAGAAATAAGGAATTGCGAAAGAATACATACCGGTGATGATTGTAATCCAAATCATCAAAGTTCTACGTCTAATACGATCAGCGAGTTTCCCAGTGATGACAGTAAAAATTCCACAGAAAACAGCACCGACAATTTCGACTTGAAGAGCTTGATGAAATGGCAATTGCAAATGGTTTGTTGAATAGCTTAACAAATATGTCGTGACCAAGTAAAATAAAACAAAAGTTGCCATACCAGAAAATATTCCAAGAAATAGGATTCGTGGACATTTTAAAAAGACATCTATGATAGGCACTTTGACATGTTCTTTACTTTCAAGAGTTTTTTTGAATTGCACAGTTTCATTGATTGAAAGACGAACCCATAATCCTATAATCATAAAAACAACTGAAGCAATAAAAGGAATGCGCCATCCCCAAGCTAAAAGTTCAGCGCGATCAAGGAAATGCAGCAGACCCAAATAAACAGCAATAGATAAAAACAAACCGATTGAAACGCCCAATTGGGGGAACATCGCATACCAGCCGCGCTTTTCTGGAGGGGCATTTTCTGTTGCGAGCAAAACAGCGCCTCCCCATTCTCCTCCTAATCCCATTCCCTGTCCAATACGGCATAAGGTTAACAGGAAAGGGGCAAACCACCCAGCCATTTCATAAGTAGGAAGAAAACCAATGATGACTGTTGAAAGTCCCATGGTGAGAAGAGAAGCGATAAGTGTTGCTTTTCTTCCAATTTTATCTCCAAAATGTCCAAAAACAACTGATCCAAAGGGGCGAGCAAAAAAGGCTGCTCCAAAGATCAGGAAAGATTGTAAAATGGCAACCTGATCATTTTGTGTTGGAAAAAACACATGAGGAAATATGAGAGCTGCGGCAGTGCCAAAGACATAAAAATCAAAGAATTCAATTGTTGGGCCAATAAGGCTTGCAAATAAAATTCGACGAGGGGAGTTTCTGTTGCTTGTAGCTTTCATTTCTGAGTTTATAGACATGAATAGAATGTCCCTTTCAGTATATGACAAATCAAATGACGAGTTAACTGACTATAACTATAGAAATTTCAAATCAGTGTCGAGTCAATATTATGACACTTCGTTATATATTAGAACAATGATTATGGACTGATGATTATGAATAAGTGGTCTATATATTATCCATATTGAACAAAAAAAGACACTGCTTTAAATGCTGTAGAAGATGGCAATAGGTGGCCATAAACGCAGCTCTCATTCACATTGCTGTTTCCTTTAAAGTTTAATGCCATTTTTATCTATTAAGGAATCAATCTTATTCGCAGATCAGTGTTTAGTGTCTCAAAATATTAAAAATATTTTTCATGGATGCAATTATAACACTTTTAAAGTGTATCTAAAGCAAATTAAATCTTTTAGTTGTGTGCGCATTTTAAAACACATGATGTATATTTGATCTGTCAGAGCTTAATCCATCGAATGCTTTGCTATCTTAAAAGACATGAGGTTGAGCAATTACGTTGTGTTGTTTTGGTCTATGCACTTTTTTCTAAATGGGAGAATTTAAATTTAAAATTATGGAGTGTAAATAATGCAACGCAAATTGAAATTAAGTTTTTGTGCGGTAATGGCCAGTAGTTTTTTTGTCAAGATTGCGAGTGCAGATGGAGTAGCTACACCAAGAGAAAAGTTATTAACACCAGTAAGTATAAGTGAACACCTAGAAGAGACAAGAAAGTTGTTATCGGAAGTGAGGGGACTAAAAGAAAAAAAGGTGGGATCAAAAAAGATAGAGAATAAACAGACAGTAGAAGGAAGTGATCTTTTAGAAGAGGAAAGGAAGAGATTAGAAAATCTGTCCTTTAAGGTACTCACCAATTCAATAATAAGCGATGGTGCTACTGTCTATATTACTAACCGAGACTCTGAAGGTTCTGAAATAAATAGCTTTAACTATAAAGATGCTGCCTATTCCATCAATAATACGGTTAGAGAGGGGGGAAAACTCTACATTGATGCAGCAAGTGTTAGCAGGGATACGACAATTGAGAGTGGTGGTATTGAATTCGTTCAAAATCTGAGCAGTTCGGAATATGCCGCTGTTAAAAAAGGGGGGAAACAAATTGTTGAGAGTGGTGCAAATGCAGAAGGGGCTCAAATCTATGGTGGTGAGCAGATTATTTTTGGTAAGGGTTTTCTTGGGGATGGTTTGTCGCGGAAAGATAAGGAAAGTAGTGCTTATGGCACTGAAATTCATGCTGCAGATGGAGTGCCAGGAATACAAAATGTCTATAGTGGGGGGCTGGCTGTTGACACAAAGATTATGAAAGGCGGTATTCAAAATATTGATGGTAAAGAGAATTTTCATAACGGTTTCTCAGAAGATGCTGATACAGTCGATACAGAAGATGAAGATTTTACAATTAATGAGGGGGCTTTTGCACTGAGTACCGAACTTTTTAAAAATGGTATGCAGAATATCTTTGCAGCAGGGAATGCGAGTGAAGTTACTTTATACGATAGAGCTATTCAGAATATATATGATTCTGGATATACGGATGATCTAACCATTAATCATCAAGCAAGGTCATGGGTTTTTGCTGGTGCAATATTAGATAAGGATACAAATATTCATGATTTTGGTAGTCTCTATCTTTATGCTGGAAATGGTGAAGCTGTCACGGAAGTAGAAAATCTTAATTTAAATGGAGAAGATACCAAGCTATACATTATTGCTGTTGAAGATAATGGCAAAAAATCTCAGGTTAATGTCCAAAATTTAACGGGAAGTGGCAGAGTTATTTTTACGTCTTTAGGGACTAATAAGCATTATTCTCAGCTTAATATTGATAATCTTTCAGGTTCTTTACATTTCAATTTTAATGTCAATTTTGCCAAGCACCTTAGTGATTATCTTGTCATTAAAGAAAGTGGTTCAGGTTATCATACAGTAAGTATTATTGATTCTGGGGGGGAGGTCACACCCCCTTCCCACAAAAGGTTTAAATTAATTTCTGATCATAGTGGAAACGCTTATTTTACTCTGGCAAACACTTTTGGTGAAAAAATCAAAGCTATTGATGCCGGAACTTACATGTACAGTTTGAAACATAGAAAAAATGAGAGCAATGGTAAAACTTGGTATTTAGATGCGAATTATGCTCTTGATGAGATAAATACCTCTTTGTTTTCTGATTTTAGCTTGCAACCATCTGCTATAGCTTCATTATCGAATGATCTCACAGAACGCACAATTGAAAAGGGAATGATTGTTACGATTGCTGATCCTAGCTTTGATAGTAACAGTGAGAAAGTTGAAAGCACTGGAGAAACTTCGATTAATAATACAGTTAAAGACGGTGGAAAGATCTCCGTTTATCACGGTGGTTTTAGCTTGTATACAACAATTCAAAGAGGCGGCACTGAGCTTGTTAGAGCACAGGGTCTTTCACAGGATAGTACAGTTAAGAAAGGGGGAAAACAAAAGGTTGAAGATGGGGGGAAAGCTGAAGGGGTTAAAATTTACGGTGGTGAGCAGTTTGTTTCAGGAAAGTCTGATATCAAAGGTGAAATGGTAAGAAGCAGTGCCTATGACACTATCGTTTCTGGTAAAAATGGAGTGCGAGGATATCAGAATGTGTACGATGATGGAGAGGTTTTTAACACAAAGATCATGGAAGGAGGGATACAAAATCTTTATGTAGAAGAGGATCTAGACCATTATAGCAGTTTTGCATTTGATACGAAGATCTTTTCTGGTGGAGAACAACACGTTTTAGCGGGAGGAATCGCGATTGGTGTTCTCTTACAAGGGAATGCTTTCCAAGCAATAGATTTAGGAGGCTATGTAAAAGATTTAACCGTTAAGGATCAAGCACAATCGTGGTTACATTATGGTGCAACATTAGAAGGGAACACCATGATTCATGATTCTGGACGGATTTATCTTTATGCTGGTACTGAGCGATCTCGTACTGAAGTAGAAAAAATTGTTTTAAATGACAAAGATACCACATTATACTCTATTGCTTCCAAGATGGACGGTGAAAGCTCTTTGATTGAGGATTTAAGCGGGAATGGACACGTTATTTTTACTTCTACCGTGTTTAATCCACATTATTCTAAACTTGAGGTTGGTAATCTTTCAGGTAATTTACATTTTAGGTTTAATACTAATTTTGTAGAACAGCGCGGTGATTATCTTCTGATAAAAAGAGGAGCAGGTCATCACACCATAAGCGTTATCGATTCTGGTGTTGAAATTACCAATTCTCCTCTACAAGATCAGAATTTAGTTTTGGAGCTTGATTTAATTCATGATCAAAGCGGAAATGCGCATTTTACTCTGATAGATTTTTGGGGTGAAGAGATAGCTACTGTTGATAATGGAGTCTACATGTACGCTCTCAAGAAAAAAGATCATAACGGTGGAAAGATTTGGTCTTTATCGACACCATCTATGCCAGAAAAAAATTTTTCTCCTATCTTTCCTCCATCTCATATGGAGTTGCCTATAGCTGAATCTTTTGAGCAAGAAAAGTATGGTTCTCCTTTGGAAGATTCTATAGCCAATTCTTATAAAGGTGATTTCAGTTTTTATGCAGAGGATTTCATTACTGGTACACGTGAAAAAATTTTGCAAAGCTCCGTGCTCGGTGACAATAGCATAGTTTATATTGCTGGTGATGGAGAAACGGATGATTTTAAATTATCCATTAATAATACGGTTCCAGAAACTGCAACACTCTATGTTGAGACTGGTGGTTTCAGTAAGAATACGACCATTGAAAATGGTGGTGTTGAGATTGTAGGGGAACAAGGGATTTCAGAATTTACGATTATTTACGAGGGTGGAAAACAAAGAGTGGAGGGAGGAGGAACCGCATTGAAAGCTGAAATTTATGGTGGGGAGCAGCTTGTTTTCGGAGATGGTTATGTAAATGGTGGAATTGTGGGGAGCAGCGCTTATAACACGACACTTTATGGTCAAGGTGATACGCCAGGACAGCAGAATGTATATGATGATGGGATGGCTGTGGGAACAAAAGTGATGAGTGGAGGAATACAAACTCTTGCTAAGTGGTTCGCAGATGATGATGATTTTATACAAAAGAGTGGTGGTTTAGCTGTGAATACTGAGGTTTTCGCGGGTGGTGTACAGCGGGTATTAGCAGGGGGAGAGGTGAACATTGTGACTTTACACCGCCATGCTGCTCAAGAAGTTCATGCTGGTAGCATTGTAAAAAATCTAACAATTAAAGAAGGAGCCAATTCATGGATTTTTGCTGGTGCGGTGTTGGAAGGAAAAATAAAGATTCATGATTTGGGACAAGTCCATCTTTATGCTGGAAATAATAGCTTTTATACTGAATACAAAAATTATCACACAACAGTAGACGATATTAATTTAGAGGGAGAAAACGCTAAATTATACTCTATTTCTAATGGATATGGAAACACAGAAACTTATATTAAGAAGCTGAGCGGTGTGGGAAATATTATTTTTACTTCTACAGAATCCGATTTACATTACTCTAAGCTTTATATTGATAATCTTTTGGGGAGTCTACATTTCGATTTTAATGTCAGCCTTGCAGAAGGAGAAGGTGATTATCTCTTTATCAAAAATGGCCGTGGTTCTCACACAATAAATATTTTAGATTCCGGTATTGAAATTGTTGATCCTTCTTCAACAGAACTTGATTTAATTGTTGATCAAAGTGGAGGCGCACATTTTACCCTGAGAAGCTTTTCTGGTGCAAATGTTAAAACTATTGATGGCGGAACCTATACGTATGGTTTAAAACAGAGAATTGATGAGGATGGGGGCGAAAAAGTTTGGTATTTATCTGCAGTATTTATTGATAATGTTTCATTTCTCAACAGTTTACCACGTAGTAGAAGCAGATCTGTGCGGCATTTAAATCAAAATCAATCGGTTTCTTCTCTTTCAACGATTGCAGCACCACAAGCGCATGTTATTAAATTGCCACGTCGAAGAGAGAACTGCCAAAACTTAAGGCAAAAATCTCAGGCTTCTGTATCTCCAACTGTTTTCTCTCTTGGAAGTCACGTTATTGAAGTTTTAGGTTCAGGAAGTTCTCATCCTCTTTCTGATGAAAAACAACAAACTGCTGTTTCAGAATCTTCTCACTCTTTAGCCGATCAAATGATTGTGCGTCCAGTTCATAAAGAACAACCTTCTTCACAATTAAGCGAGACGTTTTCAGTTTCTCACTTTTTGACCACTCCCTCTACAGATGCGGTATTGTCTATGTCTGTGGCTCCAGTGTTGGTTTTTCACAATGAAATGCAAACCGTACGTGCGGGAAGAGGAGTTCTAGATAAAAGTAAAAAGAATGCAGCTTTATGGACTTATGCGATTAAATCTAAAGAGAGCATTGCGACAGAGCATATAGATTTTAAACTGGATCAGACCGGTATCGTTTTGGGGATCAATGGTTTAAGCGAGTGGGAAAATGGAGAGTTTTATATAGGTGGTTTTGGCAGTTATGATCGTGCCCGTGTTGCGCATGCACGGGGGGGTAACAGTGGAATCAATACTTATGGTATTGGCGCTTATGTCACTTATTTTGATCATAGTGGATGGTATCTCGATGGTATTTTAAAATACAATCATTATCAAAATACTCTAAAAGCCGTTTCAACGAATGGTTTAGAGATTGAAGGAACATATACTCAAAGGGCATTGGGAACTTCCTTTGAAGCTGGTTATCGACTTAAGACGTCAAAGAACAGTTGGTTGCAGCCTTATGGACAATTTACATGGTTGCGTGTTGAGGGTAAAGAAATCAAGTTATCGAATGGCATGACAGGTGACATGCGTCCATTTACTTCATTACGCAGTGAGGTTGGCTTATCTTTAGGATATGAATTTGGTTCTCACATGGATTCCTCATCGTTTGCGTATATTACAGCAGCATGGTTGCGTGAGAATAAAGATGACAATCAAACGTTAATTAATCAACGTCATCCATTTACCACGGACTTATCGGGCAATGCAGGTAAGTTAGGATTAGGTTTAAGCAGTTTTGTGAGTGAGAAGTTAAAGTTATATGGTGAGGCCCATTATGTTAAAGGACATAAAACAAAACAGTCCTTTCAGGGTATTTTAGGTGTACGCTATAGTTTCTAACGATATGGTTATTTTTTAGTTATCTTTAAATGTATGATTAGTTTTTTTAAGTTTTTAATGCAGCATCAGAGAACAATTTTTCAGAGCACGCAGCTTCGTTGTTCATGATAAACTGTATACCCTTATATACTTGATTATGCATTACTTTTTTTTGATAAGAAAATTCTGAGGAAATGCTAAAGAAGCACTATAAAAACGCCCTTATATTCTTGATCAAAAAAGTATTAAAAAAACTGTAAAGAACGGTTTTTTATGAAATAAGGAGGATTTTTAAGAAGGATTGTTGCAATCTAAGGTTGAAAATATGTTTTGTAGAGCTAATTACGTTCAGTGTCTATGCAGGCGTGAAGGGGGGAGGATATGGCTCTACAATATAAATGGAAACGACATTGTTGGATACTCATGTTGAGCAGCTGTTTTGTGCAAGCTGCTGCTGCAAATGAGGGAAGAGCAGCACTTTTTTGTCAATCTTCAAGTTATGAAAATGATAAGGTATTTCACGATCAATACAATGAGGATATGAAAACAGGCAGATGCATACTTGGAGCCTCTCATGATGTCATGATAAGAACGCGCAATGAATTAGACTTTTTGAAAAAGCCTAGCAATTTTATCATGGATAAGGGTGCTAGAGTGTTTGCGAGTCAACAGGCGCTTGACAGCAGTCATCGTGACAATGCTGGATATAATGCACAAGAACAAAATACTGCGTTTCTTAAAAAGCCTGAACTTATTTCCATTAAAGATGGGGCAATATTAGAAAATTATATCCTTGATAATGAAGGTAAAGCATACATTTCAAATGATGGTGAGATTGATAGTCCAGGGCGGTCCATTAATAACACTGTAAGGAATGGTGCAGAGCTTTATGTGTATGCAGGAGGACTCAGTGAGAATAGTAAAATTGAACATGGTGGAATTGAAAATGTTCAGGCTTTAAAAGGAAAACAAGGTTTTTCGAAAAATGCTGTTGTTAAAGAAGGCGGGCACCAAAGTGTTGGAAATGGAGGGAAAGTAGAGGGGACTAAAATTTATGGCGGTGAGCAGCTTATTTTCGGCGAGGGGGATATTGGAGGAGAGATTAAAGGCAGTAGTGCTTCTCACACTATCATTTATGGTCAAGATGAAACACTAGGCCAACAAAAAGTATATGATGGCGGAAAAGTTTGGAATACAAAAGTTATGCAAGGGGGTGTCCAAGAGGTTGGACAAAAGTCTCAAAGTGCAAAAAATGGTGGTTTTGCATTTGACACAGAAGTTTTTGGTGGTGGTAAACAACGTATCTTAAAAGGTGGTCAGTCCATTGGAGTCACTTTAAATGAGAATGCTATTCAGGAAATAGATACTGACGGATCTGTAAAAAATCTAACAATGAATGATCAAACAAAATCATGGGTGCATGCTGGAGCAACATTAGAAGGCAAGACACAGGTAAACCATTCTGGGCAGATCCATCTTTATGCTGGGAATGATCAACAACGCACCACAGTAGAAGATATTATTTTAAATGGAAAAGATACAAAACTATACTCTATTACTGATGAGTTTGATGGAAAAAGTTCTTTGATACAAAAATTAAGTGGTGAAGGGAGTATTATTTTTTCGTTTACAGGTTCTGATCCATATTATTCTCAGCTTCATGTGAATAATCTTTCAGGAAATTTACATTTCGCGTTCAATACTACGATTGCCCATAACCGTGGTGATTATCTCTTGGTTGAGAAAGGCGCTGGGAAACATACAATAAGTGTTGCTGATTCTGGCGTTGAAATCACGGATCCTTTTTCAAATAAGCGTGATTTAATTACGGATCAAAGTGGTGGAGCGCATTTTACGCTGACAGATCTTAAGGGTGAAAAAATTAACGCCATTGATGGTGGAACTTATATGTATGATTTGAAAGAAAGAAAGGATGAAAATGGAAAAGTTTGGTTTTTATCGGCAGACCGCCTCAGTGGACCAGAACCTTCTATGCCAGATCCGACAAATCCTTTTTTTCCTGGAGAAACATCAACAACCCCCTCTACAGATGCAGTGTTAACGTTGTCCGTAGTTCCTGGGCTTATTTTTAATAATGAGTTGCAAATTATACGGAATGGTAGAAAAATTTGGGACAGAAATAAGAAAGATATCGAACTATGGACTTATGGGATTAAGAGCAGAGAACGTGTTGCGACAGGCCATACACACTTTAAACTTGGGCAGACAGGTTTAGTCTTTGGTGCTGATCAGTTGAGTGAATTAGGGCATGGAGAGTTGTATGTTGGTGGTTTTGGGAGTTATGATCAAGCACGTATTTCTCATGCACGAGGTGGTGACAGCAATTTGAGCTCTTATAGTATTGGAACTTACGCAACTTATTTTGATCATCGTGGATGGTATATGGATGGTGTTTTGAAATATAATTATTACCGAGATAATTTGAAAGCCATATCAACGAATGGTTTAGCCATTCAAAGTCATTACAATCAGTGGGCAATAGGTGGATCATTTGAGATCGGTTGTTATTTTGAACCGGCACAGAATACTTGGATGCAGCCTTATATCAAACTAACAGGTTTGCAGGTTGAAGGTAAAAGAATAAAACTTTCAAATGGAATGATAGGTGATCTAAGCCCATTAACTTCATTCCGCAGTGAAGTTGGATTGACTGCAGGACATGAATTTTTTGTGAATTCAGAAACGTCATTAACAGCTTACATTATGGCAGCTTGGTTGCGTGAGAATATAAATAATAATTATACGACAATTAATAACCAGTATAAATTTATTACAGATTTATCAGGCAGTGCGGGTAAATTGGGAATTGGTTTAAATGGTTCGGTCAATGATAAACTAACACTTTATGCGGAAGCACATTATCTAAAAGGACATAAGATTAAGAATGCTCTTCAAGGTATTTTAGGATTACGCTATAGTTTCTAAATATGTGTGCATGGCTGATTAACTTTACAAATGTAATTGTTTTGCAAACTTAAACAGATAACGTTCGGCTATGTCTTCTCGAGAGTGTAGGGACTTTCTCAAATAGTAGGAATGTCTTTATACTCTCTCTTTTAAAGGCAACATACTGAATTTATAATAATAATTCATTTCTATGCATGTTGAATAAGAGTCGCGAAAATCATAGGATTCTCTCATTCCAAATCTGTTTATGTTGAATCAATCAAAATTATTCGCTTGGCACATCGCAAACGGGATGAAGGTGTGTATAAAAACTATACAAAAAAGAAGTAAAAATGTCTCTGATGAATCGTCTCTAGTGTCAAGGGCTGTCACAACATTGGGATGGCAAAGTGTATGATGATATCGGCCCGCTTCTTCATAAGCGTAAAGATTGGGGGCCAATGGCTTTACCGGTATATCATTCATGGATGACGTTACGAAATGGGCTTGAGTGCATTGAGAGATGTCTCTTTAAAACAAGTGCGTGAATGTACAACCGAATGGCGTTTTGTTTTACGTGAAGGGGGGGGCCATTAAAGGGCACGAGCATTTTTTTCATCTATAATTCCAGATATGCAAATTATTCCTTGAATTTAAGTAAACATTTTGAATTTTATTCAATTTTTCTGCCTTAAGTTAGAGTTTTTAGTGGTTTATAGATAAGCAACTTAAAGTTGTTTAAATTAAAAAAAATACACTAAAAAATTGTATTTAGACATAAATAAAACACATTATGATACAATCTAAAACAAGCTACCTATGTAGCCGCGGGGTATTTTTCTAAATAATTGAAGAGTGGAGTGTGGATAATGCGGTATAAATACAAATTAAGTTTTTCAGTATTGATGATCAGTAGTTGTCTTTTGCAATCTGCAAGTGTAGTTGAGAGTAGGAATAGAGTGCTAACAAGAGCAACAGATGTGGGAAATAGAGAAGAGGAAGAAAAAAATTTAGAACTGATTGCTAGTTTTTTCAGAAATAATATTACGATTGAATATGGTGATGTAGAGCTTGTTGAGAATGGAAAAACTTCCGTGGGGTCCACTATTAAAAAAGGAGGGATGCAAATAGTTACACGAGCAGGAATTGCAATGAGCGCCAAAATTTTGGGAGGTCAGCAGTTTATTCATGAAGAGCCATATATTGATCTTACAAGCGTGGAGAGAAAAAGTAGTGCATATAAATCTACAATTTCTGGTGGCGGTGGAGCAGTTGGACAGCAGAATGTGTACGATGGAGCGTGGGTTTGGTATACGAAAGTGGGAGATAATGGAGAACAAAATCTTTATGCAGGACAAAGAAAAGAGGGAGGGAAATCAATGTATGCTGAGGTTTCTGGGAATGGGAGACAGCACGTTTTAGCGTTAGGAGAATCTCTGAAAACTACTTTGAAGGATCGAGCTACTCAAGTTGTATATCCTATGGGATTTGTAGATACTTTAACAATTACGGATTTTGCTAAATCGTGGTTCCATGTTGGTGTACAAGAAGTCGTTGGAGAAGTAAGGATCAATGGTGGCGGAGAACTTTATTTATTCGCTGGCGATAGGACAAATCATACAACTAAGAAAAAAATTCCTATAGAAGAGAGCGTGGATGAGATAATATTTGAGGTTGGTGAACGAAAGATAGGAGAAAAACCTCAGATTAAAATTAAAGATTTAGGGGGGCAAAATGGGACTGTTATTTTTACTTCTATACCGTATGATCCACGACATATTTCACTTCATGTTGAGAAACTTTCAGGGAATTTACATTTTCGATTCAATATTAGTGCTACGGGGAATTCGAGTGATTACTTATCGATTGATGAGGGCGCAGGTAATCACAAAATAAGCGTTGCAGATTCTGGTCGTGAAATTACAGGTCTTTTTTCACAAAAGAATAGTTTGGTCACAGGGATTAATTTAATTACTGATAGAAACCACAATGGAGGCGCTAATTTTACTCTGGCAGACCTTTCGGGTAAGGACATTACAACTGTCGATGGAGGAGCCTATCAATATCAATTGCTGAAGAGAGATAGATGTGCTGATTCTAGTGGTAGTGCTACAATTTGGTATTTAGGAAGAGCCTCTGGAGGTACGACACATTCGAATACTGAAGCACAGTGTGTAAACAAGAAAACGAAGGTTCCTCTTGCATTGTCTGATCAATCTCCCTCTTCTGGAGGGAAAAATACCAGTCCTCGTCCACCTACTAAAAAAGAGATGCCCAAACAACGCCCTCCACGTCATTTAAGAGGGGCACAGAATGTTTCCAGTGTTTCGGTATCTTCCTCTCAAGAAAATCAGAATCTTGTAACGTTACCTCCATCAGGTCTTCATCCTCTTTCTGATGAAAAACAACAAACTGCTGTTTCAGAATCTTCTCACTCTTTAGCCGATCAAATGATTGTGCGTCCAGTTCATAAAGAACAACCTTCTTCACAATTAAGCGAGACGTTTTCAGTTTCTCACTTTTTGACCACTCCCTCTACAGATGCGGTATTGTCTATGTCTGTGGCTCCAGTGTTGGTTTTTCACAATGAAATGCAAACCGTACGTGCGGGAAGAGGAGTTCTAGATAAAAGTAAAAAGAATGCAGCTTTATGGACTTATGCGATTAAATCTAAAGAGAGCATTGCGACAGAGCATATAGATTTTAAACTGGATCAGACCGGTATCGTTTTGGGGATCAATGGTTTAAGCGAGTGGGAAAATGGAGAGTTTTATATAGGTGGTTTTGGCAGTTATGATCGTGCCCGTGTTGCGCATGCACGGGGGGGTAACAGTGGAATCAATACTTATGGTATTGGCGCTTATGTCACTTATTTTGATCATAGTGGATGGTATCTCGATGGTATTTTAAAATACAATCATTATCAAAATACTCTAAAAGCCGTTTCAACGAATGGTTTAGAGATTGAAGGAACATATACTCAAAGGGCATTGGGAACTTCCTTTGAAGCTGGTTATCGACTTAAGACGTCAAAGAACAGTTGGTTGCAGCCTTATGGACAATTTACATGGTTGCGTGTTGAGGGTAAAGAAATCAAGTTATCGAATGGCATGACAGGTGACATGCGTCCATTTACTTCATTACGCAGTGAGGTTGGCTTATCTTTAGGATATGAATTTGGTTCTCACATGGATTCCTCATCGTTTGCGTATATTACAGCAGCATGGTTGCGTGAGAATAAAGATGACAATCAAACGTTAATTAATCAACGTCATCCATTTACCACGGACTTATCGGGCAATGCAGGTAAGTTAGGATTAGGTTTAAGCAGTTTTGTGAGTGAGAAGTTAAAGTTATATGGTGAGGCCCATTATGTTAAAGGACATAAAACAAAACAGTCCTTTCAGGGTATTTTAGGTGTACGCTATAGTTTCTAACGATATGGTTATTTTTTGATTGATTTCAATGATAATTTTGATAGGAAGCATTTAAAATTATGGAAGAAGATTCAATATTTATTAAGAGTCGGTAGCGCATTTTTATGATGGGATGAGCAATTGCAGGATTTTTATTAAAGTTTTCTTTATAATTTATTCTATATTTTTGAGAATTTGTGTAGATTTTTGCAGAGCCACTTGGCAAAGGGTTCCTTGCTCGCTATAGGAATGGCTAGAGAATATTATCAATGAAATAAAGGTGGTTAAATGGCTTTAGAGCGTACTTTTTCGATGATTAAACCAGACGCAACCCGTCGTAATTTGACTGGCGCAATTACTAAAATGCTTGAGGATGCGGAGCTACGTGTTATTGCGTCTAAACGTGTCTGGATGAGCAGACGTGAGGCTGAAAAATTTTATGCTGTTCATAAAGAACGTCCTTTTTTTAGTGAATTGGTTGAATTTATGTCTTCTGGTCCAACCGTTGTACAAGTTTTGGAAGGTGAAAATGCAATAGCTAAAAACCGTGAAGTAATGGGGGCTACGAATCCTAGTGATGCAGAAGAAGGGACAATTCGTAAGGTTCATGCTTTATCGATTGGCGAAAATTCTGTCCATGGATCCGATAGTGCTGAAACGGCAAAAACAGAAATCGCCTTTTGGTTTCCTGAGGTAGAAATTGTTGGTTAATAAAGCGTATATAAGAAGCAAAAATCCGAAACACTATATTTCGGTTTTTTGCTTATGAGGTTATAGATTTTTTTGAAAGCATATGGAGCCATTAATCATTTTTTTAGCTTTTAATATTGCAGCTGCTTTTACGAAAATATAAAGCCTATTTACTCTTTTCTGAAGAGTTTTTATCTACACGCTACCCTTACTTGTAATGTGCAAAAAAGTGTTTTATTGATTTATCATTAATAGATTTAAAATAAATCAATCTTATGCTATTCTCATCTCTTATTTAAGTACAAAAAGATAAATCATTTTATAAAATTCCATACTATTCATAGGATAACGTGTTTTAAACCTGCACGAAAATAATCCCACCCTGTCCACAATGTAAGGAGGGCAGAAATCCACAGCATAGTAATACCAAACTCTACTGTGTAAGGGAAAATTTTATTACCGGCTGGTCCAGCTAAAAGAAATACAATAGCGATCATCTGTACAAAAGTTTTCCATTTTGCAAGACGAGAGACAGGAACACTAACTTTTAACTCAGCCAAATATTCACGTAATCCTGACACAAGAATTTCTCTGCAAAGAATGATAATAGCTGCCCATAGAGTCCATCCAGCGATGGTACTGTCTGCGGCAAGCAAGAGCAAACAAGCAGAGACGAGAAGTTTATCGGCAATTGGATCTAACATGCGACCAATATTGGATGTTTGTTCCCAAATACGAGCAAGGTAACCGTCAAGAAAGTCAGTAATGGATGCAACGATAAAAATGGAAACAGCAATCCAGCGGGTGATATCACTTGATTGTAGCCGCCCTTCTAAAAAAAAGCATGCAACAACCATTGGGACTGCAACAATTCGTGCATAAGTTAAAATATTTGGAAAAGAAAAAGTATGATTTTTCATGGAGCCATTTTTAATTCTTGTGAAAGAGAATATATTTCCTAAACGTAACAAGGCGAAGGTTATGAAACAAGCTTATTTTTCATGAAAATGGTTATGAATTTTTTGTGCAATTGTCATAGAGATTCCCGTAACTTTTTTTAAATCTTCAAATGAGGCACTAGCAACAGCTTTGGCACTTCCAAAATGATGAAGCAACGCACGCTTTCTTGTCGGACCGATATTTTCGATTTCATCAAGTGGGTTTTTGAATGTTGCTTTTTTTCGTTTTATCCTATGAGTTCCAATCGCAAAACGGTGTGCTTCATCACGCAGACGTTGCAAAAAATAGAGGATAGGATCACGTGGAGGAAGTGTAAAGGGCGGAATACCTTTTATAAAAAATCGTTCACGTCCCGCATGACGGTCAACACCTTTGGCGATTCCAACAACTGTGAAGAGATCATTTAATTGTAATTCAGCAAGTATTGCATGTACGCTGTTGATTTGTCCTTCACCACCATCGATTAAGATAAGGTCAGGCCAAATGGGAAAAAGATCATCATCTTTTATGTTATGACTTCTATTTGGCAGATCATGCTCTTTGATAAGGCGTGAAAATCTTCGTTTAATCACTTCTTTCATCATACCAAAATCATCGCCAGGCGTGATATCTGTTGAGCGAATGTTGAATTTTCGATATTGATTTTTAATAAATCCCATTTGACCAGCAACAATCATAGCCCCTACAGCATTTGTTCCCATGATATGAGAATTGTCATAGACTTCTATCCGGCGTGGAGGAAAAGGTAGTTGGAATGTTTTAGCAAGACCTTGAAGCAATTTTGTATGGGTGGCTGTTTCAGAAAGCTTATGTTCAAGTGCTTCATGAGCATTGAGATAGGCACGATTAACAAGAGTTTTCCGTTCACCTTGTTTGGGTAAAGAGAGGGATACTTTGTGGTTTGCTTTGAGACTAAATGCTTCTGTAAGAAGTGCCTTTTCTTCAATTTCTTCAGATAAAAGGATGCTTTTGGGAAGTGGTTTATCATCATAAAATTGGGCAAGAAAACTTGCTAAAATTTCAGTACGGGAAAAAGAGGGATCTGCTTTAGGAAAATAAGCACGGTTTCCCCAATTTTGCCCCATGCGAAAAAAGAACACTTGAATACAGGTCATTCCTTCTTTTTGCGCAATCGCAAAAACATCCGCTTCTTTTATCGTTTGAGGATTTATACCTTGATAGCTTTGTATGTGAGAAAGGGCTGATAGGCGGTCACGATAGGAAGCTGCTTGTTCAAAATCAAGATTTTCTGCAGCTTTATGCATAGCTTGAACCATATCGCTTTTAATAGATTGATCTTTTCCCGAAAGGAACGCTTTTGCTCCTTTCACCAGTTCTTTATAATCACTGTCGCTAATTTCATGAGTGCAAGGTGCAGAACATCGCTTAATTTGATAAAGCAAACAGGGGCGTGTACGGTTTTCAAAAACTGAATCAGTACAAGTTCGTAATAAAAAGGCGCGTTGTAAAACATGAACTGTTTGTGTCACTGCACCAGCAGAAGCAAAAGGACCAAAATAGTGAGCTTTTCGTATTCGAGCACCACGATGTTTGTAAAGTGCAGGCACTCGATGATCATCTGTAATCATAATATAAGGAAAACTTTTATCATCACGCAGGAGTACATTAAAATGTGGATGCAATCTTTTGATGAGATTGGCTTCTAAAAGGAGTGCTTCTGTTTCTGTATGGGTGACGATAAATTCCATATGATATGTTGCACGAATCATGCGGGTAATACGATTATTGTGTCCTTGTTCACGTGTATAGTTTGAAACACGTTTTTTGAGATTACGGGCTTTGCCAACATAGAGAATATCACCATTTTCACCAATCATCCGGTAAACCCCTGGCTTATGCGGAAGGTGTCTAACAAACTCTTGTATGAACTTGATACCTTGGAGCTGATTTTTCTCATTGCTTTGATTGGCATTATGCCATGTAACATTAGAGAGAAAAGAAAGTTTTTCCCGTTCATTTTGCGGACAATTTGTATTATTTTTCAGGACCATTCCGTTTATTACGAATATGTTGTTTGTTTAATATATGAAATATTCTTTTTTATTAAATAATGATTATTTATGTCTTTATAATTTTTTTTATAAATATATCTTATAGCATAAGAGTATGATTTTAGAGAGCCGATCTTTCATAAAAAAATATGAGAGTTGTTATTCTAAGACAGCTTTATGAATTTGGCCAATTTATCCATTAAAATGATTGAAATAAGAAATCCATGATGATTAAGAGGATAGGCTTTCTAAAAAAATAATTCACGCTGATCGTTATTAGCTTATCATGATAATATGTTGATATTATCCAAAGAATCAAAGAACTTTATCATTTAATGCATTTGTATTTTACAACATGATATTTGATTTAGGAAAGATATCAGAAAAAGATCTAAAATAATAGATGTTCTTTTTGAAGCCACTTATGCGTTATTTTGGCATTTTCATCTTGTCCAAGACGGTTGATAAGAAAGGGGCTGAGTTTTTTCATTTCTTCTTCCAAAAGGTAGGGAGGGTTAATAATAATCATACCGCTTCCATTCATTGTAGGTGATGTTGATTTTTTTCGGATACGCATTTCAAGCTGGAGAATTTTAGGAATTCCTGTTTGATAAAGCGCGTGAAGAAAACTTTCAATTTCTTTGTCATATTTAACAGGATACCATAAAGCGTAGATTCCTCCAGAAAAGCGACGATAGGCTTTCGTTAATCCCTCAATAAGGCGGGAAAACTCTCCAGCTTTTTCAAAGGGAGGGTCAACAAGGATAAACCCACGTTTTTCTTTTGGTGGTACATGAGCATTTAAGGAAAGCCAACCATCTAAATGCAGAACTTTTGTCTGATAATCTCCTGCAAAGTTTTTTGCTAAAATATGATAATCTTCATTGTGCAATTCTATTGCGGTGAGGCGATCTTGTTTCCGTAATAATTGACGAATAAGAACAGGAGATCCAGGATAAAATATAATTTCTTTTTCCCCTTTATTGAGGGCATCAATGATGTCACACCATGGACAAAGAAGTGTTCTTAAATCTTCTGGGATAGGAGTTGAAAAAAGTCGTTGGACACCTTCGCGCCACTCTCCTGTTTTATGTGCTTCTAAAGAAGAAAGGTCATAAATACCGATTCCAGCATGCGTATCTATAACGCGAAAAGCTTTTTCTTTGCGTTTGAGATATTCTACAATGCGAGTGACAATAATGTGTTTAAAAACATCAGCAAAATTGCCAGCATGATAAATATGCCGATAATTCATGGAGTAAACTCTATCATATGTGTAACTGTACCGGATTATTAGCATAGAATAATAGAATTGATATCCATAAAAATACTCTTGTAGAAATCAAACAATGCCCTCACTTCCAAATTATACACTACAGAAAAAATATTAATGTCATGGGAGCATTTATTCACAGGGCTATTTTTATATTATGAGCTTAATCGTTAAAATTTTAAATTTTTTATATGAGAGATAGACAAGAAGAGATCAAACATCTCAATAGAGATATTTATGTTGTAAGAGAATTTTTTTATGATCGCGGTCTCTTCCAGGAATACTATAAAAAAACCTCAATCAACGAGAATATTAGTGAAGTTTGTTGAAAAATTGAAGAGTACCTTTCAAATTCATTCATAAATTTTCTTGTTTAAAGATTAAAGAATTTCAAATACTTGATAAAAACATTGTTACATTTATAAGTTTTTTAGCAAGCGTAAAATTATGGATAGAGCAATAAAGTGCTGGTGTTATAGTGATAGATTTTTGTAAAAGTATGAATGAATCTCATTGCTTTAAGCAGAGCCAAAGCTTTACATTATACACGCTAAATGGCTAGGTTATTGTGTATGATGCTAAAATAAAACTTTTGAGAATTGATATGTGCTCTGCAAGCTATCTCAATAAAATGAGGAATTTTAAACTAAAGCAAATAGGTTTATCTATCTCTAACACTGTATTATCGAGCGGCTTTATAAGGTAATCTTATAAAAAAGGCTAGGATAAGAAATTCTTTTTACATGGATTATGCTTCGATGCCATGCTTTTGATTGAATGTAATTTTCTATTAATGCCCATTCTGGTTTCAATACTGAGATAGGTTAAACACATGATATTATGAGAACGCATGCCCAGAATCCAGAGACTTGTAATAGTTAGAGCATGCCGTGGCTTAGAGAGCTGGTTATATGGAGGTATTTTACTGAATAAAGGCACAAGCTGGTACCTTTTTTATTTTTTAGCAGTATTGCCATACCTCTTGGCACTTGCGTTGGTTCATAAAGTACATTTTTACTCTTTCCGCTAATAGTTTTTATTTACACGACAGATATTTAATTGAATACGATGATGGCTCATATTTCGTATTGTGTATGGAATAATGGATGATAAAATTCCCACCCCAACGCAAAGAATAAATGTTGTGCGTAAGATGATCGTTTTTGAAGAGACTGATGATGTGTTAAGAAAGTTTTTTAGAGATTTTTCTTTCTGATTTTTTTAATTGAATACGTAAAATGTTTTACAGCATTATGATTTTTATCAGTAACGGATAATTTGGCGGAAATATTTGTAATGATACGTACAACATTGTTTAAAAGGAAAGACGTTGGCTATAGTCTTTACAGGAAGATGAGTAACCTAAGAGATCAGATGAAGTTATTTTAGAAAAGTTTTTAAGTGTTTTGAATTTTGTATGAAGCGGTTTATCATTGTTGAATGGTTTGTGTTATAGTACGCTAAAAAGCGATAAGAGGATAAAAAGCTCTTTTTGCAATAAAAGCGTGTAATTGCTTTTAAGTTAAGAAGAAAATATATAAGTAAGATATTATATTTGATACATTCTTCAGAGGAAGCATGAATAAATGAAATCAAATTTAAAAGCATAAAGTTAGAGAGAATAATGGGTAATATTTTTTCACCAACGCATTTAATTATAATTTTATTGATTATCTTTGTGCTTTTCGGTCGCGGTAAAATTTCTGAATTAATGGGCGATGTTGCTAAAGGAATTAAAGCCTTCAAAAAAAATATGAAGGAAGAAGATGATAGCATTGAGGATAAAGTTGAAATGGCTCCTACTTCCCAAATGATTGATGTAGAATCTCAACAATCTCAGCCGTTATCGGTAAAACATGCAACAGTGCGCAGAAAGGTTTCTTCTGCTTCTAAAAAACGCAAAACATCTGTTGCTAAAAAACAGTAACAAAAACGCAATCATCATTGTGCAATATTTTTTGATGAGAAAGTCGAATTAAGAGATGTTTGGGATTGACGGACCAGAGTTTATCGTAATCTTACTTGTTCTCATCATTGTCGTTGGACCAAAAGACTTACCTAAAATATTAAAGACAGTAGCAAAGATAAGAGCGTATGTGTATTCAACAGCAAATGAACTTCGTCATCAGTTTGATAATTTAATAAAACAAATCGAGCGCGATGATTTGCAAAAAGTATGTTCGGATATTAGCGATTCAAGTAAGAAGTTGGCAGAAACTTTTGATCCCACTCAAAATATATTAGAGGATATCCACGATAATTGGGATGTTAAGGAAACACACTATAAATCAAAAAAAGATAAAGAAATTTTGGAATGCGATCAAAACGTAACCAATAAAGATACGACAGTATCTATCGCTTCTAAAGATAAAGAAGATATGTCATGAATGTTAAGAAAGATGAAGTTGATGCCCATATGGCACCACTTTTAGAACATTTAATTGAACTTCGTCAGCGAATTATTGCTGCCTTGGTTGCATTTATGATCGCTTTTATGATGTGTTTTCTTGTTAAAGATTATATCTTAAATTTTTTACTATGGCCATATCAGTGGGCAATGAAAATAGCAGGGGGTAATCCTGAGGGAATTCGTTTGCAATCAACGCAAGTATGGGAAACTTTTTTAACGAAGATGAAGCTTTCTGCTTTTGGGGGAATTATTTTATCTTTTCCCTATACGGCTTTTCAGTTTTATAGTTTTATTGCACCAGGGCTTTATAAAAATGAGCGGATGGCTTTTTTACCATTTCTCATTGGGGGGCCTATTTTATTTTGTATTGGAGGAGCGTTTGTTTATGGTCTATTCGCGCCAATAATACTATGGTTTAGCCTTTCTCAACAATTTCTTCCAGATGTTCATTTAAAAATAGAGTTTATAGTGCGTATTTCTGATTATTTGGGCTTTATGACATCATTTATCCTAATTTTTGGTTTGATTTTTCAATTACCTCTTGTCATCAGTCTTTTAACAAAAATTGGATTTTTAACATCTCATGATTTGGCGTCTAAACGAAAATGGGCTATTTTGCTCTCTTTTATCATTGCGGCAATCATAACGCCGTCGGATTTTTTTACGATGTTTGCAGTGGCTTTACCAACGATAGCACTTTACGAGATTTCAATTTTAATTGCTTACAGTATAGAAAAGAGAAGAAAATCCGCTTAAGAAAAGTGTATAATCTTATGCGATAAGGAATGAATAAAAACAATATAAATGAGGAATTTTTATGCTTGATATTAAGTGGATTCGTGACAATCCTGAGAAATTAGATAAAGCACTCGTAAGTAGAGGTCTTGAGCCACAAGCTAAAAGGTTAATACAACTTGATCTTGCACGTCGGTCGCATATTGCTAAGGTGCAATTGGCGCAGGAACGTCGCAATGCTGTTTCAAAGGAAATAGGACAGGCTTTGGCTGTATCTGATCAGCAAATGGCTGAACGTCTTAGAGCTGAAGTTGAAGAGATTAAAGCTTTTCTTTCCTCTGCAACAGTGGAAGAAAAGCAACTGACGGAGAGTCTTGAGAAACTTCTTTCAGCACTTCCAAATATTCCATTAGATGATGTTCCAGAAGGTAAAGATGAAAGTGATAATGTCGTCATTCGACATTTTGGTACACCTCCAACATTTAATTTTACACCAAAGGAACATTTTGATCTTGGTCAAGATCTCAAACAAATGAACTTTGAGCGAGCTAGTCGTTTGTCTGGAACACGTTTTACAGTGCTTTCAGGGGCGTTAGCACGGCTAGAACGAGCATTAGGACAATTTATGCTTGATGTGCATGTGAATGAGCATGGTTATACAGAAGTCTCAGTACCTCTTCTTGTTCGTGATGAGATTGTTTACGGAGCAGCACAATTGCCGAAGTTTGCAGAGGATCTTTTTCAGACAACAGATGGTCGATGGCTTATTTCTACTGCAGAAGTACCATTAACTAATTTGGTTAACGATGAAATTCTTGAAATATCAGATTTACCACTGCGATTTTCTTCTTTATCTCCTTGTTTTCGTTCAGAGGCTGGAGCAGCCGGTCGTGATACGCGCGGTATGTTGCGTCAGCATCAATTTTGGAAAGTTGAAATGGTCTCGATTACCAGTGAAGAGCAGTCTTTAATTGAATTGGAACGTATGACTGAATGTGCAGAAGATATATTAAAACGGCTTGATTTGCCTTTTCGCACAGTGGTTCTTTCTACGGGTGATATGGGGTTTGCAGCGCGTAAAACCTATGACATCGAGGTTTGGCTTCCTGGTCAAGAATGTTATCGTGAAATTTCTAGCTGTTCAGTTTGTGGAGATTTTCAAGGTCGTCGTATGAATGCGCGCTATCGTAAAGACGGCGATAAAAAATTGCATTTTGTTCATAGCCTTAATGGTTCTGGTACGGCTGTTGGACGTTGTCTTATTGCCGTACTTGAAAATTATCAACAGGCTGATGGATCAATTATTATTCCAGATGTTTTACAACCTTATATGGGAGGCATGCGCTGTATTACTGCTTAATTTTACGAAAGGAGAGACAATATGCGTTTATTGCCAAGAGGTGATGATACACAGGCGCAAGTTTTTGCCATTTTAAAAGAAGCAGTTTGTCAGTATGATAAAAGTGCACCTTCATTGGAGATTGAATGATACTATGGGGCAAAAGGGTATTTTACAATTTCGTGAGGAGTTAGCCGCTCTTGTACTGAAAATGCGTAGCAAAGGCATTGATGACGTGCGATTTTTTTCTGCATTAGAGAAAATTCCGCGTCAACAGTTTGTTGCTGCTCCTTGGTTCAATAGTGCTTATGATAATAAAGTTATTCCCCTTGAGTGTGGTGAATATATGGAACGTTTGGAAGAACAACTCTTAATTCTTTCGGCATTATCGTTGAAAAAAAGGCATCGTGTCTTAGAAATTGGTACAGGATCTGGTTTTTGTACTGCTCTTATAGCATGTCTGAGTGACCGTGTGACAACGATTGATCGTTATAAAACGCTTGTTGATTTAGCACGACAAAAATTTCAAACTTTAGGAATTGAAAATATTGTTATACGGCAAATTGATGGAAGTCATAGTGTGACAGGCTTAGGATCATTTGATCGCATTCTTATTTGGCCATCACGTTTTGATGAACCCAAGGAATTTTTAGAACTTTTAGCTGAAAATGGAATTCTCATTCAGGCGATAGGACCTGACGAAGGGGTACAAACGGTGACGCGCTATACAAAAATCGGTAGTCGATTTGAGTGTTTAGAACTGTTCCAAGTGCGTTACCAACCTTTTATTAAAGGCATTGCAGAGATACTTTAATTTTTAAAAGCTAAGAAATTTCTGCAAATTGCCTACGTTAAATTCATTTTGATCTTATATAAAGATATTTATGAATAAAACATCTCATTTTAACTCTTCGGTAATTTAAAAAAGCTTTAATGGAGTGAGTTGATTATTGATGAGTGAGCAAAACGATGTGTCTAAAAGCTTTGGATAATATTTTCCAGCATAATTTTCAGAGAATAACTTTGTTAGCGGTGGTAACTATTGTTGCTGGTTGTAGTTCTGGTACACAGCGTTTTTCCGATACGTTCTCTCATCGTACGGTATCATCTCAATCAAATATATCAAGTACTATGTATACAGATCCGCGAATGCTATCATACGGTAGTGGTATGATACAAAGCACTGAATTGCCACCTGTGGAATCAAGCGATGATTCGTGGGGAGATGATAATTCCCCCTATAATTTTCCACATCAAGGTAGGATAACTTCTTCTGATGGTCGCGTTATGGGCGCCCCTCCACGTAATCTTGGAACACTTTCTCGTTCAGAAATGGATAAATCTCCTATTTTTCGGCGGAATTCTTATATTGTTCAGAGTGGAGATACACTGCTCAGTATTGCACGACAAGTAGGGGTTAGTGTTGAGGCATTAAAATTAGCAAATGGTATAAACGGCAATTCCATTTATATCGGTCAGGTCCTTGTTGTTCCAAGCAGGCGTACATTAGCAGCTTCAAATGCACACAATAATAACGATTGGGCAGTGTCAACAACAGAATCTGCATCCCAATCTCAAGTGATGTCCTCTATAAAAAACAAGAAGTCCTCTCCTATATATAAAGCCCCTGTAACAACGCCACTCTCTGCAAAGATGAACAAATCAAGTTCTGAGAAAAAAATTTCTAGACAGATGATGCAATTGAAACATGAGACTGGTTTGTCAAGTACTGTTACGAATACAGATAATATGATGACTCCGCAAGCCACAGGAATTTCTAAGATGCGTTGGCCAGTACGAGGGCGTTTATTAAGCCAGTTCGGTCAAAAAAAGGGAACAGTAATGAATCGAGGAATAGATATTGCAGTGCCTGAAGGGTCTTCGGTAAAGGCGGCAGAAAATGGTGTGGTTATTTATGCGGGAGATGGACTAAAAGAGCTTGGTAATGTTGTGATGATTCGACATGAAAATGATATTATCACTATTTATGGATGTAATAGTAAGCTTGTTGTTAACAAAGGACAAAGGATAAGGCGCGGTGATGAGATTGCTAAATCTGGTGTTTCAGGAAATGTTAAAACGCCACGTGTCTATTTTGAGATGCGTAAGAATTCATTACCTGTTGATCCCCTTAAATATTTAGAAAACTAATTTATTGATGACTTTTACATTTGAATAGTCTTACAGTTTATAGAAAATTCATGAAAAATAATTGATTTTCTTAAATCAATAACATTGCAGCAAAAAATCATTGGTTTCAGGAAAGTAGTTCGTTGGGGTCGTTAGGTATTACCATCTTTGTATTTATGAAAGTGTAAGACAATAGTATCATACTATTTGTCAGCTTTGAGTGTTCCAATTTCTCTTGCATTTGAGAGAAGCATGAAAAAAATATTTCACGCCTTTCTTAAAAAGTTTTTATCTACAGGCTCATTTCATATGTGTGACGTGCAAGAAAATCGTTTTGATTAATTCAGAAAGTTTGAAATGAGAGCGTTTTATTGTATTTAGATCTGTCATTTGATATCAAAAACGATAAATTATCTATATAAATTAAGTTTGTTCATTAGAAAAATTATCTTGTATAATTTATTGAGTTAGTGAAAAGATTTGTATTGTAGGATATACAATAGGGGAAAGTGAATCTATTTTTTAAGATTTTTCTCATTGTATTTTGGTATTCTGCCTCTTAAGGATTTATTGTATTTTTGTAAAGCTGTGATTAGATTATGTAGTTATTGCTTTTTATGATAAATTCTTTAGGAATTTTTTCTGTATCGGAATTTCATTTTAATAGAGTGGGAAATAACTGAGGTTTAACTATAGGAGATAAAAATGTTTATTACGAACGCTTATGCTCAAATTGCAGGCGATGTTTCCGGTGGAATTTCATTTGCTAGCGCTGTCCCATTCATTTTAATTTTTGCAATTATGTATTTTTTTATCGTTCGTCCACAGCGTGCCCAAATGAAAAAACGCCAAGAAATGCTTAATGCAGTACGTCGTGGTGATACAGTTATAACGGGTGGTGGTATTATCGGCAAGGTTACGAAGGTTCACGACGAGAGTGATGAATTAGAGGTTGAAATTGGTGAGAGTATGAATATTCGTGTTATTCGCTCAACATTAGCTGATGTGCGCATTAAAGGTGAGCCGATTGCAGAAAAAAAATCAAAACTTAATGCTAAAGCAAAAAGACCACAAAAGTCTAAATCTAAAACGGCAACGAAAGAAGATATGAGTATCTCTAAAGAGAAAAAAGCTATATCAAAGGAAAATGCATCTTAAGGTGTAATGGCAGTTTATTACATTTTTTAAGCATTTTTATAAAAAGCTTGGCAAGATCAAGACAATTTCATTGAAAAATGGGCTTTTATAGTGGCTACAGAAAATGGAGTTTTTGTTTTCTTTAGATTATTAAAATAGTTGTTTTATTTATAGAATATTACGCAATTTTTTTCTGTTTTTTTAACAAGATCATTGTTTTTATAAAAAGAGATTTGTGAGTAAATAAGCTGAGGAAACTTTTTAAAAAATAGATTTATTTAAGCAAGTATAGCATTTTACTGCGGTTTATTCCCAAATTTTCATATATTTGTTGTATGATAAGATTAGGGTATTATATAAAAATTTTCACTTCAATACTAGGCTATGTTTAACATATCAATGTTTATATCATCCTTACTTTAATTTTTATGGTGAGAAGTAGCAAAGACAATTGGATTATTCAAAAATAAAAGGTGCATATTCATGTTCGATGCAATTCAAATTCGTGAAGCACATTTTCCAAGTCGCGCACCTATTGATGCTTATGGAAATGGTGGGTTTCGTTTTGCTGATATGTCTCATAGAGGTTCTATTATTTGTGTACCATCAGGCATTTATGGCATTGAGATGGCAGGGCCTGTTCCCACTCAAGGGGATATATCTCGTATTTTAGAAGAAGCTTCTGAAATCGAAGTTTTATTAATAGGTACTGGAATTGAATTATTACGATTACCTGAAGAGTTACGGGTGCTTTTATGGGAAAAACGTATTTCATCAGATACAATGAGTACGGGAGCGGCGGTCCGTACATTTAATGTTTTATTGGCTGAAGATCGCGCTGTTGCGGCGTTATTATTTGCGGTAGAATAGAGTATTGTTTAATAAAAAAAAGGCTCTGGTCTAGCATGAAAGACTTGTGTAATTATTTCCTGCGCTGTAAAATACTGTCGTTTAAGGCGGTGATATAAGGGTATAGAATGTACATAACTTAACACATTAAGTGTTTTTAAATACAGCAGCAAGTATTCAGGACAAAGTTTGCTCGTAGTTCCTAATGAATCACATGAGTGATCAGCTCTTGGCACTTGAGACAGTTCATAAGAGGCATTTTAATTCTTTCTTATACAGTTTTTGCCTACAAGCCAGTTCCGCTTGTGACGTGCAAGGGAATAGTTTTTATTGATGTAACATGAAATTGGTTTGAAATGAAAGCATATCTACGATATTTGGGATTCTAATTTAACATACAAAACACAAAATTGTCATTATAAATCAATGCATTTATAGTAACAGAAACGCACCGAGAGCAATTGGATTTTTTACAAATTGGTGTTGGTAAGAACCTTTGTCTTTTAGAGTGGGGAGGAGGTCAATGATTTGATGAAGTTTTTGTGATCAGTGCATTTTTTATAAAATAACATTGTCATCTATCCACTGAAAAAGTGTTTTGCGTTGTTTGTTGTTCAAGTTTTACTATGCATGTTACGATTGGTTTTTAGCTTTTTTACTGCAAATGAAAACTTGAAGTCCGATAAGATAAGTTTTATCAGAAAAATTATTTATTTAATTTTTTCTTTCTAAAACGAAAAGGGACTAGAAAAGAAATTTTAATTCATAATACAGTTAAGAGACGCATTTAAAAATCTTATTTTCTGAACTGTATTTGCCTATCTTTCATTTTTTAATATGAATAAAAAGAGGGTATTAATTTAATTGCTAAAAAAGGGACGTTAATAGGTTCATAGAATGATAGGCTCTCTTCCTTATTGTCTTGATATTTTACGTACCATAGATCGTGATCGCTATATATCGGTTTTATTTGCGCCTAAAAAAAAGCGCCAAGCATTGGCTGCTCTTTATGTATTTAATGCTGAAGTTTCTCGTATCCGCGAAAGTGTACATGATCCACTTATAGGAGAAATACGGTTACGTTGGTGGTATGACGCTATTGCTCATGGTGAAATGCAAACGAGTGGAAACAATCCGATTTTGAATGATTTATTAAAAGCAATGACTCTTTTTAATTTACCTAAGACAGCTTTTTTACGTTATTGTGATGCGCAAATTTTAGATCTTTATCACAATCCAATAGAAACACTTCATGATCTAGAGCATTATTGTAGTGAGACAGCAGGCATAATTTTACAGCTTTCTTGTCAGATATTAGATCCTGAAACTGCACAAGAGTTTACAGATATCTATGAACACGGAGGGATTTCTCAAGGATTAAGCGGTGTATTGCGTCTTTTATCATTCATGCAATCACGATATCAATATTATTTACCCACTGATATATTAAAAGCTGTAGGAGTGAATAGGGAAGATTTGGAATCTCATCGTCTCAGTGATCAACAAAAGAATTGTATTGTTGAAGCTATGGTAGCATTATCGCGCGATCATTATAACCGATTTTACGAGTATTCTTGTACTTTACCGAGAGTTCTTAAGCCAGCTTTTCTTCCATTGGTCATTGTACCGGCTTCTCTTCAAAAAGCTATACAGCTGGGGGCAGCAATTTTTCAAGAGAGCGCAACTTTGCCATTGATGTATCGCTATTGGTTGATAACAAGGGCAGCAATAAGCGGCAATTTTCCAAAGATATTGTAAAAGAATATTACTATGTTGGAATACGTGACATGTAGACTGATTTTCTCATATGAAGATAAAGGAGCTATTGTGATTCCAAACCATTTTTTTGTTATAAAAAATGTTGATGTTTTGGTTGTTATGAACACAAAAGAATAAGAAATTTTGTGATCTTGAAAATACGGTATATTTCTTAATCAGTAGTATGTTTTATTCAGTGTATTGGATAGGTGAGATGCAGAGAAAGAAAAACATGAAATAAAATTTCTATTTTATGAGACAAGTTATCTTAGCAGTCTATAAGTCTATAAAAAACTCTTATTTTTGAGAAATTATAACATCATAATTGATGACTGTTATGATTTATGAATATATTGATTTATAATGATAATTCGTTTTTTCTCATATTGAATGAGAGTCTTGAATAGAACAAGATTTCTCCATTTTTATAATGAATTTTAAAAATAGTTTTTTTATCTATTATAAGTTGGGTGTGTAAATGAAATCATTTAAGGAAGAAGCAATACGCTCCCTATGAATGAATATTAAGAGTAGCAATATGAGCTATGAATGAATGACGATAGGGATGACATTTATAGCTTAATGGGCGACAACCTTTGGATGGATAATGTTTTTTAATGCATTGCAAAAACGATTCTACATTCCATTGACTATTTTCTCGCAAATCCATACATGCACTGTTTTGCGAGAAAATGAATCATTATAAAAACGCTGATACTAAGATATGCAGACAAGAAACCTGTCTCACCTCTTTAACGATAAACGAAGAGCGATAGACACTTTATCAAATAAGCCCTTTAAATTATGCACAATCTTTTTATTGGAGAGCGTTAAAGATCTGATTATAATTTGTGCTATTAATTTCCAAAGGATGTTCTTTATTGGCAACTTGGAGCATTTCTAGCTTAAGATCTTCTCTTATCATCATATCTATATTGGCGCGGACCTCAGTTGAAAGAGTATGAGACGTGATATCTTTAGGCATTGTTACAGTCTTTATTTGATAAATGATACGGTTTGTTGCAACCGGTCCTTTTATGACACCATAATGACCTTTGGGACCAGAAAACAAGGCTTTAACACCTTCAGCACCAAGGACTTCAGATGAATCTTGACGCCGGAGGGCTGGTGTTGTTTGTTTTGTAACACCAAGGGTATGAGCAAGAGCAACAAGACTTTTTCCTTCCGTGAGCTGTTTGAGAGCATTTTGGGCTTTTTCATCAAGAAGACGTTGGATTTCCTCATTTTTCCATTGAGAAAGAACATCTAGCTTAGCTTCTTCAAGTGTCTTATCGCGGGCAGGAATAATTTTATCGACCTTATACCAGAGATACCCACCATTTTGAAAAGAGAGAGGATCAAGATCGACACCTTCGTTTGATTGATAGATGGCATTCAGTAAAATATCTTTTTGAGGTAAATCCGTGAGTATTGCACCTTCAAGCGTTTTCCCCGTTTTATCAATGGTAATCGTGCGCAAAGATAACTTGTATTGGTCAGCTAACTCTTTGAGAGAAGCACCCTCAAAACGAGCATTTTCAATGGCTACATAATTATTACGAATATCATCCGTAGCACGATTTTTGGCAAGTATTTGGCGAATATTTTCTTCTACACTTTCAAAAGGAAGAGAGCTTGAGGGTTCAATATGTATGATGCGAATGATAACAGGTCCCTGTAAGTCATTGATTACAGCACTGACTTGCCCTTGTTGGAGTTCAAAAATTTCGGATGCTAGATGGCTAGGAAGTTCATTTTCTGCGAGAGGCCCTTTTTGTATGTCATTAAGAGTCTTTTTTTCAGCTTTTACCAGTTCATCAAAACTCAATCCATCGGCTATTTTTTTTGCTGCATTATCGGCTTCTTCGCGTGAGGGGAATCGCAGTTCTTCGAATGTACGCTTTTCAGGGGTTACAAAACGTGAAGCATTTTGGGTATAATAAGCTTTTGCCTCATCTGTTGGGATATCTTTAGGTTTTACGAAATCATTAAGTTCCATAGATAATAAAGAGACAGTGCGGTATTCTGGAGTACGAAATTCATTTTGATGTGTTTCAAACCATTTTTGCAGTGTTTCGTCATCAGGATCAGCTGTTATTTCCTTTTCTTTTAGATCAATCATGAGATAATCTGCGATACGCATTTCTCCTTGATAAAGAGCAAGTGCTTTATAGAAGAGATCTGGTGCTTTCATATCAGAGAATAAAGCTGAAATAATTTGGTTACGCTTTTCTTTTCTGGTGTAATAATTAAGAAAAGCACTTTCACTGATACGTAAATGCTGAAGATAGTTATAAAATAAATTTTTATCAAAAGTGCCATTTATTTGGAACATATTATCAGTTCCAATCATACGCGCTATTGTATCTTTTGAAAGACTTATTTTCATTTTACGGGCTTGTTCATCAAGCAGTGTATTTTGTTGTAATTGATTAAACACAAAAGCGGGAATTTGGTATTGCTGCATTTCATTTGGCGTAAACATTCGTCCAAGATGAGCGGCATGTGCTAAACGTGCGCTTTGATCGGCAAGAGCGAGACGATAATCATCGACAGTTACTGTGGATTTTCCAGAAGTAATAAGGCCTCTTTCATTTTTGGTGTGTAACTGTGGTATCCCCCATAAAAGAATGAAGCATAAGAGTAAAATAGCAAGGAAAATTCTGGCAATCCAAGAATTTGCAGCATTTCTTACGATGTCAAGCATTGTTTAATTCCACTTTTAACATGAGTTATTATCAAAGCAGTAACGGAATTTGCAACAAAGACACGAAAGATGCAAGCTTTAAAGACTTGCTTTCACTTTATAATTTGGTACTTACAGATAAATAATATATTATAATAGCTCTTGAGGTGAAAATATGTCTCCAAATATTCGGCCTTTTCTTGCTGGAAATTGGAAAATGAATGGAACGAGTGAATCGCTTGGAGAGTTGCGTGCTATTGCTACAGGCGTTAGCTCTGATCTAGGTCATTTGTTTGAAGCTTTAATTTGTGTTCCAGCAACGCTTTTATCGCGTGCTTCTGATACGCTGGATGGTGAAAATCTCCTTTTAGGAGGACAAAGTTGTCACTTTGATGACTATGGCCCTTATACTGGAGATATTTCAGCTTTTATGCTTAAAGAAGCGGGAGCAAGTCATGTTATTATCGGGCATTCAGAACGTCGTACAGTGTATCAGGAAAATGATGCTATTGTCTGCGCCAAAGTGCAAGCAGCGTGGCGAGCAGGGCTTGTGGCTCTTGTATGTATTGGTGAAACATTGGAAGAACGCAATAATAATAAAGTGCTGGATGTTCTCGCACAGCAGCTTGAGGGATCTTTACCAGATGATGCAACAGCAGAGAATATCATTATCGCTTATGAACCTGTTTGGGCGATAGGCACCGGCAATACAGCAACTGTAGAAGATATTGCAAAAGTGCATCATTTCATTCGTGATGAGATGTGCTCTCGTTTTGGGGATGAAGGGAATAATATGCGCCTTCTTTATGGTGGATCAGTAAAACCCTCCAATGCATTTGAGCTTTTAAGCATTGCTCATGTTAATGGTGCTTTGATAGGTGGAGCAAGTTTAAAAGCGACTGATTTTTTAACTATTTGCGATGTTTATCGTAAATTATAGCGGAGAAATTTGAGTTACCCCTTGGATTGTGTGTTATTTATGTGTAAATAACCATGAAAGAGTTATTTGAAGAGCAGGGTTTATGCAAACAGTACTTATTGTTATTCATTTTTTGATTGTGATTACTTTGGTTGGTATTATATTAATTCAACCTTCAGAAGGTGGTGGGCTCGGTGTGAGTAATAGCTCAGGGTTGATGAAAACTCGTGGATCTCGAAACCCTTTAACACGTTTGACTGCTATTTTAGCCTGTTGTTTTTTTGTTGTGTCTATTGGACTTACCGTGGTGAGTAATATATCAAATTCTAGTTCTGATATTTTAAAGCGTATACCGGTTAATTCCGAGCAGAATTCTACCAATAAAGGCTCAGGATCAGTCCCATCATCAGATGGTGAGTCTTCCCCTTCTATTCTTGAGCAGCTAGGAGGTCCTTCGAATTCTCCGCAGGAACAGAAACAGTCCACAAATCCTGAAGCAGAAAGCCCAGTTCCACCGGTTCTTGAAAATACAGTTCCGGATAACAGTACAAAATAGTTTTTTAAGAAAGTATAGACTTTTTAAAAAGGTGATTTTTTCACCTTTTTTATTTTAGAAGAAAAATTGTTTCTTTTTGCATTTTTTGCTGGAAAAATCATTATAAATTGCTTATCACCATAAGCCCATGGCACGTTATGTTTTTATTACTGGTGGTGTGGTTTCTTCCCTTGGAAAAGGCATCGCAGCAGCGGCGTTAGCAGCGTTATTACAGGCTCGTGGCTATCGCGTACGTCTTCGCAAACTTGATCCTTATTTAAATGTTGATCCAGGTACGATGTCACCTTATCAACATGGTGAAGTATTTGTGACCGATGATGGTGCAGAAACGGATCTTGATCTTGGTCATTATGAGCGTTTTACTGGGCGTTCTGCAAATAGCCAAGATAATATTACAACAGGGCGTATTTATCGCAATATCATTGAACGAGAGCGGCGTGGTGATTATTTGGGGGCAACAGTCCAAGTTATTCCTCATGTTACAGATGAAATTAAGAGATTCATTACGATGGGAAATGAAGAATTTGATTTTGTTTTGTGTGAGATAGGTGGAACGGTTGGTGATATTGAAGCAATGCCTTTTCTAGAAGCGATTCGTCAGCTTCGCAATGAGCTACCGAGACAAAATGTCGTTTATGTCCATCTCACCTTAATGCCTTATATTCCTTCGGCAGGTGAATTAAAAACGAAACCAACACAACATTCTGTCAAAGAATTGCAAGCAGTTGGTATTTCTCCTGATATTTTGCTTGTACGTGCAGATCGATCTATTCCAGAAACAGAACGATGCAAATTATCACTTTTTTGCAATGTTCGCTCCAATGCAGTCATTCAGGCATTAGATATGCCAACAATTTATGATGTTCCTATGGCATACCATAAGGAGGGTTTGGACTCTGAAGTTCTTTGCGCTTTTGGAATCGATTCGGCTCCTTCCCCCAAGATGGATCGTTGGGAAGATATTACGCATCGCATTCACCATCCTGAAGGAGAAGTTACGATTGCTGTTGTAGGAAAATATACGGGCTTAAAGGATGCTTATAAATCCCTTATCGAAGCGATTGCGCATGGTGGTTTAGCGAATAAAGTGAAGGTTAATATTGAGTGGATTGATTCGGAACTTTTTGAAAAAGAAGATTCTGTTTCAGCTTTACAAAAAGCCCATGGAATTTTGGTTCCAGGTGCTTTTGGGGCACGAGGGTCTGAAGGGAAGATTCGAGCAATTCAATTTGCACGAGAGCGTAAAGTTCCATTTTTAGGAATTTGTTTTGGAATGCAATTAGCTTGTATAGAAGCTGCACGCAATATTGCACAGATTGAGAATGCTTCATCAAGTGAATTTTGCGAAACAGACAATCCAATTGTAGGTTTAATGACAGAATGGCTTAAAGGAGACGTTCTTGAAAAACGTACAAGAAATGGTGATCTCGGCGGTTCAATGCGCCTTGGTGCTTTTGCTGCTGAATTAAGGGAAGAGAGTCATATTGCTCAAATTTATGGGATGACCAAGATTGTCGAGCGACATCGTCATCGTTATGAGGTCAATATTGATTATAAGGATAAGTTAGAACAGTGTGGTTTGATTTTTTCTGGGATGTCTCCTGATGGTATTTTACCAGAAACGATAGAATATGTAGATCATCCATGGTTTATTGGTGTTCAATATCATCCAGAATTAAAATCTCGTCCTTTTGATCCACATCCGCTTTTTTCTTCTTTTATTGAAGCCGCTGTAGAACAAAGTCGATTAGTTTAATGCATAAATTTGGTTACTTTGCTTTTGAGGGATAAAATGACTAAACCAAATGCCCGTGTGAAAGTTGGAAATATGATTTTTTCAAATGAAATGCCTCTTTCATTAATTGCAGGGCCGTGTCAGATGGAAAGTCGAGATCATGCTTTTGAAATGGCTGGTCGTATTAAAACAATTACCGATCAGCTTGGTATCAGGTTTGTTTATAAATCAAGTTACGATAAAGCCAACAGAACCTCTTTGAGTGCGGCACGCGGCATTGGTCTTGAAAAAGCAATGGCTATTTTTTCTGATTTAAAAAAAGAGTTTGATTGTCCCATATTAACTGATGTGCATACAGAAGAGCAATGTACAATTGTTTCTTCTACAGTTGATATTTTACAAATACCGGCTTTTTTATGTCGTCAAACAGATCTTTTGGTAGCAGCCGCTAAAACAGAATGTGTTATTAACATTAAAAAAGGTCAGTTTTTAGCGCCGTGGGACATGGAGAATGTTTTAAAAAAGGTTGTTTACAGTGGTAATCCGAATGTTATGCTTTGTGAGCGAGGCACGTCATTTGGTTATAACCGACTTGTTTCTGATATGCGTTCGTTGCCTATTTTGCGTTCATTGGGTGCTCCTGTTATTTTTGATGCAACGCATTCTGTTCAAGAACCTGGGGGGCAGGGGGCTTCATCTGGTGGACAGCGTCAATTTGTTGAAATTTTAGCGCGTGCGGCTGTTTCTGTTGGGGTCGCAGGTATTTTTTTAGAAACGCATCAAGATCCAGATAATGCGCCTTCTGATGGACCCAATATGATTAAAATTGATGATTTACAAAGATTGCTTGAGACTTTAATGGAATTCGATTATCTGTCAAAGAAACTGAATTGAGAAGAAAAAGTATTTCATTAATAGGTTGTTAGAAATGAATCGCGACTTTTATCGGATAAGGAAATACATATGACTATAATTGTCGATATCATTGGACGTGAAGTTCTTGATAGCCGTGGTAATCCAACGGTAGAAGTTGATGTTCATTTGGAAAATGGTGCGTTTGGTCGTGCTATGGTTCCTTCGGGAGCTTCAACGGGAGCACACGAGGCTATAGAACTTCGTGATGGTGGTTTGCGCTATCAAGGAAAAGGTGTTGAAAAAGCAGTTGCTGCAGTCAATGGCGAAATTCTTGAAGAACTTGGTGGTCGGGATGCAACAAATCAAATCGCTATTGATCAAGCCATGATTGCTTTGGATGGAACGCCAAACAAAGCCCGTCTTGGTGCCAATGCACTTCTTGGTGTTTCATTAGCTGTTGCAAAAGCAGCTGCGGCTTCATTAAATTTACCTTTGTATCGTTATATTGGGGGTACACAAGCGCATATTCTTCCAACACCTATGATGAACATTATTAATGGTGGCGTTCATGCTGATAACTTGATTGATTTTCAAGAGTTTATGATTATTCCTATAGGAGCGCCTACTGTTCGAGAAGCAATTCGTTATGGTGCTGAAATTTTTCATGCGTTGAAAAAGCGTTTAAAGGGTGCAGGTTATAATACCAATGTTGGTGATGAAGGTGGTTTTGCACCTCAATTTAAAAGCGCTGATCAAGCAATTGATTTTATTATGGAATCTATCATGATATGTGGTTATAAACCAGGTGAACAAATTGCCATTGGTTTAGACTGTGCTTCAACCGAATTTTATAAAAATGGCTCGTATTTTTATAAAGGTGAGGGAAAATGCCGTGACACCCAAGAGCAGGTAGAGTATTTAGCGCAGCTTGTGAAAAATTATCCTATTATTACAATTGAAGATGGAATGGCAGAGGATGATTGGGAAGGTTGGAAGCTACTCACGGATACAATTGGAGAAAGATGTCAGCTTGTTGGTGATGATTTGTTTGTAACGAATTCAGCACGTTTGCGTGATGGTATCAAAATGGGGGTAGGCAATTCTATTCTCATAAAAGTTAATCAAATTGGTACATTGAGTGAAACACTTGATGCTGTAGAAGTAGCACATAAAGCAGGTTATCGTGCCATTATATCTCATCGTTCAGGCGAGACAGAGGATTCTTTCATTGCAGATCTTTCGGTTGCAACGAATTGTGGACAAATTAAAACAGGTTCTCTTGCACGTTCGGATAGATTAGCAAAATACAATCAACTTATTCGTATTGAAGAAATGCTAGGAGCTCAAGCGCATTATGCTGGTGATTTATATCGTGTATAGTTGTGAGCAAAAAATATGAAAGTATAAGATCATTTAGATTATGAAATTGAGATTTCTTATCAAAGGCATATGCATAGTAATTTTATAGGTATTTAAATTTATAGGGATTAAGATGAGAGGTGTGATTATTACTCAAGATCAAGGAATGTATCTCGTTTCTGGTGATGACGGTAAGCGTTATCAGTTTGCGACTTGGGATTGGTTGGGAAAGAAACCACCAAGGATTGGTGATACTGTTGATTTTGTCTATGAAGGCGGTGTGGTCAGTTCTGTTTTTCCGTTGTTGAGATCAAGTACAGAGAACTCAAAGATAATGTTCGCACTTCTTTGTTGGGTTGCAGGTATCTTTGGTGTTCATCGCTTTATGGTTGGGAGAGTTAGGACAGGTGCTTTAATGCTGATTCTATCTTTATCATTTTTTGGATTGATAATTACCGGAATTTGGGCAGTTGTTGATTTTATAGTCATTGTTGCTGGAAGATTTACGGATAAAGATGGGAATCAAATTACAGATTTTTAAAAATCTTATAATAAAAAGGAGGTAATTTAGCCCGCTTTTTATTTTTATCAATATATTAAGTTCATAATAGCTCTGCGTTATTGTATTACATGTATTTAATGTAAAATATTAAAAGGCTATGCACAGTTGAACGAAAATATTGAAAAACTGTGCTATTTTTATAGGTAAAACAAAAGCGCAAATCAATTACAGCGTAATTTGAGTTGCTGTTTATAGAAGCGGGAAATATTAGATTATTGGGGGCAAGACTATTCCAATTACACGTTGATCATGTTTTTTATGCGTTTTATTTATACCGTGAGGTTAATCTGCATATTATCGAATTAGAAATAATCTCTTTATGAATAACACATGAGGAGTAGCTTTATAGGTGGGCAAGGATGAAGGGTAAAATTATTGGTCAAGATCAAGGAGATTATTTCGTTTCAGGAGCTGACGGTAAGCGCTATCAATTTACGAGTTTCGATTGGTTAGGAAAAAAAATACCAAAGGTAGGGGATACCGTTGATTTTGTATATGAAGATAATGTTGTTAAATCTGTTCTCCCTCTTTTGAGTGAATCGCAGTCAGAAAAATCAAGATTAGCGATAGCACTTGTTTGTTGGTTTTTTGGTTTATTGGGAATTCATCGCTTTATGGCTGGTAAAGTTGGGACAGGCATTGTAATGCTTCTTATAACGATAACAGGTGTAGGATTGCTCGTTACTATACCGTGGTCATTCATTGATTTTATAGTTATTTTATCCGGATATTTTAGGGATGAAAATGGGGATAAAATTATAAATTGGTAGAAATTTTAGAATAATATAAAATGTAAAGAGCTAGAAACTTTCTTTACTTTTAATGTTGTCAATATATTAATTTAATAATGTAAATTATTTTAGGCTATGTCTTTAAATGTGAAATATTAAAGAAAATTATGAATATTTAAATAAAACTATTGAAAAAGATTGTACTATTTCATATGAAAAAAGCAAAAGTGCAAATCGAACAGCGTACTTACCACTTATAATTGCGGGAATTTTAAGTTGTTGGGGGATTTTAAGCTTTTTAAATTGTCATATATCACGGTGAATACAGATTGTATTCATGCTGTGAGGTTTATCCAATATATTATCATATTAGAAGAAAAGATTCTTTATGAATAACAATTTTATAGGTGGTGAAGATGAAAGGTAAAATTATTGGTCATGATCAAGGAGATTATTTTATTTCAGGGGCTGATGGTAAGCGCTATCAATTTGCGAATTGGGATTGGTCAGGAAAAACGCCGCCGAAAATTGGTGACGTAGTTGATTTTGTGTGTGAAGGGGATACCATTAAATCTATTTTCCCTATCTTGACTGAAGGTCAGTCACAGCAATCAAAAGTGACGTTAGCGGTCGTTTGTTTTTTTCTAGGTGGACTAGGAATTCATCGTTTTATGGTTGGTAAAGTTGGAACTGGCATTGCAATACTTCTTATAAATATAATAAGTATGATAACTATACCATTTTTTGGGGTAGGGCTTATAGGGATTATTTTTATAATTATACCTTGGGTATTGATTGATTTTATAGTCATTTTAACAGGAAATTTTAAAGACAAAGATGGGTGTAAAATCACAAGTTAGTGGGATATCCAATATTTGTCATATAACAAAGTGGGGCATTCAGCTTACTTTGATTGTTTTGAGGGGGGTAAATTGGTGATAAAAAATTGTTTACGTTTCTAGATTGAGTAATGAGGTGTTAATCAAAATCGTGCATATTGAGCTGAGTATTGAGGAATTTGTGCTGTAAAGACTGTGCTATTTTATGTGGACAAAGCAGAAACGTCGATCAATCAAAGTACGCTTTGTACTACCTCTTATGACGGTGGGAGTCTTAAGCTATTTCAGTTATCACATTTATCATGGTGAGTATGGATTGTATTCACGCAGTGAAGTTAATCAGCATATTAGTGAATTAGAAAAGGAGCTTCATAAAATAGAAGCTGAGCGGATATTCATGGAAAAGCGTATTTCTCTTTTACGCAACGGGCATATAGAAAAAGATATGTTGGATGAGTATGTCCGAAAGAATTTGAACTTCTCTAAGCCAAATGAACTGACAATCTTAATACCTTGAAATTGATACTAAAGGTAAATGAAAAATCGCTTAATTTAGACAACAATCAGCAATGATATTGTTTAAGCCGATTGATAAGGCTTGTAACTTTTGTTCGTAAAGGTTATTCCTAGATAATCATAAAAGGGAGTTTAATATGGCAGAACGACTTAAAAAAAATTCTGCGTCGGTAGCGCACACTGTATTATCAAGCACTACAAAGAAAGCACCAATAGCCTCTTTTACAAAAGAGGAAGAAATTGTTGCCTATCGTGAAATGCTTTTAATTCGCCGTTTTGAAGAAAAAGCAGGACAACTTTACGGTATGGGGCTTATTGGGGGGTTTTGTCATCTTTATATTGGACAGGAAGCCGTTGTTGTTGGAACATTGAAAGCGGCAAAAGAAGGTGATCAGGTTATTACGTCTTACCGTGATCATGGACATATGTTAGCGGTTGGGATGAGTCCGCGTGGTGTTATGGCAGAATTAACGGGGCGCCAAGGGGGCTTTTCCAAAGGGAAAGGTGGCTCGATGCATATGTTCTCTAAAGAAAAAAACTTTTATGGGGGACATGGTATTGTTGGGGCACAGGTTCCCATTGGTTCAGGCTTGGCATTTTCGAATCAATATCTTGATAAAGATAATGTGACATTGGTTTATTTTGGTGATGGTGCTGCAAATCAGGGGCAGGTTTACGAGAGTTTTAATATGGCTTCACTTTGGAAGCTGCCTGTTGTTTATATTATTGAAAATAATCAGTATGCTATGGGAACGTCCGTTTCACGTGCATCTGCAGAAACTGATTTTTCCCGTCGTGGTCTTTCTTTTGAAATTCCAGGTATTGTTGTTGACGGTATGGATGTTCGATCAGTAAAAGGAGCTGCTGATGAAGCAATTTCTTGGGCACGCTCAGGTAAAGGGCCGATCATTCTTGATATGCAAACCTATCGCTATCGTGGTCATTCCATGTCTGATCCAGCGAAATATCGTTCAAAGGAAGAAGTCCAAAAAATAAAAGAGGAACACGATCCGATTGATCAAGTAAAAAGTCGGATTCTTAAAAAAAATTGGGCGAGCGAGGACGATTTAAAATCTATTGAGAAAGAGGTCCGTGCAATTGTTGCTGATGCGGTAGATTTTGCACAAAGTGATCAAGAGCCAGATGCTTCTGAGCTCTATACTGATATTTTAGTTTGATGCGAGGGAAGCAAGTATGTCTATTGATATTTTGATGCCGGCGCTTTCACCAACTATGGAAGAAGGTAAACTGTCTAAATGGCTCAAGAAAGAAGGTGATAAGGTTAGCTCTGGCGATGTTATTGCTGAAATTGAAACGGATAAGGCTACAATGGAAGTAGAGTCCGTTGATGAAGGTACTCTTGGTAAAATTTTTGTGCCTGAAGGTTCAGAAGGCGTAAAGGTTAACACTGTTATCGCAATTTTGTTAGAAGAAGGTGAGCGTGCTGAGGATATTTCGCAACCTACTGATACAGCACAAAAACCTAAGGAATCTTCTCTTTCTCTGCCTTTGTCAGTTCCGCAGGCTGCTCCTACTTTTGATACATCTCTTAATTTTGATATTCCAGCGGGAACACAAATGGTTACAATGACAGTTCGTGAAGCGCTTAATCAGGCTTTGGCTGAAGAAATGCGGCGTGATGAAACAGTTTTTCTTATGGGGGAAGAAGTTGCGCAATATCAAGGTGCCTATAAGGTTAGTCAAGGTTTGTTGGAAGAATTCGGAGAACGCCGAGTTATTGATACCCCAATTACAGAGCACGGCTTTGCTGGGCTGGCTGTCGGGGCTGCTTTTGGTGGGTTACGTCCTATTGTCGAGTTTATGACCTTTAATTTTGCGATGCAGGCGATGGACCAAATTATTAACTCAGCAGCCAAGACACGTTATATGTCTGGTGGACAAATGACCGCTCCTATGGTTTTCCGAGGTCCCAATGGTGCGGCTGCCCGTGTTGGTGCTCAACATTCTCAATGTTATGCAGCATGGTATAGTCATATACCAGGTCTGAAAGTTGTTATGCCTTATAGCGCTGCAGATGCAAAAGGTTTGCTGAAAGCTGCTATTCGTGATGATAATCCTGTTGTTTTCCTTGAAAATGAGATTTTGTACGGGCATCAATTTGATGTTCCTCAACTCGATGATTTTGTTTTACCTATTGGTAAGGCGCGTATTCATAAGTCTGGACAAGATGTGACAATTGTTGCATGTGGGATTGGAATGCATTACGCGGTTGAAGCATTACCAGAAATTGAAAAACTTGGTATTGATGTTGAATTGATTGATTTACGAACCATTCGCCCGATGGATCTTCCAACAATTCTTTCTTCAGTTAAAAAAACAGGTCGTTTGGTAACAATTGAAGAGGGATTTCCTCAGTCATCCGTGGGAACTGAAATAGCAACGCGTGTTATGCAGCAGGCTTTTGACTATCTTGATGCGCCAATTGCTACGATTTCTGGCAAAGATGTTCCGATGCCTTATGCCGCTAATCTTGAGAAGTTGGCTTTGCCTAATACTGCTGAAATTATTGAGGCCGTTAAGGCTGTGACATACAGAGCATAACGGAGGAAAGCATAATGCCCATTAAAATTACAATGCCAGCGCTTTCCCCTACGATGGAAGAGGGAAATTTAACAAAATGGAATATTAAGGAGGGAGATAAGGTTTCCTCTGGTGATGTTATTGCTGAGATTGAGACGGATAAAGCGACGATGGAAGTCGAAGCTGTTGATGAAGGTAGGGTTGCTAAAATTGTTGTTCCTGCTGGAACACAAGGCGTTAAAGTAAATGCTTTAATTGTTGTTTTAGCAGAAGAAGGTGAAGATTTAGCTGAAGCTGCAAAAGTTACAGAAGAAATCTCTTCTTCTACAAGACAAAAACTAGAGGGTATCAAACAGACAGATTCTCTGAAACAGACGGACTCAAAGGGAATAAAAATGTCTCATGAATCATCAACTGGGCAATTAATACAGCAAGATAAAAAGGGAGCTCGTCTTTTTGCTTCTCCCTTAGCGCGGCGATTAGCATCTCAGGCAGGTCTTGATTTATCCCTTATTTCTGGGAGTGGGCCGCATGGGCGTATTATTAAGCGTGATGTAGAAAAAGTTATGAGCGGTGATATTTCTAAGATTTCTTATTCGTCACAGACAGGAGAGCCAGTAGCCGCAGGTGCTTCTGAGAAACAGATATTGAAACTCTTCAAAGAGGATGAATATGTCTTCACACCCCATAATAATATGCGTAAAACAATCGCGACACGTTTGGTGGAATCAAAACAGAAAGTCCCACATTTTTATGTAACGGTAGATTGTGAACTTGATGCGCTATTAGCGCTGCGTACACAATTGAATGTTGCTGCACCAATGGTTAAGATGCAGGAAGAAGCTAAGCCTACTTATAAGATTTCTGTTAATGATATGGTGATCAAAGCTGTTGCACTTTCTTTGAAAGCGGTTCCTGATGCGAATGTCTCTTGGCTTGAAGGTGGAATGCTTCATCATAAACATTGTGATGTTGGGGTTGCTGTTTCTATTCCCAATGGATTAATTACGCCGATTATTCGCCATGCAGAGGAAAAGCCGTTATCGCTTATTTCCAAAGAGATGAAGGATTTTGCAAAGCGTGCGCGTGAGGGCAAGTTAAAAATGGAAGAATATCAGGGTGGAACAACAGCTGTATCCAATATGGGGATGTATGGTGTGAAAAGTTTTTCTGCTATTCTTAATCCACCGCATGCGACAATTTTTGCGATTGGTGCAGGGGAGCAACGTGCTGTTGTTAAAAATGGTGCTTTAGCCATTGCGACAGTTATGTCAGTTACAATTTCTGCGGATCATCGTGCTGTCGATGGTGCTTTAGCAGCAGAGCTCGCGCGGACTTTTAAGAAGATGATTGAAAATCCATTAGCAATGTTGGTTTGAACTGTTTAACAGTTCTTCACGTAAATTGTGAGAGAGTGTATTTAAGAGAATAAAAACAAATTTAAAGAGTTTGAAGAGCAGAGGTATTGCTGTTTCTAGTTTGGGTAAAGCATTTATAGAAAGCTTAGAGTATAAAGACATAAGATAATTCTGTTATGTTCATTTTTAAGTTCAAAAAATGCATATCCATTTTATATATATCCATGGAGGAATTACTGTGGCAAATCTTTATGATGTAATTGTGATTGGATCAGGTCCAGGCGGATATGTAACCGCAATTCGTGCAGCGCAATGTGGCTTTAAGACTGCGATTGTTGAACGTGAACATTTGGGAGGGATTTGTTTAAATTGGGGATGTATTCCAACAAAGGCTCTTTTACGTTCAGCGGAAATGAAACATTTTGCTGAACATGCAAAAGATTATGGACTAAAAATTAATGGTTCAATTGAGGCAAACATCAAAAATGTTGTGGCACGTTCACGCGGTGTTTCAGCACGTTTAAATGCTGGTGTTGCTTTTTTAATGAAAAAAAATAAAATTGATATTATCTGGGGTGAAGCAAAGCTTACTAAAGAAGCAAAGGGAAGCCAGCTTGCGGAAATTATGGTTTCTTCATCCTCCAAACCGGTTATGCAACCACAAAATCCAGTCCCTAAAGGGACCTTGGGAGAGGGAACTTACCAAGCAAAGCATATCATTATTGCAACGGGTGCACGTCCTCGTGTCCTTCCTGGTATTGAGCCAGATGGAAATCTCATTTGGACTTATTTTGAAGCTATGATACCGCCAGAAATGCCAAAATCGCTTTTGGTCATAGGGTCTGGGGCTATAGGCATTGAATTTGCCTCTTTTTATCATGATATGGGAGCGACAGTCACTGTTGTTGAAATAATGCCCCACATCATGCCTGCTGAAGATATTGAAATTTCAACATTTGCTTGTAAACAATTAGAGAAAAAAGGTTTACGTGTTCTTCGTCAAGCAAAAGTAACAAGGGTTGAAAAATCTTCCGATTCTGTAACTGTACATATTGATATTCAAGGTAAAAAAGAGACAATGACTGTTGATCGGTTGATTTCTGCTGTTGGGGTGCAGGGTAATATTGAGAATCTTGGATTAGAAGCTTTGGGAATAAAAACCGATCGTGGGTGTATTGTAACTGATGAATGGAGTTGGACAGGAGTTTCGGGTATTTATGCTATCGGTGATGTGGCTGGTCCTCCTATGTTAGCCCATAAAGCAGAAGAAGAAGGCGTAATATGTATTGAACATCTTGCTGGTTTAAAGAATGTTCATCCGCTTGATAAGAAAAAAATTCCAGGATGCACCTATTGCACACCGCAAGTTGCTTCTGTAGGGCTTTCAGAAGCGACAGCAAAAGAAGCAGGGTATGATATACGTATTGGTCGTTATTCTTTTTCCGCGAATGGCAAAGCGATTGCTCTGGGTGAAGATCAAGGGTTAGTAAAAACAATTTTTGATAAAAAAACAGGACAGCTTCTTGGGGCCCATATGGTAGGAGCTGAGGTAACAGAACTAATACAGGGTTTTGTCATTGCCATGAATCTTGAAACAACAGAGGAAGAATTAATGCATACTGTTTTTCCACATCCGACTTTATCGGAAATGATGAAAGAAAGTGTATTGGATGCATATGATCAAGTTTTAAACGCTTGATGATTAGATTGTATGAAAGATCTTAAATTTTTCATTGCTCCTTCGTATTTATAAGGCAAAGGCTTAAATGGTTACGGTTGTTGATAGAGTTACGAATAGACGTTTGCGCCATCCTGAAAAGGCGCATCGTCCGGATACAAGCGTTCAAAAAAAGCCGGATTGGATTCGTGTAAAAGCGCCAACATCACCAATTTATAAGGAAACACATGGTATTGTACGTACGCATAAGTTAGTGACTGTATGTGAAGAAGCTGGTTGTCCTAATATTGGCGAATGTTGGAGCCAGAGGCATGCTAGCTTTATGATTTTAGGTGAAATATGTACGCGTGCTTGTGCTTTTTGTAACGTTGCAACAGGTATTCCACTTGCCGTTGATCATAATGAGCCAGAACGTGTCGCTGATGCTGTTGCACAGATGGCACTAAAACATGTTGTCATTACATCTGTTGATCGTGATGATCTTGCTGATGGTGGTGCTGAGCATTTTGCAAAAGTTATTTATGCGATTCGTCAAAAAACTCCTAAAACAACAATTGAAGTTCTTACACCTGATTTTCGTCATAAGGATGGCGCTTTAGAAGTTGTTGTTGCTGCTAAGCCTGATGTTTTTAATCATAACTTAGAAACAGTTCCTTCTAAATATTTGAAGGTCCGTCCAGGGGCACGTTATTTTCATTCAATTCGTTTATTACAACGTGTTAAAGAACTTGATCCAACAATTTTTACAAAATCGGGAATTATGGTTGGCCTTGGGGAGGAGCGAAATGAAGTTTTGCAATTGATGGATGATTTGCGCGCTGCTGATGTTGACTTTATGACAATTGGACAATATTTGCAGCCTACACGAAAACATCATCCAGTTGTTCGTTTTGTGCCTCCTGAAGAATTTGAGTCTTTTGCCAAGATTGGTAAAGTAAAAGGATTTTTACATATGGCCTCCAATCCTCTAACGCGTTCATCTCATCATGCTGGAGATGATTTTGCCATTTTGCAAAAAGCGCGTGATGAAAAATTTTCCTTACAGAGATAATTATGCCGATTTTTACAATACATCGGCAGATCACCCATAGTGCCAGTGAAATGTTTGATCTGGTTTCAGATATTGAGCGTTATCCTGAATTTTTGCCAATGTGTGAGTCTTTAATAATACGTTCTCGAAAAGAATATGGAAAAAAAATATTGCTTCTTGCGGATATGACCGTTGGTTATAAGATTATTCGTGAAACTTTTACGACTCAAGTATTTCTTCAGCCGGAAAAAAGTCTTATAGAAGTTAAATATATTGATGGTCCATTCAAATATCTTGAAAATCGTTGGGCTTTTCATGATATTGAAAATACCAATGCATGTAATGTAGAGTTTTTTATTGATTATGAATTTAAAAGTAAAACGCTTGGATTAGTGATGGGCTCAATGTTTGATATTGCGTTTCGTAAATTTACCGAGGCTTTTGAGAAGCGTGCGCATCAGATTTATGGCTCTACGGTAACATAGTCTATTCTGTTATTTTTTAACAATACGTATTGCTTAAACAGCGTGAAGGTGAAAACGGGTTTCCATCTTTACTATTTGTTTTTAATTCAGCTTTCAAAAGCATATTGAAGGAATATCATTTTAAATGATGAAGATGATGCACAGCTTCATGCTTTTGTTTTTCTCTTTTTTAATGGATGCACACTCGTTAAACGAAACGCCCAAATAGAACATGCTTGCGTCATACCCATTTCATAATAGTGCTCATAATAAATAGTATAGATTCTCGTAAAAGTATATAAAATCTACATCTGTACACTTATGAAGAAGTCCTCCTGCATCATTTATTTGCTATCTCTCAAGATGTTGCGCGCCAGCTCTTAGCACTTGAGAGAAGTACAAGTGTCTCTTTCTTTAATTATTTTATTTATACAGTTTTTTCTCTTGTGGCGTGTAAGTGAATAAATTTGATTAATTCAACCTACACAGGACTAAAGTGAGATAACTTTACGCTATTGAGATCTTTCATTTTCAAGTTGTGATACAATAAAATTTTTTCAAGATATTGACGATTATAGACTCGATGGCGAATAAAGAATTTTGAAATTAATATGGGGAATTCAGTGAAGCAATTCCAGAATCATTTTAAAAGCATTTTCAACAGTTGCATGGCGGATAGCATTGCGATTAAGATGAGAAAAGTGCATTTCTTTGTGCAGGGGGGAGTGGTTTTTATAAGCTACTGCGCAATGCACAAGTCCTACAGGTTTATCAAAACTTGCACCTCCTGGACCAGCAATTCCTGTTACAGAAACTGCAATGTCAGCTTGTGAATGTTTTAATCCACCCTCAGCCATTGCAAGAGCAACTTCTTTTGAAACGGCACCATAGGTTCTTATAAGTTCAGCACAAACGCCAACAAGGCGTGTTTTGGATTCATTTGAATAAACAACAAATCCACAATCGAGAACATCTGACGATCCTGCAATATTTGTGAGGCTTGCAGCAATGAGTCCTCCTGTACAAGACTCTACAGTTGTTAACAGCAAACCTTTTTGGCGAAAGGTATTAAGGACTTCATGTGCGTGTTTTTCACAAAGATATGTCATTGGGGAATTTCTCCTGAATAAAGGACGCTCACTGTTGCAAGAGCAGCAATTCCCTCACCACGACCAATAAATCCAAGCCGTTCATTTGTTGTTGCTTTGATAGAGATTCGATCAGGTGTCATTGCAAGTATTGTCATAAGATTTTCTGTCATGGCATGACGATAGGGACCAATTTTAGGATTTTCAGCGATAATTGTGATATCAACATTGGCAATACGACCACCTGCTTGTTTTATAATATCAAGAGCATGACGGAGAAAAATTTCTGATGATACATTTTTCCATTGAGGATCAGAGGGAGGAAAATGTGTACCGATATCTCCAGCACCTTGAGTTGCAAGAAGGGCATCTGTTAATGCATGAAGAGCAACATCCGCATCGGAGTGTCCATTTAATTTTTTATGAAAAGGAATTTTTATACCACATAATATAAGAAAATCACCATCCTCAAAAGAGTGAACATCATAACCATTGCCGGTACGAATATCAGGAAATATTTGCATTTTCTTTTGGAGATATAAATGGGCAGTATTAAAATCTTCATGCCATGTAATTTTTATGTTGTTAGGATCCCCAAGAACGGTACGCATAGGAATTCCAAACCATTCGGCAATTGCAGAATCGTCAGTGAATTCTTGTTTGCAAGCTTGTTTTGCTTGTTTATGAGCCGCTAAGATATGTTCAAAGGGAAAACACTGTGGAGTTTGTGCTCTATAAAGATGGGTACGGGGAATTGTTTCTAAAACATGCTGATTATTTACACGTTTAAGGGTATCAGAGATGGGTAGAACAGGAAGAACACCTTCTTGAGGCGTGATAGTGTTGTGAATGTTATTAAGAAGCTTGTTTTCTATAAAAGGGCGTGCACCATCATGAATATGCACATATTGGGGGGCAAATTTTTTGAGTGCCTGAAGTCCATATAAGGTAGAGATTTGACGTGTATTGCCTCCTTCAACGATAATAAGGCGCTCTTTAAAATCGTCAATAGCTTGTTCACAGATTTGACGATCTTCTGGATGAATAACAAGAATAATTGTTGTGATAGCTGGATGCTGCAAAAAACAATGCAAGGTATGACAAATAATTGGCTTTTGTCCTAGAAGCCGATATTGTTTTGGAATTTTATGGGGAGATCCTGCTCTTTCACCGCGTCCAGCGGCTAATATTATTGCTGCAATAGAAATACTTAATCTCCTTGTATTATAATCTTAGTTTGCTTTTTTGTCATTAATTTTAAAATGATTTTGAAAGGGTGATCGTTGTAGATCAGCCAAGGATATCACTGATAATACCTCAAAAAAAGCATTTAATGCTTTTTGAAGTGCGGTATTTAAACCACAAAAATCAAACAAGGGGCAAGTTGGTTCTGCAGTATCGAAACATTCTGCGAGGGAAAAGTTGTCTTCTGTTACTTTCACAACATCCGCGACTGAAATCTCTGCTGCGGGTTTAGCCAATCTAACTCCACCATTGCGTCCACGCACTGTTTGGATAAAACCTGCTTGAACAAGCAGCTGAAGGATTTTAAATAAAAAAAGCTCTGAAACGGCATATGCTTTAGCAATTTCTGGAACACGACTGAGAGTTCCCTGATTATCTGCACAATACATGAGCATTCGAAGAGCATAATTTGTTTGTTTTGTTAATCGCATCTCATTTCCTTCGTAAAGTATTGTCGAACACAGTCTATTTTAAAGATATTTTGAAAAATGTAGAAGTTTTTTCTCGTTGACTATATTTGCCCTATTGTAAATGTAGTATTAGTATTGTCAATTTTTGCTACAAAAGGTTATATGATAATAATGAGATAAGGGTATGTAAGCTCATGACGAATATAACATCTGTGACGAATCTTCAAGACATAGATAAAAATACTTATAACGATGAGTTGTATCGTTTAAGTAAGGTATATATTTTTTTAGGGATTACAATTATTGTATTGGCTTTACTTACGGCCTCTGTTTCGTTCATTATTCTTATTGGCTTAACTCCTGTTGTTCCCAGTAGAACAGTAACCCTTATTCTTATAGGAATTAATAGTTTTTGGGTTTTAGGGCTTATTGTCATCGTTTTTTATGAGATGATTCCGATCATTCGTGCTTGGCGTTCAAGGCGTGCAGGCTCACGTCTTCATGTACGCCTTATTTCATTGTTTGCACTTGTTGCAACAATGCCAGCTGTTGCTGTAGCTCTTGTGTCAGGGCCAGCACTGAATTTGGGACTTGATCGATGGTTTGATACAACAACGCGGCAAATTGTGGGCTCTTCTATTGATTTAGCAAATGCTTATGCAGATGAAATGCTTCAAAATTTAAAAAATTTATCCTACGCGATGGCATTTGCACTTGATAACAAAAAACTCTTAGAACGTAATCCAGCTGAATATAGGATGCAATTGACGCGTCATGCTCTAGGACGCAATTTGCGTGGTGCATTTTTGTTAAGTTCTAGCGGAGCTATTTTTGTATCGAGCGCTCTTGGTGATGAAGATAAACTGCCAATTCCTCCTTCCAATCTTATTGAACGTGCAACCAGTGCGAGACCTTTTTCTTTTCAACCAGGCGTTCATGATTATTTTGGTATTATTTTAAAGTTTACCAATATTCCAAACACATTTTTATATTTGGTGCGTGACGTTGATAAAGGTGTTTTATCTGCTTTGCGTTTGACAGAAGTTAATACAGATCGTTATCGTGATTTAAATGAAAATCGCCTGCTGACACAGATTGCATTTGGTATGCTTTATTTGTGTCTTTTTTTTAGTTTATTCTTATCAGCCATTTGGGCTGCTATTGCTGTTGCTGATCGCTTAGTACGTCCTATTCGTCTTCTCATTAGTGCTGCCGATGATGTTGCTTCTGGAAATATGGAAATTTTCGTGCCAGTACGAGCAAAAGATGGCGATATTGGGCAATTATCCAAAACTTTTAATTACATGGTCAGTGAATTGAAAAGTCGGCGTAATGAATTGATTGCAGTGCGTGATCAAATTGATGAAAGACGGCGTTTTTCTGAAGCTGTATTATCGGGTGTAACAGCGGGAGTAGCAGGGATAGATGATAATGGTGATATCACCATTATCAATCGGTCTATTGAAGCGATGTTTGATATTCGCTCTGAGCACGTTGTTGGAAAAAGTCTTTTATCTTTAAGTGCTGAAATTTGGCAGGTTTTTCAGTTTGTGCGTTCATTGGATCGGAAAAACCATCGTGAGCAGGTCACTTTAAACGTTGCAGGAAAAGAGCGTGTCTGTAATGTTCAAGTTACGATGGAGGAGGATGATGGACAGGGGCAATCTTGGGTTCTAACAATTGATGATATTACAGACCTTGTTGCAGCGCAACGTACAGCGGCGTGGGCGGATATTGCGCGACGTATTGCACACGAAATTAAAAATCCTCTTACACCTATTCAGTTATCCGCTGAACGCATTCGTAAACGTTATAACAAAGCTATTACACAAGATAGAGAGGTCTTTGAGCGGTGTATTGACACAATTATTCGGCAGGTTGGAGATATTGGGCGTATGGTTGATGAGTTTTCCTCTTTTGCACGTATGCCCAAACCCAAAATGCATATTTTAGATATACGAGAATTGTTGCGCGAAGCATGTTTCTTGATAGAAGTGACGCGACATGATATTCATTTTGAGCAAGATTTAGGAACTCTACCACTTATGGGTGCATTTGATAACCGTCTCATTGTACAGGCTTTTTGCAATGTGATCAAAAACGCGAGCGAATCCATAGATTCAGTTATGCGAGAGGAAAATATTCACGGTCATATTCTTGTCCGTTCTTATCATCAAGAAGAATGGGTGGTTGTGGATGTTGTTGATAACGGAAAAGGACTTCCTAAAGAGCAAAGACAAAAGTTATTAGAACCTTATATAACAACACGGGAGAAAGGAACAGGACTCGGGCTGGCCATTGTGCGCAAAGTTATTGAAGATCACGGTGGTTCCATGGAGCTTCATGATGCACCGGAGAGTTTTTATGAAGGTCGTGGTGCGATGATCCGTTTGATGTTTCCGACGGTTGGGGGTAAGCAGGGTAGTATTATACAAGCTATAAATCATAAGATAGGGGAATAGTATGGTATCAGATATCTTGATTGTTGATGATGAAGCGGATATTCGTGAACTTGTTGCTGGTATTTTGGATGATGAAGGCTATGAAACGCGTGTTGCTTGTAACTCTGATGAAGCATTAGCTCAAATTAGTGAACGTATTCCAAAGCTCATTTTTTTAGATATTTGGTTACAGGGGAGTCGCCTCGATGGTTTAGCACTGCTTGATGAAATTAAAACACACTATCCAGCTCTTCCGGTCGTTATGATCTCTGGTCATGGTAATATTGAGACGGCTGTTTCCGCTATAAAGCGAGGAGCCTATGATTTCATTGAAAAACCTTTTAAAGCTGATAGACTTGTATTGGTTGCAGAGAGAACACTTGAAAATTCAAATTTAAAACGTGAGCTTTTAGAATTGCGAAAACGTTCGAACGAGACATTAGAGTTGCTCGGAAAATCGACAGTTATAAAAAATTTGCGTCAAATCATAGAAAAAGTAGCACCAACCAATAGTCGCATCATGATAACAGGTCCTTCAGGGGCAGGAAAAGAGACTGTTGCACGAACTATTCATGCGCTCTCCACGCGTTCGAATGGGCCATTTGTTACAATAAATGCTGCAACGATTACTCCGGAAAGAATGGAAATAGAGCTGTTTGGCAGCGAAATGGAGGGAAGAGAGCGTAAAATCGGTGCCTTAGAGGAAGCCCATGGCGGAATACTTTATCTTGATGAAATTGCTGATATGCCACGTGAGACTCAAGGTAAGATTCTTAGGGTGTTAACGGGGCAAACATTTGAGAGAGTTGGCGGTACAAAACGTGTTAAAGTAGATGTTCGTATCATTTCTTCGACAGCGCAAAATCTTGAAAACCTCATTTCTGACGGGCGCTTTAGAGAAGATCTTTTCCACCGTCTTTCCGTTGTTCCCATTACTGTTCCGCCCCTTTCTGCTCGTCGTGAAGATATTCCAGAACTTGTCCATCATTTTGTAAAAACAATATCACAGCAGGTTGGGATTAAGCCACGTGAAATCAGTGATGATGTGATTGCTATTTTGCAAACGCATGCTTGGCCGGGTAATGTAAGACAATTACGTAATAATATTGAGCGTCTTCTTATTCTTGTGCGGGATGGGGATGGTCCTATAACAGCGGATTTTCTTCCCAGTGAAGTGAATGATTCTTTGCCACGTCTTCAAATGGATTCGGATGAGAGTATAATGGATTTACCGTTGCGTGAAGCACGAGAATTGTTTGAAAAGAGATATTTAGTGGCGCAGATTGGACGTTTGGGTGGAAATATATCGCGTACTGCTGAATTTATAGGCATGGAGCGTTCAGCTTTGCACCGTAAACTTAAAGCGCTTGGAGTTTCTTAAAGCGATGCGTATTATTATTTGTGGAGCAGGACAGGTTGGTTATGGGATAGCAGAGCGTCTTGCTGCTGAAAATCACGATGTTACTGTTATTGATATTGAAACAAGATTAATTGAAAAGATTCGCGATACATTGGATGTGAGAGGTTTTGTTGGTCACGGTTCACGGCCTGAAGTTCTTTTGGCTGCAGATGCAGACAAAGCTGATATGTTGATTGCTGTCACTTTGTTTGATGAAGTTAATATGGTAGCTTGCCAAGTAGCACATTCATTATTTAATGTGCCCACAAAAATTGCTCGTATTCGCTCACAATCTTATTTAGAACCACGTTATAAGACGCTTTTTTCTAGAGAAAATATTCCTATTGATGTGGTTATTTCGCCAGAAGTTGAAGTTGGGGAAATGGTTTTGCGTCGTATTGCTTTACCTGGTGCAATAGATGTTCTTTATTTTTGTAATGATGATATTGTTGCGTTAGCCTTGGAATGCATGGAAGATTGTCCCGTTATTAATACACCTTTGCGTCAATTAACAGAGCTTTTTCCAGATCTTCAAACAACGGTTACCGCTATTAAACGTGGCTCGGAATTATTGATTGCACATTCAGAAACGCAATTACGTGTCGGTGATATAACCTATCTTGTTGTTGCTCGTGAACAGATGCGTCGTGCTGTTGGGCTTTTTGGTCATAAAGAACAAGATGCCCACCGCATGATTATTGCAGGGGGTGGTCACATTGGCCTTTATGTTGCACAGGCTATTGAAAAGCGTTTCCATAAATTAAAATTGAAGATTATAGAAGCGCATAGAGAAAGAGCCCTCACAATTGCTGATCAGCTTGAAAAAACAACAGTTTTATACGGTAATGTGTTAGATCCAGTGATTCTTCAAGATGCGGGAATTGATCAGTCCGATTTAATGATTACATTAACCAATCAAGATCAGGTTAATCTCTTAAGCGCTATTATTGCTAAAAGATTGGGCTGCAAAGCCAATATGGTATTGATTAATAATGTTGCCTATCAAGAATTTAGTCGTGCTGTTGGTGTGGATGCATATCTTAATCCCCATAGCGTTACAATATCGAGAATTTTGCAACAAATGCGCCGTGGGCGTATTCGTTCTGTTCATTCAGTTTTTAATGGCCGAGCAGAAATTATTGAAGCTGAAGTGATGCAAACATCTTCATTGGTTGGTAAGTCATTATCAGAGCTCAATTTATCAGATGGTTTGAGAATTGGTGCAATTTATCGCAATAAGACAATAATACAGCTTTCGGCAGATACGCGTATTTTATCTGGTGATAGAATAGTGATTTTTGCTCTTGCTGAGTTCGTTCGTGATGTTGAACAACTCTTTCGCGTAAGTTTAGAATATTTTTGATATATTATCTATGGATATTTGTACTTTTTGGTATAGTGGACAATTAAGATTGTTGGATAGGCTTTGTTTGTCCTCAATGGTTAAAACTGGACAGCGCGTTAAGCTTTTTAGTTATGATAAAAAATAGATAATCTTCCTGCTGGTGTTGAGCTGCATGAAGCCGAATCAATTTTACCACGCTCAGCAATTTATCGCCTTGACCCCGATTTTTCTGATGATAAACTATGGTGTACAATTGTTCAGTTCTCGGATTTTTTTCATGTTATGCTGATGAAATATCAACAAGGTGTTTGGTTAGATACAGATGTTTACCTTGTTAAACAATTTCAGCCAGATACGGAGAAGGTTTGGTTGGCAAGAGAAAATAATATAAGAGTGGGCGTTTCTGCACTTTATTTTCCGCCCGATAACCCTATTATAAAAGTATTTGAAGATTATTGGGCAGGCGCAGAAATTATTCCTCATTGGCTTGGGTTTAAGCGTCGTGTTTGGAGACCGTTCTGGTTAAAGAGGAAAAAATGCCGATTTTACCGGGAAATTTTGGCGTTACGATATTTGGTAATGATGGTATTTCACGATTAGCAAAAAGATATGGTTTTTTTCATGAAGCAAAGGAAAAGGAAACTTTTTATTATTGGACTGGGCGAAAGTCTGAATATATCTTTGAACCAGCTTTTGGCGTAAAACCGCTCACCGATTCACGCTTGATAGGATTTCATATTCACAGAAAGATAAAGACGACGCAAAAACCTCAGGAAGGAAGTTTTTACCATTGGGCGGTATCTCGCATTCCTGATATTCATGATTTTTTTAGGTAGAGTTATTATTGCTATTTTAATAATTGGGATTTTAATCTATCCTAAACAGCTTTTGATTGTAGCTTGCACAAGAGAGTAATGTTAACAAATGGATAAAAACATTGAATGTGTAAAGAGCGATTGTTATATGAACGGAAAGTAAAAATATGAGTGATCTAATGAAAACGACATTAAGCCTTGTTCCTATGGTTATTGAACAAACCAATCGTGGTGAACGGGCCTATGATATTTTTTCCCGTCTTTTAAAGGAGCGGATTATTTTTATTAATGGTCCTGTTGAAGATGGTATGGCAATGCTTGTTTGTGCACAATTGCTTTTCTTGGAAGCGGAAAATCCTAAAAAAGAAATTAGTCTTTATATTAATTCTCCAGGTGGTGTTGTGACATCTGGTATGGCTATTTATGATACTATGCAGTTTATTCGTCCTCCTGTTGCTACGCTGTGCATGGGGCAGGCGGCATCTATGGGGTCTTTATTGTTAACAGCTGGAGCAAAGGGGCATCGTTTTACATTGCCAAATGCGCGTATTATGGTGCATCAGCCATCTGGTGGTTTTCAAGGCCAGGCTTCAGATATTGAGCGACATGCACAAGATATTATAAAGATGAAACGGCGCTTAAATGAAATTTATGTTCAACATACAGGTCAAGATTATGAGGTCATTGAAAAAACTCTCGATCGCGATCATTTTATGACAGCAGAAGAAGCTAAAGCGTTTGGCTTAGTTGATGATGTTATACAATATCGTGCAGAAACTGAAAAAGAAGAAAAAGATTAAGAATTTTTATAGAAAAAATAGCTACTTTAAAATAAAGAGTTTTATAAAAATATCGCAAAGTTTAGAGAAACACCTAAAAATATTGAGACATGCATGGTTTTCTATATGTCTTTTAGTTTTCATGATGAAAAGCTTCCTTTGAAAAGGCGAAGTGTTCATATATCGTGGTGAAAGGAAAGAAAAATGAGCAAAATTAGCAATAGCGGGAACGAATCAAAAAATACTCTCTATTGCTCGTTCTGCGGCAAGAGTCAGCATGAGGTGCGTAAGCTCATTGCGGGGCCTACTGTATTTATCTGTGATGAATGTGTAGAGCTTTGCATGGATATTATTCGGGAAGAAAATAAGTCTTCTGGGGTTAAGGTGCGTGATGGTGTTCCTACGCCACAGGAAATTATAACAGTTCTTGATGATTATGTTATTGGTCAGCAGCATGCAAAGCGTGTTCTTTCTGTTGCTGTTCATAATCATTATAAACGGTTGGCGCATCAGTCTAAAAGCAATGATATTGAGTTAACTAAATCAAATATTCTTCTTGTTGGTCCAACGGGTTGTGGTAAAACTTATCTTGCACAAACATTAGCACGTATTATTGATGTGCCTTTTACGATGGCGGATGCGACCACTTTGACTGAAGCGGGTTATGTGGGAGAAGATGTTGAAAATATTATTTTGAAGCTTCTTCAAGCAGCAGATTATAATGTTGAACGTGCGCAGCGTGGTATTGTTTATATTGATGAGGTTGATAAGATTTCTCGTAAAGCAGATAATCCTTCTATTACAAGAGATGTTTCGGGAGAAGGAGTTCAGCAAGCGTTATTAAAGATTATGGAAGGAACGATTGCTTCTGTTCCTCCACAAGGTGGACGTAAACATCCGCAACAAGAGTTTCTTCAGGTTGATACCACAAACATCTTATTCATTTGTGGGGGAGCTTTTGCAGGTTTAGAACGGATTATTTCAGGGCGTGGTGAAAAAACTTCTATTGGTTTTTCTGCGACTGTTAAGGCTCCGGATGAGCGTTGTGTCGGTGAAATTTTTCGTGATTTAGAGCCTGAAGATCTTATAAAATTTGGTTTAATACCAGAGTTTATTGGGCGGCTTCCTATAGTCGCCACCTTAGAGGATTTAGATGTTAACGCCCTCATGCAAATTTTATCCCAACCTAAAAATGCGTTAGTAAAGCAATATCAGCGTCTTTTTGAAATGGAGAATGTTGAGTTAGCATTTCATGAAGATGCTTTACGTGTTATTGCAAAGAAAGCAATTGAACGTAAAACTGGTGCTCGTGGTTTACGTTCTATTATGGAGAAGATCCTTCTTGAGACGATGTTTGAGCTACCGGCTCTTGAAGGCGTTCAAAAAGTGGTTATTTCGAGTGATGTCGTTGATGGGAAAGCGCGTCCTCTTTATATTTACTCAGAACGTGCAGAAGATAAAGAAAATGTATCAGCATGACATTGTGCGATGCGCAATATAAAAGGTGGTAATGAACGGTATTTGATAGGTATTTCTAATAATATCATTATAATGCTTGATTTATGTATGAGTAATTACCACTTCATGTACAGTGAAGAGCTGAGATTTTCTACAGGTGGGCTAATTGTTGTAGATAGCTCATAGGCTCCAGAAAGGAGAGTTATGCAATATATTGATGAAAAGACAGATGAAGTAAGAGATGGGGTTTATGCTGTTTTACCTCTTCGTGATATTGTTGTCTTCCCCCATATGATTGTTCCACTTTTTGTGGGTCGCGAAAAATCAATTCGTGCTCTTGAAGAAACGATGGCGGTTGATAAGCAAATACTCTTGGTGACACAAAAAAATGCTTCTGATGACGATCCAAAATCAGAGGATATTTATCATATTGGTACATTTGCTAATATTCTTCAACTTTTAAAGCTTCCTGATGGTACTGTAAAGGTTTTGGTTGAAGGAACTGCACGTGCAAAAATTAGTCAATTTGCTTTAAGTGAAGGTTATCATCAGGCTTTTGCGACTGTTACAGAAGAACCTAGAGAGAGTGATGTTGAGATTGAAGCTCTTTCAAGGTCAGTGATTGCTTATTTTGAAAACTATGTAAAGCTTAATAAAAAAATCTCTCCTGAAGTTGTGAATGCGATTGGCCAGCTTGATAATCCTTCTAAGCTTGCCGATACGATTGCTTCTCATTTGATGATTAAACTTGCAGAAAAACAGGAGATATTAGAGCTCTTACCTGTGCGGGCCCGTCTTGAACGTGTTTTGTCCTTCATGGAAGGAGAAATTTCTGTTTTGCAGGTTGAAAAACGTATTCGTTCGCATGTTAAACGGCAAATGGAAAAAAACCAACGAGAATATTATCTCAATGAGCAGATGAAGGCTATTCAAAAAGAGTTAGGAGCAGGTGATGATAGCCGAGATGAACTCTCTGAATTAGAAGAACGTATCAAGAATACAAAACTATCCAAGGAAGCACAGGAAAAAGCTGGAGCAGAATTGAGAAAATTACGGAATATGTCTCCTATGTCTGCAGAAGCGACAGTTGTACGTAATTATCTTGATTGGTTATTAGCAATGCCTTGGGGTAAAAAATCTAAGATTAAAAACAATTTAGATTTTGCTGAAAAGGTCATGAATAATGAACATTTCGGTCTTGAAAAAGTTAAAGAGCGGATTATTGAGTATTTGGCTGTACAAAGTCGCGCATCAAAGATAAAAGGTCCCATTATTTGTTTGTTAGGTCCTCCTGGTGTGGGGAAAACATCATTAGCGCGCTCTATTGCAAAGGCAACGGGACGTGAGTATGTTCGTATCTCATTGGGAGGTGTCCGAGATGAAGCAGAAATTCGTGGACATCGCCGAACATATATTGGATCGATGCCTGGAAAAATTATCCAGTCTATGAAAAAAGCAAAAAAATCTAATCCACTTTTCTTGCTTGATGAAATTGATAAGATGGGCCAAGATTTTCGTGGCGATCCTTCATCCGCTTTATTAGAAGTTCTTGATCCTGAACAAAATGGTACATTCATTGATCATTATTTGGAAGTTGAATATGATCTTTCTGATGTCATGTTTATCACGACGGCAAATACGCTTAATATTCCAGGTCCATTAATGGATCGAATGGAAATTATTCGTATTGCGGGTTATACTGAATGTGAGAAAATGGAAATTGTTAAACAGCATCTTTTACCAAAGGCACTAAAAGATCACTGTTTGTCTAAAAAAGAACTCAGCATTTCTGATGGAGCGCTCAGGTCGATTATTCAGTTTTACACACGTGAAGCAGGAGTTCGTAACCTTGAGCGTGAACTCATGAAAGTTGCCCGTAAATCTGTTACAAAAATTCTCAAAACAAATCAAAAATCTGTAAAAGTTACAGAAAATAATATCAATGATTTTTTGGGTGTTAAACGTTACCACTATAATCAGATTGAAGGAGAAAATCAAATTGGTGTTGTGACAGGCCTTGCGTGGACAGAAGTTGGTGGAGAGTTATTGACCATTGAAGGGGTCATGATGCCTGGAAAAGGCAAGATGACTGTAACTGGAAATTTACGTGACATTATGAAAGAGTCCATTTCAGCAGCAGCATCTTATGTACGTTCTCGTGCTGTTGATTTTGGTATTGAACCTCCACTTTTTGAAAAACGCGATATCCATGTTCATGTTCCAGAGGGGGCGACACCCAAAGATGGCCCATCTGCTGGGATTGCAATGGTGACAGCAATTGTTTCTGTACTTACAGGGATAGCGGTGCATAAAGATATTGCAATGACTGGTGAAATTACTTTACGTGGACGTGTTTTACCAATTGGTGGATTAAAAGAAAAACTCTTAGCAGCTCTTCGAGGAGGGATAAAAAAAGTCCTTATTCCTGAAGAAAACGCAAAAGATTTGGTTGACATTCCTGATGATGTCAAAAATAACATGGAAATTATTCCGGTAAGTCATGTGAGTGAAGTTTTGAAACACGCTTTGGTTCATTTTCCTGATACTATTGAATGGAAGGAGCCTTCTGCAGTGGCTGTCCCCATCAGATCAGAGGGCAGCGATAGTGAAGGAATACAGATTGCACACTGATTCACTTATCTCATTTATAACGGCATTTTTTAGGTGGTAGAAGGTGTTTTTGAGGTTATTATTCTGTTTTTTGTTGGAAAAAGTGAAAAATTCCGTGAATAACTATGATTATTGCTAAAAAAACAATGTTTTGGATAAAAATAAGACTTCTGTTTGCTGTACTTTTCAATAAACTGAGCAATAACATGATTAAGTCATGTTGTCAGGTAATATAGGGAAAGGAAATATTTTATGAATAAAAGTGAATTGGTTAGCTCCGTTGCTGAAAAGGCAGGTGTTTCGAAAGCGCAAGCTGGTGCTGTTGTGGATGCTTTTATGGCTTCTGTAACAGAAGCTTTAGCTTCAGGGGGAGATGTTCGTCTTCCAGGTTTTGGCACTTTTGAAGTTTCTCATCGTGCGGCAACAAAGGGGCGTAATCCTTCAACGGGTGCTGAAATCGATATTCCAGCACGTTCTGTACCCAAGTTTTCTGCAGGAAAAAGCCTTAAAGAAGCAGTTAATAAAAAATAATTTAGGCTACATTAAAAAAACCCGATTTATTTATAAGCGGGTTTTTTTAACACATGTGTTATGCTCGCTTTTCATATAAAAATTCTGAATCTTTGCGGTATTTTTCTTATTTATATATTTTGGTATTTTTAAATGATTTTAAATATTGCGTAAAATACCGTAGATTTGGAGTGGGTTGTTTTTAGCCATTTTTAATGGAATAGAGTACTGTATCGTTTATAAAATGTGATGGGAGCTTTTATTATACTTAAAGTTCTTGGTCTTTATTTAAAAATAAAGACCTGTAAATAGTGTAAGACGAAAAGCTCTATGAAGTGTATAAAAGCTATTATATAGCACCATTTTTACGCTTAATAAAAGAGTAAGGTTGGTGTCATCATGCTATTTTTCAGTTCCTATACTGTTATGACGAGCTTTCAGCATTTAAGATGAATTCACAAGGAGTAGTTTTATTCATTTTTTCATAGTTCTTTATTTACACACTAACTTCGCTTGCGAAGCACCAAGCGGATGATTTTCATTGTTTTACTATAAGATGAGTTTGAAATAAAAGAATTTTACGATATTCAGGTTTTTCATGCAATATAGAAAGATACAAATTATTATTATAAATCAATTCATTGTAAATTGATAAAGTAGCATCATCATTCTTTTTCTTTTTTAATATTGTGATTTTTCTTGGTGCTTGAAATGAAAGAGAGATTGGGCTCTGTCTTAAAATATTTTTTCTTCCTGTCTTTATTTTACTTGTGATATGCAGGCGAGCGTTTTTTTTCATCATACAAGAGTTAAAATGAGAGAATATCACAAATTTTGAGGGAGGAAGTTACAAAACAGAAAAATGACTCTTATAAAATAATATACATTACATAATATAAAAACTATTAGTAAAGATAATACAGTATTAATTGTGTATTTTTCATCTATTTATTTTTTTGATTATTCATAATATATTTATATGATTATTTTGTTTTTAGTCATTAAATCATATTAAATTGTTGATAGCAGTAAAGTTTTTTTATAGCAAAAAGTTATTTTACAGCACCTGCAAAATTGAATAAATGATGAAACGTAGGGTAGTATTTATTGATTGGGGGAGACAGTCTTTAAAAGGCTTTAGAATGATTTTTTCACGAGAGTCATAAAGATCTATTCAGTAGGTGAGAGGCGAATCGTATGTTTTTTATAAACAGAAGCTCTTTGATTCTTTATCTGCTAACCATTGAGTACAATCATTGAGAGCTCTCGCTGTTATGGCTTGTTTTTTTACTAATTTTTTTTCTTTACTTGGCAAGCGTTTTCCTGAATGTTTAATAGAAGCAATAGGGGGAAAGAGTCCGAAATTGATATTCATTGGCTGAAAGGATTGTCTTTCTGTTTCTTCTATTACAATATGCCCCCCCGTAATATGATGCAAAAGGGCACCAAATGCAGTGGTTTGTGGGGGGAGGCAAGGACAGTTATGATGATATTCGGCAGCAGCAAAACGTCCAGCAAGAAGCCCTATTGCCGCTGATTCTACATAACCTTCACATCCGGTAATTTGCCCTGCAAAGCGTAGTTGTTTTTTTTGTTTTAAACGAAGGGTTTGATCAAGAATGATTGGCGAGTTGAGGTAGGTATTGCGGTGAAGACCACCAAGACGCGCAAACTCTGCTTTTTCAAGACCGGGAATCGTTCTAAAAATGCGAATTTGTTCACCATATTTCAGTTTTGTTTGAAAGCCGACCATATTATAAAGCGTTCCAAGTTTATTATCTTGGCGTAATTGAACAACAGCATAAGGTTTAACTGTAGGGTTATGGGCATTGGTTAAGCCCATAGGTTTCATAGGTCCATGTCTTAAAGTTTCAAGTCCGCGTTCAGCCATAATTTCAATGGGTAGGCACCCATCAAAATAGGGTGTTTTTTCAAAGTCACGAAACTCTGTTTTGTCGGCATTTTTTAACGCTTGAACGAATGTTTCATACTGTTCTTTATTTAAGGGACAATTAAGGTAATCTTTTCCTGTTCCTTCAGGACCAATTTTATCATAGCGAGATTGATACCAACAAATATTCATATCAATACTATCGGTATGGATAATAGGTGCAATAGCATCAAAAAAAGAGAGCGATTCTGTTCCGGTTATTGCTTGTAATTCTTGAGCAAGTGCAGATGAGGTAAGGGGACCTGTTGCGATGATAACATGTTTCCAAGCTTTAGGAATTTTTTGAACTTCTTCACGTTTGATTGTTATAAGAGAGTGGTTTTCTAGTGCTGTTGTGACGGTTTTTGAAAATCCATCACGGTCAACGGCAAGAGCACTCCCTGCAGGGACTTTATTGGTATCAGCAGCTTTCATAATTAATGATTTCGCTAATCGCATTTCAGCATGGAGAAGTCCTACGGCATTTGTTGATGAATCATCGCAACGAAATGAATTTGAACAAACTAGTTCTGCTAAATAATCGGTTTTATGGGCATCTGATTTTTTTAGGGGTCGCATTTCATGCAAAATAACAGAAATTCCTGACTGAGCGATTTGCCAGCTTGCTTCACACCCTGCAAGGCCGCCACCTATGATATGGATTGGAGTATCAAATGTTTTTAACATAATCGACTTTTAGCGTAAGCAACCGTGTATGAAAAGCGTAGATTTTGTTTTTTTTAATATATTTGTTTGCTTTTTTTCTGTAATTAATGGTATAGAGACGCCGCTTGTATAAGGTTATTAGCTTGTCAGTTTGGCGGATGTGGCGAAATTGGTAGACGCACCAGATTTAGGTTCTGGCGGGAGACCGTGGGGGTTCGAGTCCCTCCATCCGCACCAAAGCAATCCCTTAAGTGCTACGGATTTCTACGTGTCTGGAATTCCGCTTCATGGTAATGTAACACTCGAAGTGTTAGAATGTAATGATTATTAGAGTGGGCATATCCCTCTCCTTAGAAAAATGAAGGTGTTTAATGCAGGTTACCGAGACGCTTAATGAAGGACTGAAGCGCGAAATTAAGATCGTGGTTCCAGCGAAAGATTTAGAAGAAAAGTTGAATGAACGGTTGGATGATACCAAGGGAAAAATCAAGCTTAATGGTTTTCGTCCGGGTAAAGTGCCTAGTGGGCATTTGCGAAAAATGTATGGTAAATCCTTTATGGCGGAGATTCTCAATGAGATACTCAGTGAGGCGCCTAGTTCTATTTTAGCGGACCGTAATGAACGTGCAGCGATGCAGCCAAAAATTGACATAGATGAAGATGAAAAAATTCTAGATGGCAAGGCTGATTTTACTTTTAGTTTAAAGTATGAAGTTTTACCAAAAATTGACATTAAAGATTTTAAACATATTGAAGTTATCCGTGAAATTGCAACTATCCCTGAACAGGAGATTGATGATCAAGTCAAACGCGTCCTTTCTTCTACACGTAATTATTCCCTAAAAGAGGGGGCTTCTGAAGAAGGTGATCGTATTACCATAGATTATCAAGGTAAACTTGAAGGCGTTCCATTTGAAGGTGGGGCCGATAGTGATTCACAACTGATTCTTGGGTCAAAACAATTTATTCCTGGCTTTGAAGAGCAATTGGTCGGTGTGAAGGCTGGGGATGCAAAAACGATTTCTGTTAAATTTCCTGATAATTACAGTGCGGCACATTTGGCGGGAAGAGAAGCAGAGTTTGATATTACTGTTAAAGCTGTTTTTAAACCAGATGAATTAAAAGTTGATGATGAAGCAGCGCAAAAAGTTGGTTTAGAATCTCTAGATCGTTTACGTGAGGTCATTCGTGAACAGATTGAAAGCCAATATGGTTCAATGACACGTCAAAAAATTAAGCGTCAAATTCTTGATGCTTTAGATGCTGATTATAATTTTGAGATTCCTGAAGAGCTTTTAGAAATTGAGTTTAGCAATATATGGGCTCAGGTTAATGATGATTTGAAAAAGGCTGGGCGCAGTTTTGAAGATGAAGGTATTACAGAAGAAAAGGCAAGGGAGGAATATCGTGTACTTGCACAGCGTCGTGTTCGACTTGGTTTAGTGCTTTCTGAAATTGGAGTAAAGGTTGGTGTTAAAGTTAGTGAGGATGAGCTAAAGGCAGCTGTTTTTGATCAGGTTCGCCAGTATCCTGGACAAGAGAAAGAAATTATGGATTTTTTCCGTAAGACGCCAGAAGCTGTTGAAAATCTGCGTGCTCCGATTTTTGAAGAAAAGGTCATTGATCATTTATTGGCACAGATAAAAGTCATAGATAAAGAAGTGACGGTTGAAGAGTTGATGAAAGAATATGACGAATCAGATGTTATTGAAAAAAAGCCAGCAAAGAAAAAATCTGCAGTGAAGGAAAAGTCCGCAGAGAAAACATCAGTTAAGAAAAAGGCTCCTAAAAAAGCTTAATATTTATGCAAACAACACAAGCCCGATAAAATCGGGCTTGTGTTGTAAGATTTATATCCTAAGATTGCACTGAGAATGGTTTTAGATAAGCCATGAGTGAATTTTAAATATTGGTAATGGATTGGCAATGAGCATCATTGATACGCGTATTCCTGATTCTAAGCGTTTTATTTCTGGAGTTACAGGTGATTGGGAAGTCATAATTGGCATGGAGGTTCATGCGCAAATCATATCAAATTCGAAACTTTTTTCAGGAGCATCCACCAAATTTGGAGCAGAGCCAAACAATCATGTATCCCTTATTGATGCAGCTATGCCAGGTATGTTGCCTGTTCTTAATCAAGAGTGTGTTCGTCAAGCGATTCGAACGGGGTTAGGATTAAAGGCGCGTATTAATTTAAAATCTGTTTTTGATCGAAAAAATTATTTTTATCCAGATTTACCGCAGGGATATCAGATTTCTCAGTTTCACTATCCCATTGTAGGAGAGGGGAAGATTATCATATCTGTTGGTCCAGATTCGAATGGCCAATTTGAGGATATAGAAGTGGGAATTGAGAGGTTGCATCTTGAACAGGATGCTGGAAAATCGATGCACGACCAACATCCAACGATGTCTTTTGTGGATCTTAATCGTTCTGGTGTTGCTCTTATGGAAATTGTTTCCAAGCCTGATATGCGCTCATCAGATGAAGCCAAAGCCTATATGACAAAATTGCGTACAATTGTTCGTTATTTGGGCACCTGCGATGGTAATATGGATGAAGGTTCTATGCGTGCGGATGTCAATGTATCCGTTCGTCGTCCTGGTGAAAAGTTTGGAACGCGTTGTGAAATCAAAAATGTTAATTCTATTCGCTTTATTGGCCAAGCAATTGAGTATGAAGCGCGTCGTCAGATCGCAATTTTAGAAGATGGAGGCGTCATAGATCAAGAGACTCGGCTTTTTGATGCCGCTAAAGGTGAAACGCGCTCTATGCGCTCAAAGGAAGAAGCGCATGACTATCGTTATTTTCCTGATCCTGATCTTTTACCATTAGAATTTGATCAAGCATTTGTGGATGCTTTGGCAGCAGACTTACCAGAGTTACCTGACGCTATAAAAGCACGTTTTGTTAAGGAAATGGGATTGACAGTGTATGATGCTTCCATTCTTGTGACAGAAAAGGCTATTGCTGATTATTTTGAAGAAGTAGCGCGTGGGCGTGATGGAAAAATAGTTGCCAATTGGGTGATTAACGACCTTTTAGGGGCTTTAAATAAAAATAATCGTGAGATTGAAGAGTCACCAGTATCGCCAAATCAATTAGGAAGCATTATTGATCTTATAAAAGAAGGAGTTATTTCTGGAAAAATTGCCAAAGATCTTTTTGAGATTATTTGGAATGAGGGGGGAGATGCACGCCAAATTGTAGAAGAGCGAAATATGAAGCAGGTAACGGATACAATGGCTATTGAAAGAGCTGTTGATGAGATCGTTGCCAATAATTCTGATAAAGTTGCGCAAGCAAAGCACAAACCTGCTTTAGCTAGTTGGTTTGTTGGACAGGTAATGAAAGCAACAGGTGGTAAGGCAAATCCCCAAGCTGTTAATGAATTGGTTAAGATGAAACTTGGCATAGATTAAATTTTATGGGGTGGAGAAGAAGCCATACATATGATATCTTCTTGAAATTAAAGGATAGCACGTTAACCTATCAATTGGAATTGTAGTTGAATTTACTAGTAACTTTTTCGATAATTTCAATCGTTAATAATTTTATTCAAACGATTAATTTCATGAGCGCACTAAATGAATGGAATAGCAGATGGCTCGTTTTTTAAAGCAAATCTTCACATGGTGGAATGGAAATACCATTGGTACGCGTTTTTTCACATGGCGCAAAGGTAAGCGGATAGGGGAAGATCAGTTTGGAAATATATATTATGAAGGAGGACTTCATAAGGATGGTTATCCGCATCGTTGGGTTATCTATAAAGACTATTCTGAGGCCTCTACTATTCCACCAGGTTGGCACGGCTGGATTCATCATCGCTGTGAGTGTCCACCAACACAAGAGGATTATCATCCTTATGAATGGGAAAAGCCTCATGTTGCAAATATGACAGGAACAAGTGAGGGCTATCGACCAAAGGGGGCTATCACTTTCAATGGAGAGCATTCTTGTGTGCATGAAGATTATGATTCTTGGTCACCTAAAAAATAACATGTTTTTTAATGTACGTGTGTATTTTTGTCTTATTTGACTCTATGTTATGAAAAGAATTATTTTTTAAGGTGCGATTGATTTTGATATGATGAGATTTTTTTTATTGTTAGGGGTGAGGCATTTTATATATATTTTTTTTATGGGAATTTTAGTGTTTTTATCCTTAAATAATGGAGTGCGGGCTGAGCGTATTAGCAATGGAATTGCTGTTTTTGCAGGTCTTGACAAAATCACGGGACGGACCACACGTTTTGAAGTTACTCTTGGTAAAATTTATCAGTACGGCGCATTACAGGTAACACCACGTGCATGTTATACGAGTTCTAAAGATGAACCCACGCGTACAACTGGTTTTGTTGAAGTCAATGAAGTAACATTAGATAAAAAAATACGGCGTATTTTTACAGGATGGATGTTTGCAGATAGTCCTGGTTTGAACGCTGTTGAGCATCCTATTTATGATGTGTGGTTAAAGGATTGCAAGCAGAGTTCTCAAGATCGTTCTCTTCAATAATTAGTGTGTTATCTATTTATAATACATTGATTTATAATAGTCCTTTATCATTTTACAACTTAATAGCAAATTCCTATGATTACCTCATTTAATTTTTTATATTAAATAATCCAAACTATTCTCTTGCGCGTTACAAGTGGCGGATGTGTCAATAAGACTGTCTGAGAAAGGAATAAAAAATTCCGTCATGAACTGTTTAAATTCAAAGATGCATCATTAGAATCAACATGTTTTTTCAGTGTTTCATAAGAGATAGTTCTTGAATTATATCTGTTAAAGGTTGAAATGAAAGGCTTGTTTATATTTGTTAAAGAGATGAACTGACGCTTTTGCATGTATGAGGGAAACAGACTATCAAGTAAGTAATTCATCATGAAACACCAATTATTATATCTAGAGAACGCTGTATTGGTATTTTTTCTCATAGAGATGTCGTTTTTCGTTCAAAGCGTAGAAGCAATGCAGGCCATATTAATGGAAAAATTGAGATTTAAGATTCTTTAAAGTTTATCAATCGAGGTATAGCTTGTTTAAGAAATGCAATAATCAATATATTTCTAGTAAGAAAAGAATGTTTATATATTTTTATTATACACCACCTCATAAGTGAGTTTGTCTATTCGTAAGTTCTTGTATATTGCATGGTAATTTCACATTTAAGTAAGCAGGATACCACTAAGTTTGTAAATCATATTCTTGATATCCATACTTTTTAAAATCTTTTGTATAAAATACACGTGTTTTCATGTAGAGCTATTGAAAATTTAAAAAGGGGCTTCGGAGGCGTTGAGAAGATTCTGCATCACTGGGAATGGTATATTTATTTTGTATAAAGAATAACCCATTTTCTAAAAAATACGAGATTTTATACAATGAAAGTTTCTAGTCACCAACATAATGATGTTTCCCGATTGCCGAAACAACCTAAAGAACCCTTATTGAATGTTCCATTTATTATAGTTGTTTTGATAGCATTTTGTTTTTGTCTTTATTGCATTTCTCAGTATTTTTTTTCTCATCATGTTTATGTTGAAAGCCTTGAGTTTTTTTCATTTATACCAGCATTGTTTAAGAGGCATCCTGTAGCATTTTGTTATACCATGGTAAGTTATTCATTTATGCATAGTAGTTTTAAACATGTTGCTCTTAATATGGTTTGGCTTTTGGTTTTCGGCTCTCCTTTAGCAAGGCATTTTGGTGTTTTACGTTTTTTAATTTTTTGGGTGTTAACGGCAGTTATTTCTGTTTTGACTTATTTTACATTTCATCAAGAAAGTACCATATCACTTATTGGGGCGTCAGGTGCCGTATCTGGAATGATGGGTGCTATTGCACGTTACGGTTTTCCTAGTGGTAATCTAGCTGTCAATGCGCAGAACGAAAAACTTTTGGGACCTTTATTGTCTGTCAAAAAAGCTCTGTGTTCTAAGGGGGTTCTTGTTTATATGAGTGTATGGCTGACGACTGATTTTATCATAGGTATTTCTTCTATTTTGTTTGAAGAAAATGGCATCTCAATAGCATGGGAAGCTCATATTGGCGGATTTCTTGCGGGTTTTTTGTTGGTTGGTTTTTTTGATGTTTCACAAAAAATTAAAAACTAGAATCTAAGATATTGATGTGCCACATAAAGAGCTATTGTTGCTGCATTTGAAACATTTAATGATTTAATATGTCCAGGCATATCAAGGCGTGTTAAAGCGCAAACGGTTTCGCGTGTTTTTTTACGCAAGCCTTTACCTTCTGCTCCTAAAACAAGAGCAATTTTATTTCCTTTTAATGCTGTTTCTAGAGGTTGTTCACCTTCTGAATCGAGACCAAAGCTTGTGAAACCTGTTTGATGAAGTTCTTGAAGAGCTTCAGCAAGGTTTCGTACGGTAATATAATGAATCATTTCCAGAGCTCCAGATGCTGCTTTCGCAAGAACACCGCTTTCGTGGGGAGAGTGACGGCAAGTTGTAATAAGTGCTTTAGCTTTCAATGCGACTGCAGAGCGCATAATAGCGCCAACATTATGTGGATCGGTAATTTGATCCATGACAATGACCAGATCAGTATTGGTTAGTTCCGACAGTTTGCATGGTTTGAGGGGGAGAGTTTCCAACACAACACCTTGATGAACTGCTTCACTTCCAACAAGCGAATCAAGATATTTGGGCGTGCATAATGTAACAGAGCAAGGATAATCTGATTCGGATATATTTAATCGTTTTAAGGCATTTTGTGTAACGTAAAGACATTTTAAAATTCTTTTTGGGTTTTCTAAAGCAGCCTGAACAGAATGAATGCCATAAAGATGGATGATCTCTTGCTGTAAAGAAGCAGCTTTCTTCTTTGGGTGTGTAAAAGATCGAGAAGGAGAGCCTTTTGTATCGCGATATCGGCGACGCAAACGAGCATAATGAGAATTTTGTGATGTTTTTTCTTTCATAGCTTCTTTATAACGTGTTAATAAGAAAAATAGAGAGAAAAAATCTATGATTTAAAATTATGAGCAGGAAATTTGTACAGAATTGTATTTATTCTGTTGACAGATACAATAGTAATCGTCATAACCACTTCGCAATCAGATTGAATTGAATGGGTATTCAAGATGGTTGTCGTGATGTCTCATTGCGCGACTTTATCGGTGTAATGGAGGGGTGCCCGAGTGGTTAAAGGGGGCGGACTGTAAATCCGTTGCGTATGCTACGTTGGTTCGAATCCAACCCCCTCCACCATTCATCGAAGGAGAGTTAGTACGTGGGTCATGCGGGTATAGCTCAATGGTAGAGCAGCAGCCTTCCAAGCTGAATATGCGGGTTCGATTCCCGCTACCCGCTCCAAATGGTTGTTGATGATTGGGCAAATAGGTATGATGGAGGATATTCCATTTATAGATTTGGTGGGGTTTTCCGTCTAAGAGTTGTGGTGATTGGGCTGTTTACAGTCTGGTCAGACTTAAGTTTTGCAGAACTGTCCCTAGGTGCTAATAAAAATAGGGAATAAAACAAGAGATTAATAGCAATGGCGAAGAGCAAGTTTGAACGAACAAAACCGCATGTTAATATTGGTACGATTGGTCACGTTGATCATGGGAAGA